>CAISUD010000045.1 GCA_903888625.1 uncultured bacterium
AATTCAGAAAAAAATGTAATAACAATATCGAATCTTTGCAAGTCTTTTGTTTTTCAAGTAAAAAAGCAAAACGCTGGATGGTTTAAAAACTTGTTTTCTAGTGATAAAAAAAACATAAAGGCTGTTGAAGATATTTCATTTGAAGTAAAAGAAGGCGAAAGAGTTGCTTTTATTGGGCCAAACGGGGCTGGGAAATCGACTACCATTAAGATGCTTACTGGTATTTTATTTCCAACTTCTGGTAGTATAAATATTTTGGGATTGGACCCATCGAAGAATAGAAAGAAATTAGCCTATCAAATTGGCACAGTTTTTGGACAACGTTCTCAACTACTACCTAATTTACCATTAACTGATTCTTTTGAATTTTTTGGGGTAATGTATGATATGTCTAATTTACAAATTAAAGAACGAACAAAAGAACTTATAGCTTTATTTGATTTAACTGAGTTTATTGATCAACCAGTTAGGAAACTTTCACTTGGCCAAAGAATGCGAGCAGAAGTTGCTGTTTCTTTAATTCATAAGCCCAAAATTATTTTTTTAGATGAACCAACTATTGGTCTTGATATTGTGGCAAAAAAGGCTCTTCGGGATTTATTATTAAAAATAAATGAAGAAGAAAAAGTTACAATATTTTTGACCTCACACGATGTAGGTGATATAGAATCAATTTGTGATAGAACTATGATTATTAATCATGGAGTAGTGGTAAAAGATTTACCAACGGCAGATTTAGCAAAATCTTTTTTGATTGAAAAGAATATTGATCTTATCCCAAAAACTTTTTTCAATAATTTTCCAGATTTACCAGTTGGTATAAAATATTCTCTACAAGAAAAAAATAAGTTAACAGTTAGGGTTGATATAAATAAAATAAACGTACAAGAAGCATTAAAAAAACTACTTGATATTTTTGAGGTCGAAGATATTGATGTATATAATACAGAACTTGAAACAGTAATTAGGCATATTTATGAAAGCAATTCGTCTACCAAGTAAAATTTTAAAAACACTTACAAAAGATCGGATGCATTATCCAGAAAGATTAATAGTGGATACTCTTTCTGTTGTCGCACGATTTGGAGTATTAATTATTCTTTATTCTTATGTTTTTAAAATTAATGGTGGATCAATAAATAATACGACTTTTGTAACTGCTGCATGGAGTATGTTTTTTTACTTTTCTTTTATGATTTTAGGCTTGAGAAGTATTTCCAAGTATATAATGCAAGATGTTAAAACTGGAAATGTTGAGGTTTTATTTAGTAAACCAATATCTTATATGTTTTATAGATTTTGGTGGCAGATAGGTTTAGGGTTATATTCATTCATTATTATTACAATAGTTGGTGGGCTGTCTCTTTATTTAGCGATAGGTTTTCCTAGTACTTTTACTTCTTCCATTTTTCTTTTTACAGTACCATTTATATTTTTAGGTGGAGTTGTTCTTTCCCTTATCTTATATGGAATTGTAGGACTTCTTGCTTTTTGGATACAAGATATAAATCCAGTTTTTTGGATTGTTGATAAGGCTGTGATGATTCTTGGTGGATCTTATTTACCCGTTGCTTTATTTCCTCTTATTATGTACAAGATTGCTTTATATAGTCCGTTTGGAGCATCTCAGTTTTTAACACATAGTGTCTATGAATCATGGCAGGTGAATTGGTATGAATTATTTAGTATTCAGTTTTTTTGGATTATAATTTTGGGATTCACTCTTTATTTAATGTTTAGAGGGGCCAAGAAAAAAGTTTCTGTAAATGGAGGTTAATTATTTAAATTTTATGAAAGAAATTAAATTCGCTTTATATGCGATAAAAAAGAACTTACAAAATAGTGCTGAATTAAAAACGAGTTTTTTAATGAATGTTTTTGGTATGGCTATTAACAATACTGCTTTCATTATAATTTGGGTATTTTTTGTTAAAACAGTTGGTGTTATTAATGGATGGACGGCTGCGGATATAATAGGTTTATTAGGTTTTACAACAATTTGTTTTGGGATAGTCTTATCAGTAGGAGATGGGCTTAGAAGACTTCCTGACCTCGTTTCTTCTGGGTCTTTTGATCGTTTTTTGCTTTCCCCAAAAAATTTACTTGTTAGAATTGCAACTTCTTCTTTTGGTTCATCTGCTGTGGGCGATATGATTTTTGGCGCCGTTTGTCTAATTTTTTATGGAATTTTAATTCAAGCAACTTTATACCAAGTTTTACTCATTATTTTTCTTATTATAATTGCAACAATTATTTTCTTATCTTTAGTTATAATTATTCATTCAACCAGTTTTTTATTTACAGACTCTGATCAAGTGACACTTGGAATTTTTAATTTTTTTCTTACCCCTTCTTTATTCAACGGTGGTGCATTTCACGGGTTAATGAGAGTTTTCTTTATGTTTATTGTCCCTTCACTTTTAGTGGGTACTATCCCTGTCGAAATAGTCAGAGATGTTTCTGTAAGTAAATTAATTTTAATTATTATCTTGTCAGTATTTTGGTTTTGGCTTTCTATAAAAATATTTAATAAGTGTGTTAAAAAATATGAGAGTTCAAATTTTATGACTTTTGGGCAATAATATTTAAAATAACTATGCAAAAAGAAAAGAAAAATTTAATAATAATACACGGGCTTGCTCAAAAGAAGAAACAATTCAATAAAATAATAGCCTCTTTGGAGGATAGTTACAATGTTTTTTATTTTGATTATTCTTGTCAAAAATCTTTAGAATCTCAGATAAATTATTTACTTGATTTCATTATTAAAAACAAGATAGAAGAAGCAGATTTTATCACTTCTAGTTTTGGTGCTATTATTTTCAGGATTTTTTATTCAAGAAGAAATTGTGTGGTGGGGGGGGTGGTAGAGGTTGGACCAGTAAATCAAGGATCTAAAATTTTGGAGAAAGTTTTTAAATTTAAATTTATTGGTAATTTATTTTTAGGTAAAATCGTTTTTGATTTTTTATTAAATAAAGATAAAATATTAGAGCTTGAGTTACCAAAAAATATTGGAGTTATTGCTGGAAACAAAAGATTTTCTTTTCTATTTCCAGAATTATATATCACTAATCTTATTACAAATGCAAAGAATTCTGATGGAAAAGTTTTCGTAAATGAAACAAAATTTAATGGAATGTCTGATTTTCTTTTGGTAAATGAGTGTCATAACAATTTATTATTTAATAAAATTGTAATTGAAAAAACTAAAGATTTTCTTGAAACTGGGCATTTTTAAAATACACAGGCGTTGCCTGTGTATTAGAAGATTGGGCCGTTGTCTAGCCAGCCTAGATAGATGCCTAGGGTAATAAAGATAAGCAATAGAATGGTTAAAACCCAGTATTTTTTATTTATTTTTTTCATTCCTTAATTATACCAAATATTGGAAAAAAGCCATTTTTGTGATATATTTTAAATAATAATAAATTATGACAAAAGAGATTCAAAAAGATTTATCTGTGACTCCAGGTAGAGAGCATCCGCTTTCTATTGTTATTAATGATGCAGTAAAAGTATTTATTGACCTAGGTTTTGAAGTAGCGGTGGGGCCTGAAATGGAAGATATTTGGCATAATTTTGATGCCTTAAATGTCCCCAAAGATCATCCAGCTCGAGACATGCAAGATACTTTTTATATAAAAGGAGAAGATGGGAAGCTTTTACGAACGCACACCTCAAATGTTCAAATTAGATATATGGAAGAATTTGCAAAGAGTGGCAAGAAGCCACCCTTTGCTATTATTTCTGTAGGTAAATGCTTTCGAAATGAAGCTACAGATGCGACCCATGAAATGCAGTTTCACCAAATTGAAGGTTTGATGGTTGGCGAGAATATTTCGATGGCTAATCTGAAAGGAATTTTGTCGCATTTTTATAAAAAAATGTTGGGGGAAGATACGAATCTTCGTTTTCGTCCTAGTTTCTTTCCATTTACCGAACCATCAATCGAGTTTGATTTGAAATATAAAGGGAATTGGATTGAAATGGGTGGGGCAGGGATGGTGCATCCGAAAGTGCTAGAAAATTGTGGAATTGATTCGAATAAATACCAAGGTTTTGCTTTTGGTCCAGGGCTTGAAAGATTGATGGTTATAAAATATGTGATGCCCGATATCCGTCCAGCTTATCACGGCGATTTACGATTTAATCAAATTTAAAAAATGAAAATATCTTACAATTGGTTGCAAAATTATTTTGAAGAAAAGTTGCCAGCACCAGAAAAAATTTCTGAGGGAATTATTTTTCATTCTTTTGAAGTAGAGTCTCTCGATAAACTCGAGACCTTCGGTAAAGAAGATTGGGTTTTTGATATAAAAATTTTACCAGACAGGGCGCATGATTGTCTTTCTCACTTTGGAATTGCAAAAGAAATATCGATGATTTTTGATTTGAAAATTAAAGACAAAGTTTATAAAAATTTTGAACCAAAGAAAACTTGTTTAAAGATAGAAGTAAATGACGAAAAATGTTTACGATATATGGGACGAATTATTAAAAATGTGAAGATAGGACCAAGTCCAGCTTGGCTTAAGGAAAGACTAGAGGCTATTGGTCAGAAATCTATTAATAATATTGTTGATGCAACAAACTTTGTAATGTTTGATCTAGGTCAGCCAATCCACTCTTTTGATTTAGATAAATTAGCCAGCCCAAAAATAATTATTCGAAATGCCAAAGTTGGTGAGAAATTAACAACTCTTGATAAAAAAGAGATAAATTTAGACGAGTCAATTTTAGTAATTGCTGACGAAAAAGATCCATTGGTAATTGCTGGAATCAAGGGTGGGACCAAGGCAGAAGTAGACAATAATACAAAAAATATTATTATTGAAGTTGCTAGTTTTAACCCAACGACGACAAGAAAGACCTCTAAAAAAATAAACATTTATACCGATGCTGTAAAAAGATACGAGAATGAAATCTCTCCAGAGCTATGCGAAAAAGCTATGCAAGCAATTTCTGAAATGATTGAAATGTTAGCTGGGGGAGAAGTGGAAGATATTGTTGATGTCTATAAGAAAAAATCAGAATCAAGGACAGTAGTAGTTTCAGTAGACTATATCAACAAAAGATTAGGTTCAGATTTTTCTAAAGAAGAAATAGAAAGTGTTTGGCAGAAATTGAATTTTGAATACGAAGAAAAGTCAGGAGAATTTGAAATAAACATCCCATATTTACGACTTGATTTAGTTGGTCCAGAAGATTTAACCGAAGAAGTGATTCGAATTTTGGGTTATGATAAATTAATAGAAAAATTACCTGAAATAAAAACTGAGACAAAAATTGCTGAGGGTTTTTCTAAAATGCTTTGGGCTCGCAGAAAATTTTTAGCAGATGGTTATTCGGAAGTGATGACTTATACTTTTCGAGATAAAGGAGAGGTCGAAGTTCTAGCTTCAGCATCAGACAAAAAATTCTTGCGAAATAATTTAGCTGATGGATTACAAGAAAGTTTTAAATTAAATAAAATAAATTTACCACTATTGGAATTATCGGAAGTAAAGATTTTTGAAATTGGGACTGTGTTTTTCAAAGATAGAGAAGAAATGCACGTAGCCTATAATGAAAAAAATCAGTTTAAAGAAATGACGTTAGAAGAATTTTGTAAATTAAACAGGCAAGACCTGTTAAAAGAACAGGCCTTGCCTGTTGGAGAAAAAATATCTAATACTGGAAAGAAATTTAAACCATGGTCAGTCTACCCATTTATTTCAAGAGATGTAGCAGTTTGGGTGCCTGAAGGGGAAGATTCAGATAAATTAAAAAAAATACTGATTGAAAATGGGACCGAGCTTTTGGTTCGTGAACCATATATTTTTGATTCCTTTACCAAGGAAGACAGAACCTCTTATGCCTTCAGACTTGTTTTTCAGTCGTATGATAAAACTTTAACTGATGAAGAAGTAAGTGAAATAATGGCTAAAATAAGCCACAAAATAAGTGAAAATTCAAGTTGGGAAATTCGATAAAAAGGTAGTTTTTTGCTTTATTTTCTGCTATAATATATAGAATGGCTAAAGAAAAAGAAGTTAAAAATGGACACCATTACGATGCTTCTGATATTTCTGTTTTGGAAGGGTTAGACCCTGTTCGTCGTCGCCCTGGAATGTATATTGGGACAACGGGTCCGGAAGGACTGCACCATTTAATTTGGGAAATTTTTGATAACTCTCGCGATGAAGCGATGGGTGGTTTTTGTGATGATATTGAAGTTGTACTTTTGCCAGGGAATCGGATTCGAGTAGCCGATAACGGCCGAGGAATTCCAGTTGATATTCATAAAAAAACAAAAGTGTCGGCCTTGGAAACTGTGATGACGACTTTGCACGCTGGAGGAAAATTCGGTGGAGAAAATAGTGGATATAAAGTCTCTGGAGGACTCCACGGTGTCGGAGCTTCTGTGGTGAATGCCCTTTCTGTTTTTTGTCGAGCCGTAGTTTACAAAGACGGCGGAATTTATTTTCAAGAATATTCACAAGGTAAGAAAAAAGGTGCAGTCAAAAAAGTTGGTTCTACCAAAATGCATGGCACGGTCATTACTTTTGAACCAGATATAGAAATTTTTAAAGAAATTAAATTTGATTTTAATACTATTGTCAGTCATATTCGTCAGCAAGCTTATTTAGTTCGAGGTTTGAAAATTTTAATAATTGATGCGAGAGGCTACGAAGGCAAGATTGATGATGGCAGTGTATTTTATTTTAGAGAATTAGGTTTAGAACTTCCTTCCACTTCTTTTTATTTTGAAGGCGGACTTATTTCTTTAATTAAATATTATAATAAATTTCAAAAGCCAATTCACAATCATATTTTTTATATTCAAAAAGAATTGGACAATGTAGCTGTCGAAGTTTCTTTGCAATATGTCGATGATATCGTCGATAGGATTATTCCTTTTGCCAACAATATTTACACTGGAGAAGGAGGCACACACGTGACTGGTTTTAAAACTTCTTTGACTCGAACTCTAAATACTTATTGCAAAAAAAATGAAATGATGAAAGATTCCGAAGGAGGCTTTACTGGAGACGACGTCTTGGAAGGTCTGACCGCCGTGATTTCTGTCAAATTACCTGAAATTCAATTTGAAGGACAGACCAAAGCGAAGCTTGGCAGTGTGGAGGCTCAAAGTGCAGTCAATACGGTCTTTGGCGAGGCTTTTGCTAGCTTTCTGGAAGAAAACCCTGATGACGCAAAATCTATCATAAACAAGTCAATTTTGGCCTTAAAAGCTCGAAAAGCTGCCAAGGCTGCCAAGGATTCTGTGCTTCGTAAGGGTGCTTTGGAAGGGATGACTTTGCCCGGGAAATTAGCCGATTGTCAAAGTAAAAGTGCGGAAGAATCAGAATTATTTATTGTAGAGGGAGATTCGGCTGGTGGTTCAGCTAAACAAGGTCGCGATAGACGTACTCAAGCAATTTTGCCACTCCGCGGTAAAATTTTAAATGTTGAACGAGCTCGTATTGATAAAATGCTGGCTTCAAAAGAAGTTAAATCTTTAGTGATTGCGATGGGCACATCTATCGGAGATACTTTTGATATTTCAAAAATGCGTTATCATAAAATGATTATTGCCACCGATGCCGACGTGGACGGAGCGCACATTAGGACACTACTTCTTACTCTTTTTTATAGGTATTTTCGACCAGTAGTTGAAGCGGGATATATTTATATTGCTCAACCACCACTTTATAAAATAAAAAAAGGTAAAGAAATTTCTTATGCCTATTCAGATGAAGAAAGAAATAAAATTGTCGGCAAAGGTGCCGATGTGAGTGAAATTGAAAACTTAGATGATCAGACTGCTACAGCCGAAACTGAAGCAGATGCCGAAGAAGAAATAAAAAAACGACCAAACAAAATTCATATTCAAAGATATAAAGGTCTCGGAGAAATGAACCCGGAAGAACTTTGGGAAACAACTATGGATCCAGAACATCGCATTTTGAAAAAAGTAGATATAGGTGATGCCGAAGAAGCCAATAAAGTTTTTGATATTCTAATGGGCTCCGAAGTCCCTCCAAGAAAATCCTTCATTCAATCAAATGCTAAATTAGCAAATATTGATATCTAAAAATGAAACTAAGTGAGGTAACAAAAAAATATTGGGAAGAAAAAGATTATAAAGATTTAGATAGTGCTAAAACAATAGCCGATTTGTATATGATAGCTCTACGAATAATTGATAGAATGCCAAAACCTTTAGTACAAGTTTGTGGACCCATCGCAGAAACTGGAGGATTAGGTTCAGTTGAAGCTAATTTAAATCTTTTTTGTAATACAGTTATTGATTTGCAAAATAAAGGTTTGAATGTTTTTGATCAGATGTTTTTTGAAAAATTATTTTTAGATTTTTATCACAAGTTACCAGATAAAGAATTTGTTAAAAAAATACTTAACGATTTTTATTTGCCAATATTTGAGTCTGGAGTAGTTACTAAATTTTATTTTATCCCAAATTGGGAATCATCTTCAGGTGCAAATTGGGAACATGAAAAAGCAAAAGAGCTTGGAATAGAAATTAATTATTTATAAAAATACATAGGCATTGCCTATGTATTTTTACTTTAATAGTTTCAACATTATTTTTGGCCACCTAATGTGTCCATTTTTTATTTCTTGATGAAAAAAAGTTATCATTAATTGTTTTGGTTCGTCAGTGTATGGGCAATGTATTATTTTAGGCCATCTTTTTTTATACCAAACACCAATATTATCATGTTTAATATCACAAGCACCACCGTGTGGGTCTTTTTGTATGAAAAAAATTTGACTTACACGATTTGTGACTGAAATCCCTAAACATTGGATACATGGTTCGAGAGTGCTATAAAGTTTTATAATTTTATTTTGGTTGTGGGCTTTATGAAGCAATTTAGCATTTTTGTATATTAACATATTTTCTGCATGGTTTGCATAAGATTTTTCTTTTTTTATTTCATTTCCAGCTACATCAATTATTTTATTATCAATAACCAAGACAGCACCAACTGGAAAATTTCTATGTTTAAATGTTTTTTTAGCAGTATCAATAGCTAATTCAAAACATTTTTTATCAAAGCTTGTTAATTTTTGCATAATATTTTACAAACTCTTTTCAGAGATTTCCTTTTTAAGTTTTGAGATTAAATCTAGTGTTGTGATATTTTCGGTTTTTTCTTTTCGTCCTTCGACAGTTAGCGTTTCAGAATCTTTTTCTTTGTCACCAATCACCACTAAGTAGGGGACTTTTTGCATTTTAGCATTGCGGATTCTTTTACCCAAGGATTCATTGGAAGCATCTAATTCTGTTCGGATGCCAGAATTTTTTAATTCTTTATAAACTTTTTCAGCATATTCACCTTGCTTTTCACTAATCGGCAAAACGACAACTTGCACTGGCGAGAGCCAGAGGGGGAAGGCACCAGCAAAATGTTCAATAATAATACCAATGAAACGTTCTAATGAACCATAAATAACTCGATGGATTACAACTGGAGTTTTCTTTTTTCCATCTTTGTCTGTATACTCGAGTTCAAATCTTTTTGGTTGTTGAAAATCAAGTTGCATTGTACCCATTTGCCAATCTCGGCCGAGAGCGTCTTTCATAATAATATCAATTTTTGGTCCGTAAAAAGCACCGTCGCCTTCTGCTACAGAATATTCTTTACCAGATTTTTCTAAAACATTCCTTAATGCTTGTTCGGCTTTTTCCCAACTTTCGATATCGCCCATAAAACTTTCTGGACGAGTTCCTAAGCGAAATTTATATTCTAAATTAAAAATACCGTAAAAATCTTTACAAATTTTCATAATATTTTCGTATTCACTTTCAATCATTTCCTCGGTAATGTAGTTGTGTGAATCATCTTGTTGAAAAGATCGACAGCGGAGAAGGCCATTCAAAGTACCAGATCTTTCATAGCGGTGTAATCGATCAGTATCAGAAAGTCGCAAAGGTAAATCTTTATAACTTACTTGCATTGATTTAAAAACAATCATAGCATTTGGACAATTCATCGGCTTGATGCCATAAATTTCATTTTCTCCCATATTAGCGATAAACATATCGTCTTTGTAATGGTCCCAGTGGCCAGAAATTTTCCAAAGTTCAGCTTTATTGACGAGAGGGCTCGCAATTTCTTGATAACCTAATTTTTCGTGTTCTACCCGCCAGTAATTTTCTAATTCTTTATATAAAATTAAACCCTTTGGCAACCAGTAAGGCATACCCGGGGCAGTTTCATGGAACATTAAAAGTCCGAGTTCACGTCCTAATTTTTTGTGATCCCTTTTTTCCGCTTCTTCTCGCAAATTTAAATAATTTTCAAGTTCTTCTTTTGTTTCAAATGCGAGTCCGTAAATACGGGTAAGCATTTTATTTTTTTCATCTCCTCGCCAATATGCTCCGGCGATGCGGTCGAGTTTGAAAGCATCAGTTTTTATTTCTTTGCTAGGATTTTCTAAATGTCCACCGCGACAGAGGTCAGTAAATGAGCCAGAAGTATAAAAAGTTATTTTTTCATTTTTGTCTTTTAACCCATCTATCAATTCTGTTTTGTATTCGTTACCCCCAAAATATTTTTTAGCTTCTTCAAAAGTTTTTTCTTCAACTGTAAATTCTTTCCAAGTTTTTAAAATTTCTCGCATTTTCTTTTCAATTTTTGGAAAGTCTTTTTCGGAAATGGGGGATTTAAGATCAAAATCATAATAAAAGCCATTTTCAATCACTGGGCCGATGGTCACTTTTGTCTCTGGATAAATTTCCAAGACCGCTGCCGCTAATAGATGCGCTAAAGAGTGTCTTAAATTGTGCAATTTATCATTATTTTCCATACTTCTCTATATTATCACATTTTAAATAATTTGCATTTTAAAATAAAAAGAGTATACTATCTTCATTATGGTAGTACGAATGAGACATACAAAATCGCATACAGCCAACAGGCGTTCACATCATGCTTTAAAAAGCACTAATTTTGTGAAGTGCGAAAATTGCAAAGAATTGAAAAAAGGGCATACAGTCTGCTCGGCTTGTGGTTTTTACCGCGGAATGAAAGTTATTGATTTGATCAAAAAGATAGAAAAGAAGCAAAAGAAAGAAAAAGCAAAAAAAGCAGAATCAAAATTGAAATAGGCATTAGGAAACTAGGCGTTAGGCATTAGCTAAATTAAAAAGCTAGAGCCTAAGGCCTAATAACTAGAGCCTTAAAATTTTTAAAAAATTTTAAATTATGGCAAACAGGCACCTTTCCAGATCAATAGTTCTACAAACCCTTTTTGAATGGGATTTCTTGTTTTCGGAAGAAAAAAAGATTTGGACTAATGAAGAAGTAAAAGATGCATTAAATAGAAATTTAAAAGAATTCGCTCCAGGCTTGGAAGACGATGCTTTTGTGAATTCTTTAACTGAACAAGTTTTCAAAAAACGTGAAGTTATCGATGAGATTATCGGCAAGGCAGCGCCTGAATGGCCGATAGATAAAATTTCAGTTGTCGATAGAAACATTTTAAGAATTGGCTTAGTAGAACTTCTTTTTAGTGATCGTAATCAAGTGCCACCGAAAGTGGCCATCAATGAAGCTATCGAACTGGCTAAAACTTTTGGTGGAGAAAATTCTAGTAAATTTGTGAATGGTGTCCTAGGAGCTGTCTATAAAGAAATCGGTGAACCAGGTAAAGATGAAAAAAGTAAAAAGAAAAAAGTACTAGATGAGCCAGTTGATATTACAAAATTGCCAGTAGAAAAAAAGGGTGGGGCACTCGTCTATGCAAAAAAAGGTAACAATTTTTATTTTGCCATGGTGCATGATGTTTTCGGTTATTGGACGATAGCCAAAGGCAGTATTGAAGAGGGAGAAAATGAAGAACAAGCAACAATTCGAGAGGTAAAAGAAGAAATTGGCTTAGACATTGTTATCAAAAATAAACTTGGTCAAAATGAATATATCGCTAAACATCCCGAGCAAGGAAAAATTTTAAAGAAAGTGACTTACTTTTTAGCCGAGAGTGAATATAAAGAATTAGTTTTAAAAGATTCTGGTGGACTCGATGGAGCTCGTTGGTTTCAGCTTTCTGAAATTCCAGAACTTCGTATTTATAACGATATTATTCCTCTTATTACCAAAGCCATTGAAATAATTTCAAAACAAAAAAATGATTAACTTTGCAGATTTTGAGAAAAAAACAAAAATAGTTTTCAAAGACAAAAACTTATTGAAACAAGCTTTTATTCATCGTTCCTATATTAATGAAAATCCTTCAGCTGGGCTTTCACATAACGAACGTTTGGAATTTTTAGGTGATGCAGTGCTAGAACTTATCACGACTGATTTTCTTTATAAAAAATATCCAAATTATGCTGAAGGTGAATTGACGGCTCTTCGCTCGGCTTTGGTAAACGCGATTATTATTTCCGAAGTTGCAAATAAGGCTGGAATGAATGATTTTCTTTTACTTTCGAAAGGCGAAACCAAAGATACTGGTAAAGCCAGACAATATATATTAGCTAATACCTACGAAGCCTATGTCGGAGCGGTGTATTTAGATCAAGGTTATGATGTGGCTAATCAATTTATTACCAAAACGCTTTTGCCACATACAGATGAAATTGTTTCTAAAAAATTATGGCGGGATGCAAAAAGTTTAGTTCAAGAAAAAGCTCAAGAGTATGTCGGTTTTACTCCAGCATATCGAGTTCTGCACGAAACAGGTCCGGATCACGACAAACATTTTACTATCGGAATTTATTTTGGTGGAGAATTAATTGCTGAAGGTAAAGGTAAATCAAAACAAGAGGCTGAACAATCTGCCGCCATGGCCGCCTTAAAAATGAAAAATTGGTTGGATTAATATGCGCTTAAAGAACTTAGAAATTAATGGTTTTAAATCTTTTCCCAAGAAAACAAACTTGGATTTTAAGAGTCCGGTAGTTTGTATTGTCGGTCCAAATGGTTCTGGAAAATCCAATGTAGTGGAGGCTATTCGTTTTGCTCTCGGTGAACAATCTATCAAATCAATGCGAAGTAAAGCCGGGGCTGATCTTATTTTTAAAGGTTCCAAATATTTACCAAAAGGTTCTAGAGCTAGTGTTGCTATTTATTTTGATAATGCAGATAAAATTTTTAAACTTCAAAATGAAAATGGTGAAAATATAAATTTAGATTACGATGTTGTTTCTGTTGCTCGAGAAGTTTATGCTGATGGACTAAATAAATATATTTTAAATGGCACCGAAGTTCGTTTGAAGGACATTAATGCACTACTGGCTTCGGTCAATATCGGTTCCTCTGGGCACCATATCATTTCACAAGGAGAGGCCGATAGAATTTTAAATGCCTTACCAAAAGATAGACGTGAAATGGTTGAAGATGCCCTCGGACTTAAAATTTATCAATATAAAATAAAAGAAACAGAAAGAAAGCTCGAGCGGACGACAAACAACATGAAAGAAGTTTCATTACTTCGCAGGGAAAATGCTCCGCATCTAAATTTTTTAAAAAAACAAGTAGAGAAATTTGAAAAAGCGAAAGAGATGAAAGTTGAACTTTTAGAACTTTATCGCGAGTATTTGAAAAAAGAAAGTATTTATTTAGAAAAAGAAAAAACAAGTTTATCAACTGACAAGAAGAAAGTCATAGCCGAACTTGAAATTGTCAAAGAAAAAATTTCTACAAATCCAGACGACAATCTTGTTATTGAAAATGAAAAAACAAACAATCTACGAGCTTTAGAAGAGAAAATTTCTAAAATTCGAATGGTTAAAAATGAGCTTGAACGTAAGCTCGGCAGAATCGAAGGAATGATCGAGATGGAAGAAAAAAGGACAGTTAAACCAGAAAGATCAGAAAATGTCTCAATTCAAAGAGAAGAATTAGAATCTTTCTTGAAAGAAATGAACGAATATTTAGAAGAGGCAATCTATATCGATGTATTGGAAAACATTGCTCCAGTTTTGGGGAAGGTGCGAGATATTTTAAATAGATTTTCAAGAAATTTTAATCAAACAGACAACACATCAATTTCTGATTCACAGATTGAGAATTTGAAAAATACTGAAAGAGAAGTGCAAAATGAAATAGATAAAATTGAACTAGAAGAAAAAAATATTTTTACTTCCATAGAAAATTTAAAAAATGAAATTAATCAAGAGATAGAAGTAAATAGAGATAAAGAAAGAGAGAAATACACTTTTAAGGTGAAATACGGAGAACTTTCTTCTGCCTTGAATATTATTTTAGTAAAAGAAGAAAATTTGACTCGAGAACTGGAAATTTTTGAAAATGAAATAAAAGAAGGTGCTGGTTTTATTGGTTCAGAAATTTTAAGTTATAAGAATTTTGAAATTGTGGAAGAATTAATTAATAAGAGTAAACAAGAAGAAAACAGAAGAAGAATTGAGAGAATTAAAATAAAATTGGAAGATGTCGGAGCTGGTGGGGGAGGAGATTTATTGAAAGAATTTGAAGAAGCCAATGAGCGAGATCAATTTTTAGCTAAAGAATTGGAAGATTTGTCTTTGAGTATTGTATCTTTGCGTACTTTGATGACTGATTTAAAAGAAAAGATTGATGTTTTGTTTAAAGAGGGGATTAAAAAAATCAATGTTGAGTTTCAAGAATTTTTCGCACTTATGTTTGGTGGAGGTACTGGGTCTCTCAATATTGTCACTGAACAAAAAAGAAAGAAAACAGACGATGAAGAGGGAGTTGAAGAAGACGATGATACTCCACCAGAACAAGGAATTGAAATAAATGTTTCTTTACCTCACAAAAAAGTAAAAGAATTGCAATCCCTTTCTGGAGGCGAAAGATCACTCACTTCAATTGCGCTTCTTTTTGCTATGTCGCAAGTGAACCCCCCACCATTTTTAGTCTTAGATGAAACCGATGCTGCCCTTGATGAAGCAAATTCTAGAAAATATGGTGATATGCTCGAAAAACTTTCCAAGCGTTCTCAACTCGTTGTGGTCACTCACAATCGTGAAACCATGTCTCGTGCTGGCGTCCTTTATGGTGTCACCGTCGGCGCCGATGGAGCCTCCAAGCTCCTTTCCGTCAAATTCGATGAGGCTACTGCGATTGCAAAATAGTTATTGACTTTTTATTACTGTGTGCTATATTTACATAGTATTTTGTACCTTAAAAATATCCATATTTTGTTTTTGTCTGGCTTCTTGGATGTCAAATTAATTGGTTTCTAAAGAGCTGGACAGTTGTCTTGCGAATAAAAAATATTCAAAAACATAAAAACAAAACATTATGAAGAAATTAATTTTGTTAACATTGGTGTTCTTAATACTAATGTTTAAAGTAAACGCACAGACTTCAACTAAACCAAAAGCAGAATTAACTAAAAGTAACATTGAAGCCATGGAAAGTATTCTTAAATCTGAAAAAGAATCTCAGAAGTATTATCTGAAATTAATTAAAAAAGCTGAGAAACTTTTAAGAAAACATCCAAATGCAATTTTTGTAAATTGTGCCGGAGCTTACGGATTTGGTTTGTTGTCTCAAATCAGTGTTAATTATGCTGTAATTGCAATGCAACTCATTATTCCTGAATTGAATAATGAAACAAAAGCAAAAGTTCAAAAAATAGTTAACGAAATTAACTGCGAATATGAAGTAAATACAAAACTTTTAAACAAGCTAAAGGTATTAGGAGGAGGATGAAAATAACGAAAAGTAATTTTATAAAACCGTTGTGCAACGTGCAACGGTTTTTTTATACAAATTTCTCTATCCTCTTATCAGTGAAAGATAGACTACTAACTAATCTCAAAACTTTATAGAGTCCTACTGGCAAGGAGATTTAGATTGTTGTGTTTGTAAAACCTTAGGTGATTCCAAGCTATTGAACCATTACGTTTTCCTTGACTTTTAACTTTAAATATGCTATACTTAATATAGACCTTGCACCTTGAAAATACTCATGTTTTTGATTTTTTGACATTAGATTATTGGATTTTTTCAGCTTATTTTTTTAAGTGATTTGGAAAAATTCAATAATCTAACCAAATAAATTTTTAATAAACAAAAAAATCAAAATTATGAAAACAACAATCAGCAACAAAGAAAAATTCAACGAAATTTACAAAAAAGAAAATCGTTGCGAGACAGCTGGTCTCGGAGTAATGAAACTGTTAATCTGCTTATTTGATTTCTCTTTATTGATACTGGGAATGAGAATGGCAGAAAATGAAAGTAATCCACCTATAATTCGTTTTGCAGGTGCAATACTTGTATTAGCAGTGGGCATTATTTATGTAATTGTAAATGTAAAATATTTGTCTTCTGGTGGATGGAAAATCGGAAAATTTTTATTTAAAATTTTGATCAAAAATGAAGAATTCAAATTTTACAACGATTACAATACTGGAGTGATCAAATAATCAAAAAAACCATTAAGAAAGTTAATGAAGAGGGCATGACGAATAACGTTGTGCCCTTTAATTTTACCAATTTTTATTACGGAGTGAGTTTTTTAATCGTCTCAAATTTTATTTTTTCTTCTTTGCCTTCGATTAGTTTGTCGGGCTGGAAAAATCGAGTTAATTTAACTGTATCTTTTTTTATAAACAAACCTCCATCTTTATATAATTTCATTTCTAACAACATTCCTTGCATGGTATTTTTTGAAAAGCTTTGATCAAAAATAAAGTTGCCAAGTGAGTAAGCGATAAACCCATTTTTGTAAACTTCTGTATCTTCGACAACATGCGGATGCGAACCAATAATAATTTTGGCTCCATCGTCTATCGCTTTATGAGCTAGATATTCTTGGCGAGCATTATGTTTTGTTTGATATTCAATTCCGAAATGGAAAGAGACAACTAAATCATCAACTTGTTTGGCTGCATTTTGAATAATCGTATCGAAGCTTGGGTCACTAGCGAGTAGTAGTCCGGCAGTATTATCAGTGGCTGACATGCCATCAGGCCCGACATCCGAGAAAGCTAAGTAACCAACTTTTATTCCATTTTTTTCTATGATAGTCGGTTGTTTTGCCTCCATCAAATTATTACCTCCTCCGGTATAAGCAATTTCATTTTCTTTCAAACGAGCTAGGGTATCTATATAAGCATTTATACCCCAATCACCGACATGATTGTTGGCAACCGACAAAACATTAAAGCCAGCTCCGACGAGAGCGGGGATGACCGAAGGATCCATTCTGAATGAATATAAATTATGTTTATCTTGTCCAAGATTTGAAACAGGACCTTCTAGGTTGGCAAAAGCAATATCAGCACTTTCAACTACGTCTAAATTTTTAAAAAGTTGGGAATAGTCTCCATTGAAATTTTTATTGACTGAATTTTTTACTCCGCGATCAAGCATTATATCTCCACCAAATAACAAAGTCACAAAACTAGGTGTTGTATCTATAGTACTTTCTTCTTTGTTTTTTACCCAAGCAAGATTTGCATCTGTTTCTTTTCCATAATAAATATTTTTATTTAAATAATCATAAATGCTACTGACATCTTTTAATCTATCTGGACTACGTAGAACGATAATCACTAGATTGCGATTGCCAGTTTCAGAAAGGGGTAGAGTAAAAATAGATAAAGCTGTTTGTAGGGCATGGCTCGTATAGCCCCTTTTGCCACCGAGATATCCGGGGAGGTCTAAAAATTGAGAAGTATTAAACCAAGTTTGATTTTTATTGTTGTAACTTTTATCAGTAGTTTTTTCTAGTAAGTCGGATTTTTCTGTTTTTAAATATTTAGCAAATTTAAAAAGATCAGAAGCCGTTGATTGATTTAGGGCAGAAAGACCACTTGGGTCAGCAAAAGAAGTAGCCGACATTCCTAAGTCCTGGACTTTTTGATTCATCTCATTAATGAAGGTTTCTCGGCCAGAATTTTCAGCTAGTACTTCAGCAGCATCATTACTTGATTCAAGTAAGAGGGGATAAATTAAATCACTAATTTTAATTTTTTGTCCTAAATGCAATTCGCCATTTTCACCTTCAGTGTTTAAGGCTCGAGCAGAGACTTTAGTTAGTGCATTTTGATCTTGATTTTCAGTGGAAATGGTCGCTGTAAAAAGTTTTGAAACAGAAGCAATCGGATATTTTTGGTCAATGTTTTTTTGTAAAATTATTTCACCAGTATCTAAATCTCCGACTAAAAAACTTTCCGCTTTTACGTTTGGTTGTTTATTTGGATTTTTTATAAAGTAAAATTCTGTTGGGGCAGAGTTATTTATTTGCCCTTGACCTATTTGGACTGGTGAAAAATTATTAGCAGAGTTTTGATTTTGGCTTATTGGTTGGTAGCCGAAACTTTTAAAAGCGAGTGAGGCAATTAAAATACCAAAAATAACAAAAGCTACAATCCAGAAAAAATGTTTTAATTTAAATTTTTGTCCGTTGGTCATTATTTCTAAATATAGCATAAAAAATTTGTTTTTTCTTTAAAAACCTCACCTTTATATTCATGTAAATTTAGAATCACCTCACCCCCGACCCCTCTCCAGAGTACTGGAGAGGGGATAAATTTACTGGTTTATTTGTATGTATTGTATTTCCCCCCCCTCGCCAGTACTCTGGAGAGGGGGATTAAGGGGGTGAGGTGTATTTTGAAGTATCAAGCAACCTGTGGATAACTTTCTTGACGTGCAGAGAGAGAGAGAGAGTATTATTAGGGTATTAAAAATTAATCACGCCAATGGCGAAAATATATGGAAGGACCAAATAAAAGTACAATTGAAGATGAAAGTGGAATGGAAAATTTTGAAAAATCAAAACTTTTTCAAAAATTAAAAGATGGAAGTACAAAAGAAATTAATCTAGCGGTTGATTTAAATGGTAATGGTCTAAGTGTTTCTGGAGGAGAACTTGATCCAAATTGTATATCTGTGTGGGTAACAAATCTTTCTGGTAAAAAGTTATCTTCTTTGGAACAAAGAGCAATTATTGAAGCAATTAAAAAAGGAGGGCATCTTGATATCTAGGCTAAAAATTTTTTTAAAATCTAAAAACACAGGATAGTCCTGTGTTTTTTTATACCAACCCATAATCTATTGTTTTTCTTTCTAAATCAACCGTTTTAACTTTTATTTTTAAATTATCACCAAGTCGGTATTTTTTGTGTTTTTTCTGTCCGACTAATTCCATTTTCTTTTCATTAAAAACATAAAAATCATCCGCTAAATCTCGAAGGCGAATTAGGCCTTCACACTTTGTTTCTTTTTCTTCTACATAGATACCCCAATCAGTCAGGCCGTTTATGATGCCAGTGAAAGTTTGTCCGATGCGGTGCGACATATATTCGACTTGTTTGTATTTAATAGAAGCTCGTTCTGCATCGCTAGCCCTTTTTTCTTGATCGGAAGAAATTCTAGAAATTTTTTCATATTCTTCTAAGCGTTCTTTACCGATTTTTTTACCAGCTAAATAATCACTCAAAAAACGATGCACTAGTATATCTGGGTAACGTCGAATTGGGGAAGTGAAGTGAGTGTAATATTGAAAGGCCAAACCATAGTGACCAATATTTTTTGTAGAATAGATTGCTTTGGCCATTGAACGGATTACAGCTTTATGGACTGTGTCTTTTTTATTTTCATCTAAAAGATTTTTTAAAATATTATTTATTTCATGAGCAGGGATAACACCATTTTGGAGAGATATTTTATAGCCGAGGCTACGCAAGAAAAAGGCTAGGTCTTCAGTTTTTTCTTTGCTTGGTAAATCGTGGACTCGATAAACAAAAACCCCAGCATCCTTTTTTATGCCTTTAGAAATTACTTCAGCTACTTTTTTATTTGCTAGGAGCATAAATTCTTCAATCAATTTATTGGATTCACCCCGTTCTTTTTTGATTACTTTAATTGGCGTACCTTTTCCATCAAGCACAAATTTTACTTCTTCTTGGTCAAGTGAAATAGCACCACTCGCAAATCTTTCCTTGGTCATTTTTTTGGCTAAATTATTTAAGATAGAAAGTTCGAGATGGAAAGGTGCATTAATTTTATTAATACTTTTTTCAGCTTCTTCATATGTAAATCTTTTATCTGAATGAATGACAGTGCGTCCAAACCACTCACTTTTTACTTTGGCATTTTTGTCAATTACAAAAACTGCGCTCATAGTGAGTCTGTCTTTATTTGGCACTAAACTGCATAAATCATTAGAAAGAGTTTCTGGCAACATTGGAATTGTTCGATCAACTAAATATACCGAGGTACCACGTTCTCGAGCCTCATTGTCGAGGGCACTACCAACTTTTACATAATGTGAAACATCGGCAATATGTACGCCTATTTCGTAGAGTTCTTCTCCGCCTTGTGGAGGAGGGGTGCCCTTTAGGGCGGGGTGGTGATTTTTTGGATTACCACCTCCAACCTCCTCCTTGTTAAAGGAGGAGAGCTTTCTAAATGAAATTGCATCATCGAAATCTTTGGCATCAGATGGGTCGATAGTGAAGGTAAGAGTCTGGCGAAAATCTCTTCTATTTTGATAATCTTTTTGTTGTATTCCATTTTCTTTTATTTTTTTTGCTTCATTTTCTGTTTGACTAGCCAAATTTGAGTCGAATCCTTTTTCAATTGCTATAGCTTGCATCTCGACATCATTACTCCCAGGCTTGCCTAAAACTTTTAGAACTTTTCCCTCTGGGGCCTTTTTGGGATCAGACCATGAAATTATTTTTACAAAAACTTTTTGACCAATTTTAGCACCACTCAACATTTTTTCCGGAATTAAAATATCGGTATACATTTTCGTATCATCTGGTTTGAGAAAAAAAATTTTGGACCCAGAGGTCTTGCCTCTTTGAAGAGGCAAGACCTCTAAATTTTTTTCCTCTTCTAGCACTCCCACAAAATTATTTTTGGCTCGAGAAATTATTTTTACTATTTCCCCAGTTAATCTTTTGTCTTTTTTGGCATGTAGTTTGACCTCGACTGTGTCTCCATGTAAAGCAGTATTTAGGTCATGAAAATCTATTTCAATGTCATCCTCGTATCCTTCAATTTTTACATAACCTGTGCCTTTGGCTGAGACTGAAATAATACCTTCAAGTTTTGGGGGCATTTTTTTAGATTCTTTCTTCATTCTTCTAATATACCACAAAGATTGTGTTTTGTTTGCATTTTAAAGTGTTTGTGCTAATATAGAAATATGTTAAAAATAAGATTACAAAGAATAGGCAGGAAGAACGACCCAGCATTTCGGGTAGTTTTAACTGACTCAAAAAATAGCACCAAGAGTGGCAGATTTTTAGAAATAGTCGGTACTTATAATCCAAAAGCGGGGGAGACAAAATTTGAGACTGAAAGAATAAAATATTGGATGGGGAAAGGCGCCAAGCTTTCCGATACAATGCACAATTTTTTAGTGCATGAAAAAGTCATTGAAGGCAAGAAAAAGAATGTTTTGCCAAAAAAGAAACCTACCTTAAAGAGAAAAGAGTTGAAGGCTAAAAAATAATCCTGTATAATAGAAAAGCAGTTGCTTTTAGTCGAAACACTGCACTCCATTAAAAATATTTATCTAAGAAACTATGCAAGACGCTGACAAGATATTTCTAGAATACGTAGTCAAAGCTCTCGTTGATAATCCGAACGATGTTAAAATCGATCGTACTGTCGATGAAATGGGCGTGCTCATTAGTTTGACTGTTAATCCTGCCGACATGGGTAAAATCATTGGTCGCATGGGCAATACAGCTAAAGCTATCCGCACTCTTCTCCGAGTTATCGGGATGAAGAATAATGCTCGTGTAAATCTAAAGATTAACGAACCAGAAGGAAGCGAAAGACCAGCAAGACCAGAAGGTTTTGCTCCAAGTTCAACAAAAACTGTTGACCAAGCAATGGAAGACTTAAAGGGAATCTAAATTGATAAAAATGAAAAACCACGCTATAGTAATATAGTGTGGTTTTTCATTTTATGCGTTTTCATGTAATTACAATTTTCCCGGATATTTTTGATTCATATTTAAATGAGTCGATTTTAGGGCGGGCGATAAAGGAGAAGAAAGTTTCAGTCAAATTTTACAATCCTCGAGATTTTATTAAAGACAAGAAAGGAAATGGATATAGACCAGTTGATGACAAACCTTACGGTGGTGGTCCTGGCATGGTGATGCGAGCCGAGCCAATTTTGAAGGCAGTAGAAAAAGCAATTTCGGTTGCTCAGAAATTTTCTTCATGTCCTCGGATCTCCTCGCGAGTACACTCGGCCAGACCATTCAGAAAACTTCCGAGCAACCTCGAAATAATCAATTTCGTACCCAGTGCTGAAAAATTTACAACTGCTTTTGCTAAAAAAGTTTCTAAAAAATATACTGACATAATTTTAATTTGTGGACGCTATGAAGGGATTGATGCAAGGGTTGATAAAATTTTAAAAACAAAGCAACTTTCAATCGGGGATTATGTAGTGACTGGTGGGGAATTACCAGCTATGATTTTGATAGATTCCATTGCTCGTCAGATTCCTGGAGTGCTTGGTAAATACGAATCCTTAGAAGAAGAACGAATATCTTCTAGTGAAGTTTATACTCGTCCTGAAATTTTAAAATATCCCTTCGGCAAAGCTCAGGGTAAAACAAATAAAAGCTACAAGGTGCCAAAGGTTTTACTTTCCGGCAACCATGCTAAAATAAATGAATGGAAGGGAGGTTTGCACTAGGCAAGACCTAGTGCAAATACATATATAAGCGATAGCGTAAATATGTAAATAAAAAAAATCACAAAAGTTTTTAGGCTTGTTGTGATTTTAAGGGATTTTTTCGCTTGCTAATTTGTTAGCATCTCTTAACGTTTCTTTAAATGCCAACACAATTAATTTATTAAGCTTCCATTTATATAGACATAGTCTATATTTAAACGGAGTACGAGTTAAAATTTGAATATTATTTTTATCCAAATTTTGTACTTTTACACAAACATCAATTCGTTTATAACAAAAAAATAAATGTTTGAAACCGTAAACATAGAAATAAATTTCTATGCCTTCTTCTTTTTCTATAATTCCTTCATTAGAGAAACCTTTAATCATTAGTTTCATCTTTATTAATAAATTAGAAAGAATTATATTTTTTAAATCTTTTGGGTTTAACCAAAGATTATAATATTCTGTTTTTGTTTTCATAGTGCTGTTTTTTTTCTTGAGTATATCACAGGGCTACCAAATAGCGAGGAGGAGTATCCACATAGTTCCTTGACTTTGAATTTCGAATGTGTATACTATACTCACTGCTTGATTGAGTTTTGACTGAATGCCTATATATTATAAGGTTTTTAACTTAATCAAAATCTAAACAAATCTTAAGAAAAATGCTTCAAAAGAGTTTTATGAGCGTTTTCTTTTCGTTTTTTAGAAAAAACACTATTTATGCAAAATATAAATAAGCGTCCAAAGAAGTATTTTTCTCGTTATAAAAAGCCATTAATAAAATTTCCTAATTTAATCGAAGCTCAAGTCAAATCTTTTAAATGGTTAGTCGAAGAAGGGATCAAAGAAGTTTTTAAAGAATTTTCTCCGATTTCAGATTATTCTGGAAAGAAATTTCAGCTTGATTTTACTTCTTTTACGCTCGGTGAACCAAAGAGTGATGAAAACGGGTCCAAAGTAGATAAACTTTCTTACCAGGGAGTTTTGAAAGCTAGAGTAAAATTGACTAATAAAATTTTGGGCACTGTCAAAGAGCAAGAAATTTTTATGTCTGAAATTCCATTGATGACAGCTCATGGAACTTTTATCATCAACGGAGTTGAAAGAGTCATCGTCCCTCAGCTTGCTAGATCCTTTGGAGTTTTCTTTACTGAATCCGAAAGCAAGGGTAAAAAATATTTTGGCGCAAAAATTATTCCAGCTCGCGGAGTTTGGATTGAAATCGAATCTGAATCCGATGGGGCTATTTATATTCGTATCGACAAGAAAAGAAAATTCCCAGCCGTCACTTTGCTAAGAGTAATGGGATACCATACCAATGAAATGATCGAAGAAGCTTTCAGAAAATATGCCAAAGAATTTTTAAATGGCCAGCCGGAAGCAAATCTAAATTGGGAAGAAACTTTGAAATCATGTTTTTCTAAGGATTCTGCAAAAACTATTGAAGATGCTTATGTTGAAATTTATAAACGTCTACGAGACGGAGATATGGCTACTGCTGAGAATGCAAAAGAATTTATCAATTCATTATTTACTACGGAAAGGTATGACATTTCTCCAGTTGGAAGATTCAGATTCAATGGCCGTTTCAACAAGCCTTCGGATGAGACAGAACTGGCTCGTCGAACAATTTCTAAAGAAGATTTGTTAACAGTTTTGATGAATATCATTCTTTTAAATAATACTCCAGGTGCTAAGGCTGATGATATTGATCATTTAGGACAAAGACGAGTTCGTTTTGTCGGTGAAATGCTTCAATATAAAATTCGTACTGGAATGATGCAAATCAAAAGAAATATTCAAGACCGAATGTCGACAATTGATGTCGATACTGCAATGCCGATTCATATTATTAATCAAAGGCCACTACAAGCCCGTATTAAAGAATTTTTCACCACCAACCAGCTTTCACAATTTATGGCGCAAGAAAATGTGTTGTACGAGATAGAGCATTTGCGTACTTTGTCGGCTCTTGGTCCTGGAGGTCTCACTCGAGAACGCGCGGGACTTGAAGTGCGGGATGTGCATCCTTCTCATTATGGCCGAATTTGCCCAATTCAAACTCCAGAAGGTCCAAACATTGGTCTTATTTTACACTTGGCAACATATGCTAAAATAAATGATTTTGGGATTATTGAAACTCCTTATATTAAAGTTAAGAACGGACAAATTACTGGAGAAATTGTCTATTTAAATGCTCTTGAAGAAGAAAAATATAATATTGCTCATTCTGGAATCCCTTATGATGAAAATGGGAAAATTACTGAAGACAAAGTTGAAGCTAGAATGAAAACTAACCCAGGCATTATTAATAAAAATGAAATTGATTTTATTGATGTAGCTGCTAATCAAGCTTTTTCAATCGCCACATCAATGATTCCATTTTTAGAACATGACGATGCCAATCGAGCACTCATGGGAAGTAGTATGCAGAAACAAGCTGTACCTTGTGTTTCTCCTGAGGCACCACTTGTTGCAACTGGAATGGAAGAAATGGCTTCAATAGATTCAGGCAGATTGGTTATAGCTTCCGAAGAAGGAGTTGTCAGTTATCTTGATGCGAAAAAAATAATAGTTAAAAATAAAGAAGGGAAAGATAAAACTTATCCACTTGTAAACTTTTTGAGAAACAATAACTTTGCTGTTTTTCATCAACGTCCATCAGTGAATGTTGGCGATAAAATTAAAAAAGGAGACATTTTAGCAGATACTTCAAGTACTGCCGGTGGACAAATAGCACTTGGACAAAATATTTTTGTTGCCTTTTTGTCTTGGTCTGGTCTAAACTACGAAGACGCTATTGTGATTTCAGAAAGATTAGTTAAAAATTCTAAATTTACTAGTGTCTATTTAGAAGAATTTATTTGTGTAGTTCGAGATACAAAACTTGGACCCGAAATAACCACTCGGGATATTCCAAATGTTGGAGAAATTAAATTAAAAGATTTAGATGAAGATGGAATTGTTCGAGTTGGAGCAGAAGTTAGAGAGAATGATATTTTAGTTGGTAAAATTACACCAAAAGGGGAGACCGAACTTACTCCAGAAGAAAGATTGCTTCGTTCTATTTTTGCTGAAAAAGCTCGAGATGTGAAAGATACTTCACTTCGAGTTGAACACGGAAAACGTGGAAGGATTGTTGGAGTAAAAATCTTTTCTCGAGATTTGGGACATTCTCTAGAAGCTGGAATTATTAAAAAAATTGTAATTGAAGTTGCTCAAATTAGAAATGTTTCAGTTGGAGATAAACTTTCTGGTAGACATGGAAATAAAGGTATTATTTCAACTGTTCTACCTGAAGAAGATATGCCATATACAAAGGATGGAATCCCAGTTGATATTGTTCTTTCACCACTTGGTGTG
This sequence comes from uncultured bacterium, assembly GCA_903888625.1. Lineage (GTDB taxonomy): Bacteria > Patescibacteriota > Minisyncoccia > Phycocordibacterales > UBA9973 > UBA9973. The sequence continues at coordinate 25,981 of CAISUD010000045.1, forward strand.
CCTTCTCGTATGAACTTGGGACAAATATTAGAAATGCATCTTGGTATGGCTGCTAATACTTTGGGTTATCAAGCTATTACCCCTCCATTTTTAAGTACCAAGCATGATGAAATAAAAGAAGAATTAGTAAAAGCTGGATTGCCCGAAAATGGTAAAGTAAAACTTTTTGATGGACGAACAGGAGATTCTTTTGGGCAAGATATTGCTGTCGGTTATATGTATATGTTGAAATTGCACCACATGGTAGAAGACAAGATTCACATGCGTTCAATCGGACCGTACTCTCTCATTACCCAACAACCACTTGGTGGTAAAGCTCAAGGTGGAGGACAGAGATTCGGAGAAATGGAAGTCTGGGCACTTGAAGGTTATGGCGCTGCTTATACTCTTCGTGAAATGTTAACAATTAAATCTGATGATATTCTAGGTCGATCTGCTACTTTTGATTCCATTATTAAAAATGAACCGATTCGACCACCAAATTCCCCGGCTTCATTTAATGTGATGCTTAATTATTTGCGAGGACTTGCTCTCGATGTAAACTTGAAAAAGTTTGGGGATGTGAGTAATAATTAGTAAAAATAATTTATAAAATATATGAAAACATTAAACACAACTGATTTTGATTACATTACACTGAAGCTGGCTTCACCTGAACAAGTCAAGGAATGGTCTTATGGGGAAGTTACTAAGCCAGAAACTATCAACTATCGTACAGGCCGATCTGAACGCGGAGGTCTTTTTGACGAGAAAATTTTCGGTCCAGAAAAAGATTACGAATGTTACTGTGGAAAATATCGTAGAATTCGTTATAAAGATATTATCTGCGAAAAATGTGGAGTTGAAGTTACTAGATCTATTGTTCGTCGAGAAAGAATGGGGCATATTGAGCTTTCTACTCCAGTTGCCCATATTTGGTTTTTGCGAGGGGTGCCTTCTCGAATGAGTATTCTTCTTAATATTCCTGTTTCTGATCTAGAAAAAGTTATTTATTTTGCTGGCTATATCATCACTAAAGTTTATGAAGATGAAAAAGAAAAAATTCTTGAAAATCTAAATAAAGAATATAAAGCAAAATTAAAAAATTCAGCCGATGATGAAACCCGTGAAAAATTAAAAGATTTATTTTCTAGTACTAAAAAAGAGATTGGAGAAATTTATGAAGGAAAGGTTTTGAATGAAATTTCTTTCCATCATTTTTCTTTAAAATACGGTATTTGTTTTGAAGCCAATATTGGTGCCGAAGCGATTTATTCTATTTTCAAAAATCTTGATTTAAACAAGCTTAAAAAACATACGGAAACTATGCTTGAAAAAGCTAGTACGATTGAAAAAGAAAAATTACAAAAAAGACTTTCTTTGATTCGAGCGATGACTTATGCGAACGTTAGGCCTGAATGGATGTTTTTGACCAATATTCCAGTTATTCCACCAGTTCTTCGTCCGATGGTAGCCTTGGATGGTGGCCGACATGCAACCAGCGATTTAAACGATTTGTATCGTCGAGTTATCAACCGAAATAATCGTTTGAAAAAATTGAAAGAAATAAATGCTCCAGATGTAATCTTACGAAATGAAAAAAGAATTATTCAAGAAGCAGTGGATGCACTTATCGACAACTCTATCGCCAAACAAAATGATAGTGTGGCAATGAGTCAATCTCAAAAAAGAGCCCTAAAATCTTTGTCAGATAATTTGAAATCAAAACAAGGATTGTTCCGTCAAAATTTGCTTGGTAAACGAGTAGATTATTCTGGTCGTTCAGTAATCGTTGTTGGTCCACAACTTAAGCTTAATCAATGTGGTTTGCCAAAACATATGGCTCTTGAACTTTTCAAACCATTCGTAATTTCTAAAATTTTATTGGCTGAACTCGCTTTCAATATTCGTGGAGCCAATAAATTGATTGAAGAACGAACACCAGAAGTTTGGGCAATGTTGGAAGAAGTTATTTTGGGTAAATATGTTTTGTTAAACCGAGCACCAACTTTGCACCGACTTGGAATTCAAGCTTTCAATCCAATTCTAATTGAAGGAAATGCTATTCAAGTGCATCCGCTTGTTTGTCAGGCTTTCAATGCTGACTTCGACGGAGACCAGATGGCTGTCTATGTGCCATTATTAGAAGAGGCACAAAAAGAAGCCAGAGAATTAATGGCTTCAAATAAAAACTTATTAAAACCACAAAATGGTGATCCGATTGTGCATCCAAGTCGAGATATTGTGCTTGGAGCTTATTGGATGACGAAACATGTCGATGGAGAACTTGGTGAAGGGAAATATTTTTCTAGTCCCAACGTAGCTATCACCGCACATGACTACGGAGTAATTTCTCTTCGAGCTAAAATAAAAGTTTTAGCTACTGATAATCATAAATATAGAAAATTTAATGAAGGTATTTTTGAAACTTCAGTCGGCAGATTGCTTTTCAATAGTATTCTACCTGCTGATTTTTCTTATGTGAATGATGAAATGACTGTAAAAAGATTATCTAGTTTAGTTGATGAACTTATTTTGCACTACGGAGTCGACCAAACTCCTCCAATCTTGGATAAGATAAAGAATTTTGGCTTCAAATATTCAACTGTTTCTGGTACTACTTGGGGGCTTGATAATATCAAAGTGCCAGTCGAAAAAGCAAAAATTATTGCTGATAGTAAAAAAGCTGAAGAACAAATTCTCGGTCAATGGAATGATGGACTTTTGTCAGAAGATGAAAAGTATCAAAAAATTATTGAAATCTGGACTCAAGCTAAAAAAGATTTGGAAAAAGTTTTGCCTCAAACTCTGGATAAAAATGGTTCAGCTTTTGACTTACTTACCTCTGGTGCTAGAGGTTCGATGGGTCAATTAGTGCAGATGACTGGAATGAAGGGTCTTATTCAAAACAACCAAGGAAAAACTTTGGAATTTCCAATTATTCCTTGTTATCACGAAGGACTTTCTCCAATTGAATATTTCGTTACTACTCACGGAGCTCGAAAAGGTGCTTCAGATACTGCCTTAAACACTGCTAAAGCTGGATATTTGACTCGTCGATTAGTAGATGTATCACAAGATGTAGTTATAACTGAAAAAGATTGTGGAACTAAAGAAGGTAAAATTGTTGGACGTGAAAATATCTCTGGGATTGAAATTCCACTTTCAAAAAATATTCGAGGTAGAATTTTAGCTAGTGATTTGAAAGATGAGGATGGAAAAGTAGTTTACAAAAAAGGATTTTTAGTTACCAAAGAAGAAGCGTACACTATTGAAGGTATGGGCTTTAAAGAAGTCTTTGTCCGTTCTCCTTTAACTTGTCGAACTGTCCACGGAATTTGTCAGATGTGTTACGGACTCGACTTAGGTAGAAATCGTTTAGTTGATTTAGGGGAAGCTGTTGGTATTATCGCTGCTCAAGCTATCGGTGAACCTGGAACTCAGCTTACACTTCGAACTTTCCACGCTGGAGGTGTTGCTGGAACAGATATCACGACAGGTTTGCCCAGAGTTGAAGAAATTTTTGAAAGACGAATTCCAAAGAGTCCAGCAGTTGTCTCGGCTACTGATGGAGAAGTCTTTGAAATTAAAAATGGAGAAAAAGATAAACTTATCAAAGTTCTTTCTGATTCAAAAATGGATGGCAAAAACAATGAAATGGAATATATTGTTTCTTTCCCTCGAACTCCAATTGTTAAAGTTGGAGAAAAAGTTAAAAAAGGTCAATTGCTTACCGATGGTTCAGCTGACATTGCAGAAATTTATAAACTGGGCAACAAAGAAATGGCTGAGGAATATATCATTCGAGAAATCAATAAAGTTTATGAACTTCAAAGTGCTTCGATTTCTAGAAAGCATACCGAAATAATTATTCGTCAGATGTTCTCTCGCCGACGGATTAAAGATGCCGGAGAAACAAATTTCTCTGTCGGAGATATTGTAGAAAATACAGCTTTAATTGAAGAGAATATGCGAGTTGCTAAAATCAAAGGGGATGATACTTCTCTACTAGCTAAAGGAGAAACTATTGTCCTTGGAATTACCGAAGTCTCACTTCGAACCAAGAGTTGGCTTTCAGCTGCTTCTTTCCAAAATACCAATAGAGTGTTGATTGAAAATGCTGTTAAAGGGGGAGTAGATTATCTAAGAGGTTTGAAAGAAAATGTTATTATTGGACGCCTTATTCCAGCTGGTACTGGTTTTCAAGGAGACAAAATTATTCCGGAGATAGAATAAGCACTGAGAGGCCTTGCCTCTCAGTAAAAAAATTATGGCAAACAGCGAACAAAAAGTATGCCAGAACTGCAAAAAAGACTTCATCATTGAGTCGGAGGATTTTAACTTTTACGAAAAAATAAAAGTTCCACCTCCGACTTTTTGTCCGGAGTGTCGACAAATGCGTCGTATGAGTTTTCGTAATGAACGAATTTTATATAAAAGGAAATGCAGTAAAACCGGCAAAGATATTATTTCAATTTTTTCTGCTGATTCACCCTATAAGGTTTATGATCGTGTATATTGGGATAATGGTGATTTTGATGTGATGGATTCTGGTCGTGATTTTGATTTTTCTCGTCCATTTTTTAAGCAGTTTAAGGAATTTATGCTAGATGTTCCTTGGCCATCTCTTCGAGTGGGTAGTTCTGAAAACTGTGATTATAACAATGATATGAGCCGTTCAAAAAATTGTTATCTCTGTTCCAGAACTCATTTTTCTGAAAATATGCTTTATACTTATAGAGGAAATAAATCTAGAAGTTGTGTTGACTGTTATCAAGTTTTTAAGGGTTCTGATTTGCTTTACGAATGTGTTGAGTGTATATGTTGTAACAATAGTAGTTATTTATATTTTTGCGAGAACTGTGCTAGTTCTAGCTTTCTTTATAATTGCAAAAATTGCCTCGATTGTTTTATGTCTAGCAACCTAAGAAATAAGCAATATTTTTTTAAAAATCAACAATTATCAAAAGAAGAGTATGAAAAAAGAGTTTCGAGATTTTATTTAGGTTCATATATTATTAAGGGAAAAGCGATAAAAGAATTTGAGGATTTAAATAAAAAAACAATAAGAAAATATTTAAATATTAATAATTCAGTAAATTCTACCGGAGACAGTATAATTAATTGTAAAAATAGTTTTTCTTGTTTTAATGTTAAATCTTGCGAAAATGTGCGATATCTTTGGGATGTGATGGATTACAAAGATTCAATGGACGCATATAGTGGAGGAAGAAATAGTGAACTTATATATGAGTGTACCGCTACCGCTGCTGCTTATAATTGTTTTTTTAATCGAGGAGCCTCTGATTCAAGTGATATTTTTTATTCTATTTCTGTAAAAAATTCTAAAAATTTATTTGGATGTATTAATTTAGATAATAAAGAATATTGTATTTTTAATAAGCAATACACAAAAGAAGAGTACGAATATTTAACTGGAAAGATTATTGAGCATATGAGAAAAACAGGAGAGTGGGGAGAATTTTTCCCAATGGAATTGTCTATGTTCCCATATAACGATACAATTGCCCAGGAATATTATCCAATGACAAAAGAAGAGGTAATAAAAAGAGGATTAATTTGGCAAGATCCGGACACAAAAAATTATAACATCACAATAAAAAGTGAAGATTTGCCAGACGATATAGAAGACGTGAAAGAAGAAATTACTAAAGAAGTAATTGGTTGTGCGCATTATGGAAGTTGTAAACATGGTTGCTCTACTGCTTTTAGACTAATTCCGCGCGAAATTGAATTTTATAAAAGAATGAATTTACCATTGCCACACCTATGTCCTAATTGTAGACACTATGTAAGGTTTGGAAAACTAAATCCACTTAAACTTTGGCATAGAGAATGTCAGTGTGCTGGAATAAAATCAGACAATAACAATTACCAAAATTTAGCTAGTCATTATTTGCATGGAGAAGAACATTGCCCAAATGAATTTGAAACCAGTTATGCACCAGACAGACCAGAAATAGTTTATTGTGAAAAATGTTATCAACAAGAAGTATATTAAATATGAAAAACGAAACAAAAAATTGTCAAAATTGTAAAAAAGATTTTGTTATCGAACAAGATGATTTTTCTTTTTATGAAAAGATGAAGGTACCAACACCTTTAAATTGTCCGACTTGTCGTCAACAACAACGGATGCTTTTTAGAAATTTTAAAACCTTATATAAACGACCCTCAAGTAAAACAGGGAAAATGATAATTTCTATGTATAATCCAGATGTTCCTTTCCCAGTTTGGGATATTGCTGAATGGTGGGCAGATGATTGGAGTGCAGAGGATTATGCATTAGATTTAGATTTGTCTTTACCTTTCGTTAAGCAATTAGAAGAACTTTCCAATAAAATTCCACGTTTTTCTATTATGAATACAAAATGTGAAAATTCTGAGTATTCTAATATGGCATTCGCTTCAAAAAACTGTTATTTAATCTTTGGTTGTGTCGAAGATGAAAATTGTGATTATGGGCATGTAGTTTGGTATTCAAGAGATAGTGTAGATAATTTATATTTAAATAAATCTGAATTGTGTTATGAATGTATAGATTGCCTTAGTTGTAATAAATTATTTTATTCACAAGAGTGTGAGTCTTGTGCAGATTCTATAGGTCTTTATGATTGTCGAGATTGTATAAATTGTATTGGTTGTGTTGGTTTACGACACAAGTCTTTTTGTATTTTCAATCAACAAGTTACAAAAGAGGCTTACCAGGAATTTTTAGAAAAATATCCAATCAAAGATGAAGCAAGCAGAATTTATATTTTAAATAAAAGAGAAGTGCTAAGAAAAAAAATGCCAGCGCGTTCTGTTTTTGGTTCTCATAATAATAATGTTTCTGGGGATCATATTTATAATGCTCATAATATACATGAATCTTTTGATGTTAAGGGTGGAGAAAATAGTAAATATGCTTATACTGCGGATAAACCTATTGAATCTTACGATTTAACTTTTGCGGTAAAGGATGATTATTGTTATCAAGTTTTGACTTGTCTTAATAGTAATAATTTGATTTCTTCACACCTTACACACGATTCTAGTTATGTTTATTATTCTCAATTCTGCTTTAATTTACAAAATTGTTTTGGTTGTTTAGGGTTACGAAATAAGGAATATTGTATTTTAAACAAAAAATATGCAAAAGAAGAATATGAAAAATTAGTTTCACAAATTATTGAAAATATGAAACAAAATGGTGATTGGGGAAATTTCTTTCCAATTTCGATGAGTCCATTTGCTTACAATGAATCAATTTCCAATGAATATATGCCACTTTCAAAAGATGAAGCACTACAACAAAATTTCAAATGGCGAGATAATATTCCGTATACAACAGGTCAGGAAAATTGCACTTATGATGAATTGCCAAAAAACCCTATAGAATATGAGGAGAAAACTCTTTTAGGGAAAATATTAAAATGTGAAGTATGTGATAAAAATTATCGTTTTATCGGGCGGGAAATAGTTTTTTATAAAAGAATGAATTTATCTTTGCCTTCCAAATGTTTCAATTGTCGTCATCAAGAAAGAATGAATATGCGAAATCCAAGAGTTCTTACGGAAACAAAATGTGCGTCGTGTGGTAATCTAACAGAAACAACTTATCCAAAAGAAAAACATAATCAATATAAAATATATTGTGAAGATTGTTATAAACAAGAAATAAATTAATTATGAATTCACCGGTACAAAAAATTAAAGAACGATTATCTATTGAAGAAGTAGTTTCTTCTTATTTGAAATTGGAAAAAGTTGGTTCGAGTTTAAAGGCTCGGTGTCCTTTTCACAATGAAAAAACCGCTTCATTTTTTATTTCAAATGATAGAGGCAGTTATTATTGTTTTGGCTGTGGTGCCAAAGGTGATATTTTTTCTTTTGTGGAAGAATTTGAGGGCTTGGATTTTAAAGGCGCCTTGAAGTTGTTGGCAGAACGAGTCGGAGTCGAACTCGAAAATTATAATCCAGAAAACGAAAGTGAGAAAGAAAAATTGTATCGTGCGATGGAAGAGTCCACAAAGTTTTTTGAAAATAATTTAGTAACAAATATTGACGTACTTAAATATTTAAAAGATAGAGGCCTAGAAGATAAAACAATTAAAAATTTTAGAATTGGTTTTGCCAAGGCCGATTGGCGAGAGCTTTATAATTATTTGAAAACTAAAAACTTTACCGATCATGAAATAGAATTGGCTGGGCTAGCTAAAAAACCAGATGATAAAAGCAAGGCCATGTATGATCGTTTCCGCGGACGAATAATGTTTCCAATTTCAGATTCTAGTGGGCGAGTGATAGCTTTTTCAGGAAGAATTTTTGAAGACCCTTCGACAGGCTCAGGGCAAGTGAAAGACCAGGCCAAATATTTAAATAGTCCAGAAACACCAATTTTTAGTAAAAGTGCAGTTTTGTATGGCCTTGATAAAGCGAAAGACTCTATTCGTAAAAATAATTTTTCTATATTAGTGGAAGGGCAATTTGATTTAATACTGTCACATCAAGCTGGATTTCGAAATACGGTGGCTACTTCTGGCACGGCACTATCAGATTCAACTATTTCTAAAGAGAATGTTGTTTCCAATTTAGGTTTGATTCGTAGACTTTCTGGCAATATTGTACTTGCTTTTGATGCAGATCGTGCAGGTTATAATGCAATTAATCGAGCAAGTAAGATTGCTTTATCCTTTGGCATGGATGTGAAAGTGGCAGAAATAGCTGAGGGGATAGATCCAGCAGATCTGATCTCAAAGAATGGCAAAGAAGCTTGGCATGAAGCTATTAAAAATTCAAAACACATTATAGAATTTCTTTTAAATAAAACTTTGAAAGATTTTGCCAATGATACTCGTAAAGCTGGCAGAGAAATTAAAGACAAAATATTACCCTATGTGAGTTCGCTTGAGAGCTCGATTGAAAAAGCTCATTTTATAAAAATTATTAGCAATAAATCTGGAATTTTAGAAAATGCACTTCTGGAAGATTTGAAAAAAGTTGAAGTTTTGGAAAAAAATGAAAAAAAAGATATAGAGATTGCCAAAGTTAATGTCGAGAAAAAATTAAGAAAAGATCCGATTGAACGTAGATTGCTTGGGATTGCCTTTTGGCAAGAAGGGAAAAAGAATCAAAAGATAGACCCGCTGGTAATTTTTGAAAAGTTAAAAAAAGTTAAAGATTTTTATGAACAAGTAAAAGACGATTTAATCTATGAAGCCGAAGAGTTTTACTCTAATGATGAAAATTTAGAACGAGATGTCAAAGAAATGTTATTTAATCTCGAAGAAGAATATTTAAATGAAGAATTAATAAAGTATATGTTAGAGTTAGAGAGGTATAAAGGGCAGAGCCAAGAGATAGAAATTTTGAAAAAGATAAATGAAATTAATAAGCAAAAAGAAAATATTAAAAATAGTCGTCAAAATAAATAAACTAATAATATGAAAAAAATAAAGAAAACAAAAAAAATAATAAAAGCCAAAAAGAAAGTAAAAAAAGTTGTTAGAAAAATAGCGACTAAGAAAACAAAAAAGGCTGTTAAAAAGATTGTAAATGTCAAAAAGTCGCCTATAAAAAAACTTTCTATTACTGAAAAAAAAGTAGAAGTTTTATCGAAACTTTCTGATGAACTGGTAGAAAAAGGGAGAAAGAGAGGCTTTATCACTTATGATGAAATTTTAAAAACTTTTCCAGATATCGAAAACAATATTTTATTTTTGGACGAACTTTATGAAAAATTTGCAGTGGCTGGAATTGATGTTTTGGAAGGAGGGAATTTGCTTAATTTAGATAATGATTTAACAGATAAAGATTTAAATAAATCTCCAATTCATGATTCTATTCAGATGTATTTGAAGGAAATAGGCCAGTATCCACTTATTTATGCGGCCGATGAAAAAGATTTAGCTAAAAGAATCGAGCAAGGAGATGAAGAAGCAAAGAACTTGTTGGCTCGAGCCAATTTGCGTTTAGTGGTTTCTATTGCTAAAAAATATGTTGGAAGAAGTGCTGATTTAACTTTACTTGATTTAATTCAAGAAGGGAATTTGGGTTTATTTAAAGCTGTTGAAAAATTTGATTGGACGAAGGGTTATAAATTTTCTACTTATGCTACTTGGTGGATTCGTCAATCTATCACTCGAGCATTAGCCGATCAATCGCGTACGATTCGTATTCCGGTGCATATGGTGGAGACAATTTCGAAATATAAACAAGCTTACAGAAGACTTTCTCAAGATTTGGGCCGAGAGCCGTTAGCTGAAGAAATTGCTACGGAAATGGGAGTGGAGGTAGAAAAAATTCATATTATTGAAAATATTTCTCAGGAAACAATTTCTCTTGAACAACCAGTTGGAGATGATGACGACAAATCTACTCTCGAGAATTTTATTCCCGATGATAAAATTTTGCGTCCAGATCAAGAGTCTTCTAGACGAATTTTATCAGATCAAATCAGAGAAGTGCTCGGTGAACTTAATCCAAAAGAAAGAAAAATTTTAGAAATGCGTTATGGACTGGTAGACGGCATTCAACATACTCTAGAGAGAGTAGGGGAAGAATTCGGAGTCACTCGAGAACGTATTCGCCAGATTGAAGCCAAAGTTCACGACAAACTCCGCCAGCACGAAAAAATCGCAAGACTAAAGAATTATTTTGATTAAAAACCAAAAACCCCCTCTCCTTAATAAGGAGAGGGGAAAGGGGTGAGGTTCTCCAGGATTTAAATTAAAAAAATGACTAGGTATAAAACCTAGTCGTTTTTTTATGTGTCGTTTTATTTCAAAGCAGCATCGATTTTTGCAGTAACATCAGCTAGAGGATAAGCACCATTGATTTCACTTACAACTTTACCATCTTTCAAGATGAAACTGTGTGGTGTGCCGTTGACTCCAATTGCAGCACCTTCAGCAGTTGAATCTTTTATCGCTTGGGTGTATTTTCCAGAGTCTAAACAAGTGTTAAATTGATCAGTATTGAGACTTAAAGTTTTAGCAAAAGCTTTTAAATTTGTATCAGAAAAATTTCCTTGATTCTCTCCATTTTGGTGAGTGAAAAGATAATCATGATATTGCCAATATTTTCCTTGATCATTGGCACAGCTAGCGGCTTCGGCAGATTTTTCTGATTCAGGCCCTAAGAAAGCAAAATCTCTATAGACATAAGCAATTTTACCAGTTTCTACATAATTTTTCTCGATTGGTTGAATAGTCCCAGAAAAAAATCTACCACAGTAAGGGCATTGAAAATCAGCATATTCAATCATAACTACTTTTGAATTTGGATTACCTTGAATAAAATCAGTAGAAGAAACTGGTTTTATAGTAGCTGGTGCTTCTGTCCCAGGTTTTGGTGTAGGGGCAGTTGGAACTTTTGTTTTACTTAAAAAAACAGCTCCAGCAATGACTGCTCCAGCGATAATAATGGCGATAGCGATACTTAATTGATTTTTTTTATTTTCCATTGTGTAATTTTAATTACTATTAATATCTCTATTGTAGCACATTTTTTTAGATATGCTATAATTTATATATTATAAGTTAAGTAACTCGCTTTGGCGAGATCAAATTAAAAATATGCATAAAGATAAAAAGTGTAGAGGTTTAAGAGTTGCTAAGTGGTTGCTAATCATTGGTGGTATCAACTGGGGATTAGTCGGGATTGGGATGATTATGGGGGCCAGTGTAGTTTCTTGGAATCTTATTCATGCGATTCTTGGTGGGGTACCAGCCCTAGAAGGTATTATTTATGTTTTGGTAGGCATCGCCGCAATCATGAAAATCTTTGGTTGCAAATGTAAAGGTTGCAAGGCTGGAGGGGTAGAAGAAAAGAAAGAAGCAAGTATGTAATTTAATACTATTTTTGCAAAAATTCTATCGTTTTTGGACGATGGGATTTTTGCTTTTTAGGCTTAAAAATGGTATCATAAACAGAATTATATGAACATAATGTATGGGATAATCTACGTTTTTATCTTTTTGTCTGTGTATGTGCAAGTTTTTTTCCTAGTCACTTTTTTAGAAAAAAAGAAACAAATTTTAGTTCGGACTAAACCAATTGAACTTAAAGAATATCCAGGGGTCACAATTATTATTCCTTGTTATGGTGCAGAAAAAACAATCACCGGGACGATAATTTCTCTCCTCGATCTTGATTATCCAAAAGATAAACTTAAATTAATTATTGTTGATGATGGTAGTAAAGATAATCTTTTAGAAGTAATTGAAAAGTTTAAAGAAAACGAAAACATTAAAATTCTGCATAAAAAAAATGGTGGCAAATATACTGCTGTTAATATGGGACTCGAAGTGACCGAGACGCCATTCGTTGGTTGTCTCGATCCAGATTCTTTTGTCGATTCTCAAGCTTTAAAAAGAATTATGACTTATTTTTATGATGAGGAAACGATGGCAGTTGCTCCTTCGATGATAGTAAGCAAGCCAAAAAATATTATTCAAGGAGCCCAAAAAGCAGAATACGATATGGCAGTTTATAATAAAAAAATGTTGGCTTTTTTGGGTGGAATCCATGTTACCCCAGGACCTTTTTCAATTTTTCGCAAGAAAGTTTTTGATGATTTAGGTCCTTTTCGACATGCCCATAATACTGAAGATCAAGAAATCGCTCTTCGGATGCATGAAAATCATTACAAAATTGAACACTGTCCGGATGCGTATGTTTATACTGTTGTTCCGAATACTGTTAAAACATTATATCGCCAGAGATTACGCTGGATTTATGGTTTTATTCGCAATGCCTTAGATTACCGCAGGCTTTTCTTTAAAAAGAAATATGGTCATATTGCTTTTTTTACTTTGCCTTCAGGAATGATTTCTATCCTATCAGTGATTTTTTTATTTTCAATGATTTGTTTTAATTTCATCAATTTTATTATCCATAAGATAACTTTGATCTCTGTAGTTGGTTTGCATAATGCTTTTTTTAATTCCCATTTTGATTTCTTTTTCTTTAATACAAAAACGATAGTTTTTATTTCAATAATTTTATATACTTCAGTTATTTTTTCACTCCTTATTGGACGAAGAATGTTGGAGGGCAAGTTTCGAGTGTCCTTCGATATTTTTTATTTTATGATTATTTATAGTATAATTTCGCCGTTTTGGATTCTCAAGGCAATTTTTAATGCCACTAGATCTAAAGAGTCGAGTTGGACTCGGGAGATAGATAAAAGGGAAGGCAAAACAGTGCCACAATAAAATGCAAAAACAATTTGATTGGAAAAGGTATGTTATAGTTTTTTTTATCACTGTATTTTTATTTTTGACAGCTTTGTATGTTAGTAATTATTTTAGTAATAAAAAATTGGATCAATTGAAATCTATTCAAGATAATATTTCGATTGATGTACTTTCCTCAGAAACTCAATATTCTTTACTTTCAGAACTTTCCTGCAAGAATGTTTCTGATTCAGTGCTTTCTAGCGAGCTGACAGATCTAGGTAATAAATTAGAATGGAGTGATCAGAATTTAGGCAATACGACAGAAGTAGATTATTTAAAAAATTATTATTCATTACTTGAAATTAAAGATTATTTACTGGCGAAGAAAATTTCTTCAACTTGTGGAGTAAAATCTGCTTTCATTTTGTATTTTTATACCACGGCCCAAAATTGTAGTGAATGTGAAAAACAGGGGATAGCTCTTTCTTCACTTCGACAAAAATATCCAGAATTAAAGGTTTATTCTTTCGATTTTAATACTAATCTTTCCGCTGTTAAAGCAATGTTGGCTATCTATAAAATCAAAGATACCGCTCTGCCAGCTGTCGTTATCAATGATGAACTCTTAACTGGTTTTCAAGGCATAGACTCTCTAGATACCAAAATCAATGATTCCTTTAAGCTCCAAACCTTGCAAACCCTGGTCCCAAAGACTGGGAAGAAATAGAGTTTCCCCTCCTTATGGAGGAGGGGTGCCCTTTAGGGCGGGGTGGTGATTTTTGAGCCGGCACGAGGATTCGAACCCCGGACATCCACTTTACAAAAGTGGCGCTCTACCAACTGAGCTATGCCGGCAATATTATATTTTAACTTTCTAACTATAACATACTTTTAAACTTTTTCCTTCTCTTCTTCGATAACTTTATGTTTAATCTTTTTCAATTTGTGTTTGTATTCAGAAACTTTTTTAAGGAAAGAAGAGGCTTCGCGTTTTTCTGGCTCGCTCCCAGTAGAAATTTTATTTTTTCTAAACTTTTTATTTATTTTAGTTTTAGTTTCATGATAGACTTTTTTGATAACTTTTGAAGAACGGACAGAAAAGCGAATAATTTCTACCAAAACTATATAGCCAAATTGTTGGCTTTTTTTAACGATGATATGCTTTAATTCTTTAAAATCTTTTGATTCAATTAAAACTTGCTCATCCAACAAGACTACTGGTTCTTGTTGAAGAACAACTAGTTTTCTACCGAGCATAAAAATCATTCCGAGAAGTGAGGCAAAAAATAAAATTATAAGAGTATACATATTTAAAATTTTAACAAATTAATTAAATTGAATAACGTTTAATTTCCTTGATGGTAGCCTTGGCTTCAGTCAATAGTTGCCCGATTGTTTTGTCACCATTCTTGATGAAAGGTTGATCGACTAAGGTTTTCTCTTTGAAATAGGTATTTATTTTACCATCCAACATTTTCTTTTTAATTTCTTCTGGTTTATCGATACTAGCAACTTCTTTCTGGAAAATTTCTTGCATTGTTTTTCTAGCTTCAGCAGTGATTTCTGTTTCAGACATATATTCTGGTTTCATAGCCGTGATATGCATTGCGATATCTCTTGCTAACTCTGTATTTCCACCTTCTAGCGATACAACTACTCCAGATTTATTGTTATGAATATAATTTCCTAAAACAGGACCTTCTACAACATAAACTTCACCTAATTGAATATTTTCACCAGTTTTTTGAATGATAGGATCGATTAAATCTTTGGCAGAATTCTTCATATTCTCGACTCCATCTTTGAAAGCAAGATCAGTTAATTTATTAAGCAAAAAAACGAAGTCTTCATTTTTAGAAACGAAATCAGTTTCACATCGAAGTGCAAGTAGCACCGATTTATTATTTTCAGATTTAATCATCACCGCGCCATCTTTAGCATTGCGGTCGGCTTTTTTAATAGCGATATCAGAACTAGTTTTCTTTAAGATAGCCAAGGCTTTATCCATTTCGCCTTCGGCTTCTTCTAGGGCACGCTTACACTGCATTACCGAGATGCCAGTTGCATCTCTTAATTCTTTTACTAATTCGGTTGTAATAGTTTTTGACATATATTTAAATAAATTAGTTTTAAGACTTAATTTTTGGACATTTGTCCAGATTTATAAGCGTTAACAATTGCATTAACGAAAAACTTAATGGATGGAATACCAGTGTCGTTGCCGATGATAGGATAGTCTATACCTTTTATGTTTGAATCAGAATTCATCAAACTAATAACAGGGACATTTGATTTTCTAGCTTCAGTGGCTGAAATGTGTTCGGCTTTAGCGTCAATAATAAAGATTGCATCTGGAGCTTTCTTTAAAGAAAGGAGGCCAGTGTAATATTTTGCTAATTTTTCCATTTTTTTAGCCATTACGACGCGTTCTTTTTTGGTGTATTTTTCAAGTTCACCACTCTTGTGGTCTTTTTGGTAAGTTTCAAGCTCAGCAATCCGTTTTTTTATTTCAGTGAAGTTACTCAAGGTGCCTCCAATCCAGCGTTCAGTGACATACGGCATATTTAGGGCTTCGGCCGAGCTTTTCATGATTTCTGCTGCTTCCGGCTTAGTACCGACGAAAAGGACTATTTTGTTTTTAGAACCTAAATCTTTGATAAATTCTACAGCTGTATCGAGCATTTTGGCTGTCTTTTCAAGGTCGATGATATCGGTCTTGTTTTTGGTGGTGTATATAAAAGAAGAGACAGATGGGTGTCTTCTTGTTTTGGAGTAGCCATAATGGACTCCAGCTTTAAACATTTCTTCAACA
Source organism: uncultured bacterium (assembly GCA_903888625.1). GTDB lineage: Bacteria > Patescibacteriota > Minisyncoccia > Phycocordibacterales > UBA9973 > UBA9973. The sequence goes on from CAISUD010000045.1 coordinate 41,956, forward strand.
ATTCCTTCCTTTTTTTCTATTTTTTGCATAGTGCCATTCTAGCAAAAACCCCATTTTTTTGCAAATTTTTGTACAGTTAACCATATGGGGTGACAGTTTGATAGAATTGGGGTGACAAAGGTTAACTATTAATATTTTAAAGGGCGAAAGCCTAAAACAATATATGGCAAACAAAAACCAAAGGTGTGCATACGAATCAAAAGTCAGA
>CAISUD010000046.1 GCA_903888625.1 uncultured bacterium
GCAAAGCAAATATGCGGGAGGAAAGGTTTTGCTTTTGCTCGGCTAAAGATTTTTGAAATTCGGCGGGATTGGGGTTTCCGCCCCGCAGGAGGGTGCGGGAGGAATGCGGGGCGGGGGTTTTGGAATTTTTGGTGGGCTACTCTATGCTATCTCTAGTATTTATCATATCTGTAAATCTTTTTGAATCTTTCAATAAAGATTCTGCAAGAATTTTTATCTCTTCCGTCGGTTTATTTTTAAAAAGTAAGGTAATTTTATTTAATCCATTTTGGTTTAAATTTTCACGTTCAGCAACATTTACAGCTGTATCAATTATTTTTTGATATTCTACGTCATTACCAAAAAAGTTAATATCATTAAGAACAGCATTAGCAATATTTTCATACTTAAAAGCGTTAAGACACTCTTCAGCTTTAAAAGAGTAAGAACTTTTTTTCTCTTGTAACTTTAAAACGTTTTCGTTTAACTTTTTTGTAGCTTTAATTTCTGTAAGTCTTTTTTGAATTTCTTGATTTGGTTTTTCTTGTGTCTTTAATATTTTTTCCATTTCTCCAATTTTTTCTTCTGATCCTAAATCACATTGATAAGACAAAACTTTTTCTTGAGTTACAGTTTTAAAACTTTCATCTAAAAGGTTAATCATTTCTCCATTTGGTTGAATATTATAAACAGGAATACCAAGCTCTTTTCCCATATTAAAAGCCTGTTTCATTGCGTCTTTTGCTTTTCCCCTGTCTTGGTCTTTTAATAAGCGAGTCATATCTAGAAATACACCCGATACTTTTGGATTTTCAACAATAATTTCATTCCAAGGTTTATCTGTGTTAGTTCTTTCTTTTGCCTGTCCCGCTAAAGCATTTTCTATATTCTCTGTGAAATTTTCTTGAATTGTTGATTTGGCTGTCCTGTCATATTTTGAGCGACGTGAAAAAAGACTATCTGCGTATGTTCCCTCATCACTGTCATATGCACTTACAGCAGTTCCTTCTCCAATAATTAAACCGATCGGATACATTGTTTGCAATTTACTATGAATATTTTCTCCAGAAATACTTACACTTGAAACAGAAATGGTTGGCTCAATACCTAAAATCATTCTGGCTTTATCAATACTGGTCATTGTTTTAGTATCAAGATTTTTATTATTTTCAGATGTATTGTTCATACCATATCCATCAACTGGTAAGGTGTGTAGAAATAAAACTTTTTTTTCTTTTGAAATAGAAGCAATGTCACGTTCTTTATTTTTTTCTTTTTCAAGAACATCTTGTATTCCTTTTTGTTCTTCATAAAACTTTAAAATTTCTTTTTCTGCTTCCTCAGATTCATTTTGGTCTAAAATGATTTCACTAGATTCACTAAGAAGAATTTTCTTTTGCCCAACATCTTCTTGAAGATTTTTTGATTTGTCTTCTAAATTAGAGATTTGTGCTTCTTCAGGTAATTCTTTACGGTAACCAATAAAACTAGCTATACGATATGTCATACGACCCTTTTCTTTCTCTAGGCTGAGTTTGTGAGTTTCTATATTAGCTTGTATCTTATTAATTTCTTTTTCTATTACAGAAATTTCTGACTGAATCTCAGTTTTTTTGTCAGTACGTTCTAGATTTTCCTTTTCAACCAAAACTTTTTTTTCATTATATTTTGATCTAATATCATGAATTTTTTTTGATAACTCATCACGCCAAAAACTAGAATATTCTTTTGTAAAATTCTTTGTTTCAATAAATTCTGAGCCTTTTTCTTTTGTAAACTCAGAAGTCTGAACTGTTTCAGTTATTTTAATTTTTGCTCCTTCTGATATATTTCTACTTTCAGAATCCAAGGTATTTAATTTATTATCTAAATCTATTTCTTTTTTTATTTCATTTTTAGTAGATGGATCTCCAAGTATAATAGAACCTTCAATCTTTTTCAGTTCTTCTTCGTTATCTGGAAATGACTCAATGTCTTTTTGAATCTGATTGAGTATCTTTTCTGCAAAATCTTGTGGATTCTCCTCATTTTCAATGATAGAATCCGTAGATTTTTCAGGTGCTTCAAGAGTTGCTACATCCTCATTATTATTTTTTTGCAATTTTTCTTCATTCATAAACTATTTCAATGTATTATTTAAAGAATTTTTAAGCTCATTAATCTTCGCCTCTTCAATTTTTGTGCGGTAAGTCTTAAAGAGTGATTTTTTTCTAGAAACTATGTTGCCTAAATTCTCTTTAAAATCAAGATATATTTCCTTAATATTCTTTACTTTCTCGTTAGCCATAAAAAGATTTTACCATTTCTTTGCTTCTTTTTCCAGTAGCCCACCAAAAATTCCAAAACCCCCGCCCCGCATTCCTCCCGCACCCTCCTGCGGGGCGGAAACCCCAATCCCGCCGAATTTCAAAAATCTTTAGCCGAGCAAAAGCAAAACCTTTCCTCCCGCATATTTGCTTTGC
>CAISUD010000047.1 GCA_903888625.1 uncultured bacterium
TTGCCTTTTCTCTAATATTCCTACACCGCTCTACTAATGTATCAATCTAAAAATTCGGACTCGTTTTGCGAAACAATATTCTCTGGGAAAGGATTCACAAAACTTCGGCGTTATATTTTTTGAAATTCGGCGGGGGTTCTGATTTGGGTTTGGCGCGCAGGGGGGGTCTGGGAGGAATGCGCGTAGAATTTGTGATCAATTAGAAACTTGATTTACCTCCTGGTCATTTTGTTTTTTAGGTAAATGATCTGCGTGTTTAAACTCAATAAAATTAAAACCCTTAGAACTCATAAAATGAGAATATTTAGCATGACCCCAACGAAGTTGAGGAATTTCTTCTTCTAATCCAATAAAAACTGGTAATCTTAATTCTATTCTGGTTGGATAAGTATTACCTTTTTCATTAGGATAATGATCGGTTTCATTTCTCTTTCCAGAAACTATATGTGCAAAATCAGTACCTTGTAAAAAATAATCCTCGATTTTTATGTTATTTTTTAATTCAATTTCTTTAATAATATCATTTGAAGTTTCATAAATATTACCAGAATAATTACCACGAAAATCCAATCTTTTTACATTTTTTATATTTTTAATTCTTTCATCTAATAGAACTAACTCTTGAATAATTGATCCCAGACCAACATCACCGTCTACATGCTTCCAACCATCAATTAATTTTAATTTTTTTGTATAAACACCTAAAGCCTTATTTAAATATTCACTCAAGAAATAATCATTATTATCATTACAAAATCCAAAAGAAGGTTTATTGCTTTCAAGAGATATACTCTCTGGAAAGAAAAAATTATTTGTATCAATATTTAACCCAGCAAAAGGAGTGCAAGCAAAAACTTCGCCATTTTTTATACCATTAAAATATTCTGGTTTTTTTAATTGACTGATACCAATTGTATCTATCTTATTACCTGATTTTTTATCAAAAATAGTTATATTAGTTCCAGCATTTCCATCATTATGATGATTAAAAATTGATCCTTTGTTTTTTATATCATTTAAATCATAAATTTTTTGAATAAAAAATTTACTATCTACAAAATTCTTATTATATTCTTTTGATTCTTCTTCTGTTGCGTATGCCCCCATCTCATGAGTAAAACAATTATCTGGATATTCACCATTTGAAAAGATATTAATTAGAGAATAACAAGCATCAGTGCATATATCCTTATTTACTAATTCTCTTTTATTTTTATATTCATTATTATTATAAAAATTATCTTTATTTTCTTTATACTCATCACCATACCCTTTTATTTTAGCTAGATAATCCTGTGATCTATCAAATTCTTTCTCTTTCTTATATATCCATTCTCTTGTCTTTAACATTGAATCTAAATCCTTAATGCCTATATTTTCAATATTTATATCATAACGATTCATGGTATCTTTTTTAAGATATTCAAACAATGAATCCTTTAATACAACAGTCCTATCATAACCCAAGATACCTGTTTCTTTTTGTATATATTCTGGATATTCAAAATATTCCTTTTGTGTCTCAATTTTAATACCATTTATTTCAATAGTTGAAATTGTTTTTTCTTTCTTTTCAGTATTATTATTTTCTGAAATTGTCTCTTTTAAAATACCTTTATTTAATCCTTCCATGCCAATATTTTAACATAATAAAATATATAAGCCAAAAAGCTTTACTTTGTTAATTTTTTGTATATTTTCATAACTTTGTAATTTTGATATACTTAGAACATGGAAGGTCTAAAACAAAAAATTAAAGAAACAATAGAAACTGAGCCATTAAAGGAACTTGGTCTAAAATTTGTTGGTGTTGGGGCTGATAAGGTTGTATTTGAAACTCCGGAAAGTTCTAGAAAGATAGTCAAAGTGAGTATGGACATTTTAATGGATAAAATTATAAATTTATTACATGGCGAAATTGAAGATACAGAAAGCACAGAAAAATTTCAACAAAACGGGGTTAATGAACAAGCACAATATGAAGAAAACATTGCTGGGGTATTTGGTTCAAAACATCTACTAAGAAAAGGGGTCTTTCGTGCTAAAATCCCTCTCACAAAAGAAGTTATGTTGAAAATCGTGGATAAAAAGTATATACCATTAGTTGAAAAGCTTGATAAAAATAAAGTTTACGAAATTAAAATGATAGCAGAGACACAACTTATTGCAGAGGAATTAAAAAACAAAGAAAAATTTAAAACAAAAAGTTTCAATACTAGTTTAATTACATATGACGAATTTCGTGGGGCTGAAGATATACAGGGTGCTTTATCACGAGTTAGACAAATTGTAGATGAAAATTTTTTGCTAGAATGTGATGAATTATTTAAAGATGAAAAATATAAAAATATCCTGAAAGAAATTGTCGAGAAAATTATTGTATACAGTAAGAAAACTGGATTTATGATGGACATTTTTGGAGGTGATAACATAACAATATTTGAAAAAGAAGATGGTTCGCTTGATTACCATCTTCTTGATGTGGTTTTACCTGGTTCACAAAAAGCTTGGGGGGAAAACATAAAAGAAGATGAAAAATTACATCTATTGAGACATTACTATACATTTTATTATTCAATAAAAAAGGTAGCCGAAAATCTCGATATAAAAGATAATTTGGAAATGGATGATCTTATATATTTTAAAGATGCTGAAATTCCAACTGGTAAATTTCCAGAAGAAGATGACTTTTATCAACATATGAAAAATCATCAATAATAATTTGCCTTACAAAATAAGTCTTAATTGATACAATCTATCTATGGCAGATGAAATAACCCCAACAAAAGAACCAGCCCAAACTGAGCCTACACCTATTGAAACAACGGGTTCTGAGCCCATCACTACCCCTTCTGAGCCTCTAGAATCCTCTACAACCACAGATACCCTCTCTCTGGCAAATAATGATAATCAGGGGGTAATATCTGAAAATAACCCAATAATATCAACAGAATTTGAAAAAATCCTTGAAAATCAAGCTCCTGTTTCTGAACCCAATGAAATAAGCCCAGAAATAAAGAAAATACCAGAAGACCCAACAAATACAATAAAGGAAGCTGAGACTCCAGTTTCTACTTCACAAACCCCAACGGCTCAAATACCAGTAAGTGAGCCGTTAGCTTCTGAATTTGAAATTAAACCAGAGCCAGTTTCCGAATCTAATCTAGAACCAAAACCAGTTCCTGAAATAATTCCAACGGTAGCAGTTATTTCAAAATCAAAAACTCTCGCCCGCGAACTTCTAGTTAAAGCAAGAAATATGATTCAATTCAGAAAAAGAAAGAAGTTAGATAAAGTTATGACTTTGTTTCTAAAAAAGCAGAAAATCACAAATGACGAAGTTGAGAAGTTTATGCATGTCTCAGATGCAACAGCTACGAGATATCTCTCACAACTAGAAAAAGAAAATAAAATAAAACAATCTGGAAAAACAGGAAAGTTTGTATTTTATTCTAAAATCTAGGGAGTGAGTCCGTGCACGCACGGGAGGGATAGCTCCGTGTGTAATCACACGGAGCTGGGGCAAGCACGAGTATTCTGGAGCCTCGGGTATTACCGCTATGGCGTCCAGTGGCTAAAGGATGAGCGCCGAAGTAAACCGAAGCTTCATAATCTAGTAGCGAAAGCGACACACTAAACAAAGGAATAAATAGCGTAGAGAGGGGGTGGCGAGGGCTATAACTCCTGTAATCAGGAGTAAGCCCGACCCGGGGAGAGGAAACTTCCTCTCCCCGAGAAGAATGGTAACGGCTCATTTCCCCAGTATTTGAGCCGTTACCATACCTAGGCATGTAGGCGCGAGTAGCCATAGCGGTAATGCCCGAGGCGGATGCCGAGGTGTGTCACCCATAACTCTAGATAATCACGGAAGTATAAATATCACATAGCCCGAGGCTTCCTTTTTGGATTTTGAGTTTGAATTTTTGCGCGCCAAACCCAAACCAGAACCCCCGCCGAATTTCAAAAAATATAACGCCGAAGTTTTGTGAATCCTTTCCCAGAGAATATTGTTTCGCAAAACGAGTCCGAATTTTTAGATTGATACATTAGTAGAGCGGTGTAGGAATATTAGAGAAAAGGCAA
>CAISUD010000048.1 GCA_903888625.1 uncultured bacterium
GATGTATGTTTGGTTTGATGCTCTCGTTAATTATATTTCTACACTTGGTTGGCCAAATGAAAAAGAGGATTTTGAAAAATATTGGATAAATGGCACACCAACGCAATATTGTGGCAAAGATAATACTCGTTTTCAAGCTGTTATTTGGCAGGCGATGCTACTCGCTGCTGGAATTCCAAATTCTCATCAGATAATTGTGAATGGTTTTATCACAGGCGAAGGTGGAGTACGAATGTCTAAAAGTCTTGGTAATGGAGCCGACCCCGAAGAAGTAGTAAAAGAATATGGCACAGATGCGCTTCGTTATTTTCTACTGCGAGAAATTTCTAGTTTTGAGGATAGCCCATTTACCATAGAAAGATTCAAAGACGCTTACAATTCTGGGCTGGCAAATGGTTTAGGAAATTTAGTTTCTCGTATTATGAAAATGTCAGAATCACATCTTACTGATTTTATTAAAGATGTAGAATTCGAAGAAGAAATATTTTTACTTAATTCTAAATTAAAAGAAAGTATTGAAAAATTTGATTTAAAAGGAGCGATGGATTTGATCTGGGCAAAAATTGCTGAGCTTGATGAAACTATTCAGAAAGAAGAACCTTTCAAATTAGTAAAAACAGAACCAGGGCCAGCTAAAGAAATAATCCGAGATTTAGTTTTACGACTTTTTATGATTGCAAAATCATTAGAACCATTTTTACCAGAAACTGCAGAAAAAATTAAAAAGTTAATTAAAGAAAATAAAAAACCGGAAGCTCCATTATTTTTAAGGAAAGAATAAATTTTATATGAAATTAAAAGAACCTTTTGCAGTATATACTAATTTTATATTTCTTTTACCATTTTATTTTGCTTTGATCAAAAATGAATATTTTTGGGCTTTAATTATTATTATGTTATTTATTTTTTCTACTATTTTTCATTTTTCTAAACCAATTGGTGCTGTTTGGTGGCATAAAACAAAGTCATTAAAGAATTTTCAAAAAATATTTTTATGGATCGATACATTAATGGCAAGTTCTTTGGTTCTTTTTAATTTTTACGTTATTTTTCATAAAATTTTTTCAATAGAAATATTACTAGCAATAATTCTTGCTGTAATAGCTTTTATTATATTTTTATATCCAACTAAAGAAGATAAATATAATATTATTCATGGTATTTGGCATTTAATTTCAGGAGTGATAACATTATTATTAATAATTGGGTAATTTATGAAATATATCGACATACATGCACATGTTAATTTTAAAGCCTTCAAGGAAGACGGGGACGAGGTTATTCGCCGTGCGTTAGATAATGATACATGGCTTGTAAATGTTGGTAGCCAATATAGCACTTCAAAGCGGGCAGTCGAAATAGCTCATGAATATGAGGAAGGAGTTTTTGCTATTGTCGGACTGCATCCGATTCATCTTGAAGAAGCTTATCATGATGACGAAGAAATTGGAGGAGAGGGTTTTAGCACTCATGGAGAAATTTTTAAGAAAGAAGATTATCTAGAATTATTAAAAGATCCGAAAGTTGTAGGGATTGGTGAATGCGGGCTCGATTATTATCACGGTAGTCGTGAAATATTTGAAAAACAGAAAATAATTTTTCGAGAACATGTTGCCTTATCTAAAGAAACTGGCAAAGCTCTCATGATTCATGCGAGGAATAGTCCAGAAAATAAAGAAATGAATGCGTATAAAGATATTTTAGAAATAGTTAAAGAATTTCCGGGAGTTAAAGGAGTTTCCCATTGTTTCGGAGGAAGTGTGAGAGATATGCAAGGCTTTATTGATTTAGGTTTTTATGTTTCGTTTTCTGGAAACATTACCTATAAATGGAAAATCGGTTTTCCAAATTATGAAGAAATTATAAAAGCTACCCCTTTAGATAAAATTTTAAATGATACCGATAGTCCATATCTGGCGCCAGTGCCGTATCGTGGTAAGCGAAATGAGCCAGTTTATGTGAGAGAAATTGTGAAAAAAATTGCTGAAATAAAAGGTTTGCCCGAGTCCGAAGTAGCCGAAGCGATTGTCGCCAATGCCAAACGACTTTTTGGAATTTAACCCCTCTCCTTTTTTCAGGAGAGGGGTTTTGGGGTGAGGTTTGCATTTATGGGAATTTTTTGTTAGTATGTCAATATCTCATTTGAACTGAAATTGAAATCAGTTCACAAGGTCCATAGTGAGATTTATTATTAAAAATAATGAGTGAAACGAATATATTTTAATAATCCCGTACGAAGTAAGCCGCTTGACGGCTGTCGCCTAAGCGGACTTCGTACGGGATAGATAATTTTTATAATCGTTACACTCTTTAAAAATTTATCAAATGGAAGAAAATGAAATTGAAGGACGAATCTATGAAGTCGGCTATCTTTTGACCCCAAATATTTCTGAAGAAGAATTACCTGCATCTTATGGTAATTTAAAAGAGCTTGTGGGCTCTTTCGGAGGAAATCTTGTGGCAGATGAAATGCCAAAATTGATCAGTCTTGCATATCCAATGTATAAAACATTGCAAAATGTTATTACAAAATTTAATACTGCATATTTTGGTTGGGTAAAATTTGAAATGAGCCCAGAAAAAATTGCTGAATTAAAGAAAAAATTGGAGCTTGACTCTACGGTAATCAGATTTTTGATTATCAAAACTGTTAAAGAAAATACTATCGCTGCCAAAAGATTTGTGCATCGAGATATGGCTCGCCGAAAAGTCCCAACTGTTAAAAAAGAAGGGGAGGCAGAAGAAGTTGTAGAAATCAACAAAGAAGAAGTTGATAAAGAAATAGACGCCATGGTCGCGTAAAAAATTACGAATTATAAATTAATAATTACGAATTAAAATATGTATTTAAACAAAGCAATTGTTATAGGAAATCTTACTCGTGACCCAGAGTTAAAGTCTTTACCTTCAGGAATAAAAGTTTGTTCTTTCTCTCTCGCAACTAATCGTGTTTGGAAAGACAAAAACGGAGCTAAACAAGAATCGACTGATTATCACAATGTAGTAGTTTTCGGACGACAAGCAGAAACAGTCGCTCAATATATGAAAAAAGGCAGTTCTATCTTGGTTGAAGGTAGAATGCAAACTCGAAGCTGGGATGATAAAACAAGTGGCGAGAAGAAATATCGAACAGAAATCGTAGCTGATAGAACTCAATTTGGACCAAAAGCAGGTGGTGGTGCAGTCGGCACATCGACTGGTTCGGCTCAAGTCCAAACTCCTTCTGCAGTAGAAAATGATTCGATAGAATATCCAGAAGAAGATATCAATCCAGAAGATATACCGTTTTAAAAATGAAATCCCGTTAGAAGCCGCGGTCGCAGTTAGTAACGGGAATTATCAGAAATTATTAGATTTAATTTAAAAGGTTCGGTTTTATTATAAAAAAGTAAGACCGCGACCTGCTTCTAACGGGATGAAACAAGATTATTTTTCATCAAACAATATAAAACATATTGACTATAAGGATGTTGAAATTCTAAAAAAATTTTTAAATCCAAATGGCAAGATTGTAAATCACAAACGCACAGGAGTAACTTCCAAAAACCAACGTGCATTAGCCGAAGCCGTCAAACGCGCTCGCTTTATGGGCTTGCTCCCATTCGTTGCTAAATAAAAATATTTAGTATTTAGGCAATAAAAAATCCCTCGCAATTTTTATTAATTGTGGGGGATTTGCCTGTTTAGCAGGTCTTTATGTTTTAAGTATTTTCTTTATGCTGACTTCTTTTCCAGAAAGAATTTTAATAAAATAAATTCCTCTCGATAAGTTTTCAGTAGAAAAAGTTATTTTTTCAGAACCTTCTTTTTTCTCTATTGATTGACCTATAGAATTGATCAATTCAACGGTAAATTTTCCAGGTAAAGAAATTGTGAGTTCATTCTGAAATGGAATTGGATAAATATTTAATCCAGTTAATTCATTCTCAGAAATGCCTGAAGTAGATGAGCAATTCAAAAATATTGTTGCCGAGGAGCCATCACAAGTCGTATTGGTTGCTACTACATTATAAAACCCTACGGAATCAGCTGAATAATATGCATCGATTGCATTAAATATCACTGTTCCGTTTTTATACCACTGGTATGACCAGCCAGGTTCAGGATTTCCAACACTAATTTTGCATTCGTTTTGTATTAAGGTTGGTGCAGGAATCGGCACATTAAATACTTGCATTGAAGAATTCGACGTACAACCATTTGTGTCAGATACAGTTACTGAATAAATTCCGCTGGAGTTAACAATATTTTGATGTGTAGTTATTCCATTATTCCATTGGTATGAATATCCAAGAATTAAGGGGACACTTAAAATATTATTTGTTCCATCACAGAAGTACATATTTCCACTAATATCTGGTGAGGTAGGGTTTGGATAAACAGTAACAGTTTCCGGATTTGATATTAATATACATGATCCTAAGTCTGTACTTACTGAATATGTTCCTGATGTGTTTACTTCAATACTTAATCCATTGTTTCCGTTTGACCATGTCAAATTGTTGAAATTATATGGATTTTGTACAAACAGTGTTGCAACCGATCCTTCACAAATTGTGTTGTTATCAATACTTATAACAGGTGAAGCTGGCATTACAAAGGGGAACGAAAAATTTGAGAGAGCAGAACAGCCAGATGAATTTGTAATTTCTACTTCATAGTAATCATTTACTGTTGGGAGAAAAATTTCTCCATTCCCAACTATTGTTGTTCCCTGGTACCATGTAGCGATATTTCCGATATTTAAGTTTTCTGTTTGTAAAGCGCAACCATTTTGAATTATTTCTGGTTGTGTTGGATTAGCATTTATTGTAATCAATACAGGGTTTGCATCAGCTACACAACCGTTATTGTCAGTGACTTCAAGAAATATATTTCCACTATAAGAGGAAGTTCCGTCACTTTGGTCTATAAAAGTTACAGTATCTTTATCTGCTCCTTGTGAGTAAATCATTCCATTCCAAATGTAGTTTGAATAATTTTCATTAGCAGCGAAAGTGATACTCCCATTACCACAGATCGTAGTTTGTCCTAATGTCACAATAGTCGGTGTTGGTTTTTGATGAACAATTACGTAAATTGAATCTTTCGCAGTACAACCATATTCATTTTTGTAATCTACTTTATACCATCCAGTTGTTGTGGCAACCTTGTTAGGGTTAGTAGATCCATCATCAGGCCAAGAATACGTTTCTCCATTTGAGTATGTAGATGCGTAAGCATGTAGTTGAACCCCGTTTTCATTATCACATGTGCTTATACTGTCAGGATTATTAATCCAATTATGGGTTTGTTGGTCAATAGCTTCAATATTGATTTGGCTAGCTTGACTTGCATTAACATAAAATTGGTAAGGATAATCTGTTGAACATCCATAATTGTTAAACGCAAATAATTTATATTCTCCTGAATTAGCAGCAACAAATGTATTAGTGGTACTAACAATATTTCCCTGGTCATCTTTCCATTCAAATGCCGTAGCATTCATACCAGAGGCAGTAATTGTTATTGGTTCATTATTACAACCTAAAAAAAGATTTTGTGGATTAATTTGTAAGTTGATTGGTTTTGGATATACGTAAATCTCTTTTTGCAGATATGAACATTGTCCGGTAATTGTATTGCAAACACTTAAACGAACTTCAGCAGTGTTTCCATTGTAACCGTAAGGTAATATTGCCATAGGCACCGTGTTGCCAACCCAATGTTCAGGATTAATGTAATTAAACCACCATTCACAGATAATATTTTGCCCGGTGTCAGATAAATTTATTATAGTAACAAAATCACCATCACAAATTGTGTCTTCGCTAAGGGTAAAATTTGCAATTGGATTAGTTGCTCCTTGAGTTACAGTGATTGTTTGTCCAAGTGACGCAGCCATTGCATAACCATTAGTACACAACGGATAGATGTTTCCAGTATTAAGTCCAGTTGCATTATACGCGAGAGCAGTTTGAATGGTTCCAGAAATTCCAGAATTGATATCAGCGAAGACCTCAATTGTTTTCGTATTTCCCATGGGCATTGTTACTCCTAAAGAAAAAGAATTAGTCAAATTGTTTGGATGATTAACAGTTGTTGATAATTGTAACCCCGATCCATCTTTAATAGTTAAGTTACTTATATCATTTAATAAGACTGCGGAAGAATTTTGGACAATTATTAAAACTAAATTTGTCAATTGAACATCTTCATTTAAGGGATTTATGATTTTAAATGATCCAATCTTGCAATTTGTTGCTGAGTTTGAATTAAATGTTTGATCCCCATAGGTTTGGTTTGCACTTAATGATAGACTTGTGCATTGTGAAATTGCATTATTTGCCAATATCAGAATACTGATAGACAAAAGAAAATAAATTTTTTTCATTTTTTAATTTTTTGTTTTTTTTACTAAATTTAACTTTTTGGCGTTTTATTTATCAGGGCCAATTTGTAACCTGTGTTGTCTTCTGTACGGCAGTTTCTTTAGCTATTAAACCTAGTTTAATAAGAACAACATTTAAAGAACCGAGGGGGATTCTCTAAATGTTGCCCTTATTTAAAAATAAAAAATGTTTTTTCAAAGAACAATTTAAAAATGCCTATTTTGTAGGCATTTTTAGGATAGCATATTTTACTAAAATAGTCAAATTTTAGGCTCTCTCTACATATTCTCCAGTTTCGGTGTTGACTCGAATAGTGTCACCTTCGTTGATAAACATTGGAGTGCTGAGAGTGGCACCATTTTCAAGAGTAATCAATTTGTTACCACTCTTGGAAGTATCTCCACGGACAGCCGGTGGCGCC
>CAISUD010000049.1 GCA_903888625.1 uncultured bacterium
AAATAAAATACTTATAATTACTGAAACTCATGGTAATGAAAAGATCGGTACTAAAATCATGCAAAAAATTAAATGTAATAATAATTTTGATTGGATTATCGGTAACGAGAATGCTAGTAAGTTAAACAAAAGATATATTAAATTCAATATGAATCGTATTGCACCGGGAAATATTTATAGTAAAGATTATGAAGCAAAAAGAATTGCTGAAATATTAAAAATATCGAAAAAATATAAATTCGTAATTGATGTACATGGAACAAATGCGAGATCTGGAATATTTGTAATTATTACTAATCCAACAATTCAAAACATATTACTTGCATTTTCTTTACCAATTAAAAATATTGTTATTTGGAGCCCAAAAGGAAAGAAAAAAGGACCTATAACTAAATTTGTTAATTGCGGGGTGGAAATTGAGTGTGGCTCTCAAAATACAGTCAATACAGAAAAGGAATTGTTAAAAACATTAAAACTAGTTAGTAGGAAAGGAATTAACTTTAATGATATAAATTTCAGTCAAAAAAATATTTTCAAAGTTTACAGAAAATTACTGGATAACAATAGCAGTGGGAAATTGAGATTAAAAGACTTCAAAAAAGTAATTCTAGAGAAAGAAACTTTTTATCCTCTTTTATCACGACAATACAAGGATACTGTTTGTTATAAAATGGTTAAAATCGATTTTAATAAATTATTAAGCTATTAAATTATTTATGAATAAAAAATATTACACAAAAAATAACCACCATACCATCCTTTTCTCAGAAGAGGCTGGCTATTGAAAGTTCCAATTTTCCATATCTAACCTCTTCTTGGAAGAGGTTTTTCTTTACAGGAAGTAATAAATAGTTCATCGAAAATTTAATAATAAAAAAATAATAAATATGAAAAATTTCCCTTATGTTGTATCAGCAGATATCTATCTGTTACTTGAAAAATGGACAAAACAGAAAAACTTTGTCTTACCTGAAAAAGAATTCTTTAAAAAACTTAGAAAAGAATTCTCTAACAAAATGTTTAAAATATTCCCTAGTTTTGAATTAATTTCAGATGAAGAAATTTCAAAACATATCAAGGAAATTACTTTCAATAGTAATATTTATTCTGTTTCAATTGATCCGATTTATTCCTCCTACTGTAATTTTTACATTGGACTTACTAGAAAAGTTGATCTGAAAGGAGAATACAGGGGTCTACAACATCGTTTTAGTAATAACTCATTACAAAAACAATTAAATCAATTAAAAACTTATAATATTAAAGAAATTTGTTTAGTTGATGATGTTATTTTTTCTGGTGTTCTAATGGAAAAAGTAATTAAATTATTTTCTCATATTGGAATCAATGTTCCAATTGTTTGTGCTGGTATAGGAACACAGAAAGGAATAAGTCGTATTCTTGATAATAAAAGAATAGTTACTTGCAGAAAAATCTATAATGAAATTATTGATGAAGTATGCGAAAGAGACTTTTATCTTGGTATCCCATATTCTGGACGTTCATTAATTGGTACTGAAAATATTGGACTTCCTTATGTTATTCCTTTTGGTAAACCAATGGAATGGGCTTCAATTCCTAGTGAAGTTCAAAAAGATTTTTCAAAATTTTGTATAAATCAAACAATAATATTATTTGAAGAAATACAAAAAAAATCTAAACGAAAAATTAGTTGCGCTGATATTGAACGTAAAGTTCCAGGGCAACCTGAAACAGGGGATTATCTTGAGTTCTTAAAATCTATAACCTTAAAAGAAAATGTATATGTTTAGAAAAATTGAAAAAACAGATAATGATACGAAAATTATAGCTGACTTGATTCAAAAATCCTTCAGCAGTTTCCCTTGGTATGAAAATTTGTCAAAAGAAGAATGTCTTAAGAGAATCTTAAATGATTTTAAAAGAACAGAATTTTTTGGATATTTACTATATGCGAAAGGAAATGCTATCGCCGCAAATTGGATTGATCAAATTTCCGTTAAACAAATTACGGAACAACGTGGGAAAAATCTTGCTGATTTTGTAAAAAATCTTAACATAACTAATGTTTGGTGGGGAAGAGATTTAGTAGTACATCCTGATTATCAAATGAATGGAATTGGTACAAAAATTAGAAGTTACGTTCTAAAATATTTTAGACTTACAAATTGTGGTGAGTACATTTTTACTAGAATGAGACAAGACAATTTAGGTTCTATTAAAATTTGTGAAAAACTCGGATATTCAAAAACTGGAATTCTAGTTCCTTCATCGCAAATACTAGGATTATTTCATGAGTATTATTTTTTAAAATTGTAGTTAAACCCAAAAGGGCTAGAGAAACAAATCTCCAGCCCTTTTTTATTTACAATTTAATTTTTAGATCACATTCACAACTTTTTTGACTGCGGTTTTGTTGTTGAAATTGGTTTTGCGTTTTGTGGAAAATTTTACGGTGCCTGGTTTAAGTGCAAAGAGGGTATGATCTTTACCCATACCGACATTTGTGCCAGCCATGATAACGGTACCTCTTTGACGAATGATAATAGAGCCAGATTGAGCCTTTTGGCCGTCAGCAAGTTTGGTACCAAGGTACTTTGGGTTAGAATCTCTTAAGTTTTTCGCTGTTCCGCCGGCTTTTCTATGTGCCATATAATTGGGTTCTAGTTGCTAGGTTCTAGTAAAAATAAAAAACTAGCAAACTTTTTAAAAATTATTTATAATAAGACAATTAGTAGTATAAACAATTCTATGGAAAAAATCAAGCATTTTTTAGAGAGTGAAAAAGGGAAGGACATTTTGATCGTATTAATCGTCATATTAGTGGGTCTAGCCTCATTTGAGCTAGGTAGACTATCCAAAGAAGATAGCTCCGGAGGCCTAAAAATCGAAAATGGCGACCAGACAGCGAATGTACTCACATCTACCGAAAATGGCTCAAATATGCCAATTTATGACGTTTCTAATACCAGTTCAAATGATACTAATACCACAAATTCTACAAATTCTACTGGAAAAAATTATTTTGCTTCGAGTAGGGGAAAAAAGTATTACTCTGTTAATTGTTCTGCTGGCAAAACTATTAAGGAAGCAAATAAAGTCTTCTTTACCACCGGGGAAGAGGCTGAAAAGGCAGGCTATACGCTTTCTAGTGCTTGTCAGTAGAATTGATAGTACGTCGCACAATATATCTTTTAGACATAGCAACAATGTCTATTCTTTAAACAAATAAGGAAAAGCACTTCCCTATGGATATTAAAAATTTTTCATAGTTGGAGCTGAATTCTCTATGTTAGTAGGTTTACCATCACGAATTCTTTCCATATTATCTACAAAACTAGCCCAGAAAATTTTCACCCAAATTTCATTCCAAAAATAATCAACTGGTTTCTTTAAATATTGGTTCCAAAGACTTTCACTATTGTCTGTCACATAGCCCATATTGCTCTTGGCACTAGGACTTTCGACGACTGCTTTGATACTTATATTAAAATAACTTAGTACTAATATTAAAATAATTCCTAAAAACACGATACCAAGGATACTTATCCCAGCTTTTTTACCCTGAATTTTTATTGAAGGGTTCATAAATATATTTTACCACAAATAATTTGAACAAGAAAATAAAAAGTGAATATCTTTTATTTAGAAATATATGTCATTGGATTCAAATATGCATTCGTAGCGGCAATAGGTTGAGTCAGATTATGCCCAGGACAAGATTTACTTGGTAGAGTTTTAACAGCAACTGCATCCTTTGGATAAATAGAAACGTGTAAATGTGGACCTGTTGAATAGCCGGTGCTACCACTATAACCAACGACTTCACCCCTCGAGACTCTATCACCTGTCGAGGCTTTTATTAAAGAGAAGTGTCCGTAAGTACTTGCCAAGCCATTATCATATTTTATCAAAACAAATTTTCCAAAAGAAACACCGTTACATTCTTTATCTGTATCACCAGTGCCAGCGACGACACCATCGGCCATTGCCATAACTGGTGTCCCTAAACTTGCTCTAAAATCTGTCCCATTATGAAAACCTGCTACGCCACCAAGCGTTCTTGCACCAAACGGAGATGTAATATGTAGGCTTGCAAGTGGCCAAGAAAGGACACCACTACCAGGTAGACTGCCTGGATTTAAAGTGTATTTTAATTGAGCCTCATAGTTAGCTAATTCATCCTCAAACGTTTTTTCTTTAGCCATATTGGCTTTCAAATTTTTTTGATACAGAGCTTCATTATTTTTTGTTTGAGATAAAAGTTTTTTCTTTTGATTTGTATTTTGCACAATAATTTTTTCTTGGTCAGAGAGCTGTGATTTTAAAGTCACTAATTGTTGTCTGGCATTACTGGTAGTTTGTTTAGTATTTTCTAGTTGGCCTTTAACAGTTTTTAATTCGACATTTTGACCTCGAATTTGATCTCGGATGGTCGCCAAACTATTTACGTCTCTCCAAACTTCAGAGATTTTATTATCTGATAAAATACTTTCAACGAATGTTCCTGATTCCATCTCGTTGGTTTGTCTAATTTCTGTACTAATCAGATCAACATTTTTTGAAATAGAATTTTGTTTAACTCCAATTTGAGAAGATAATTGTGAAATTTCCAGATTCTTTTCTTGAATTTTATCCTGAGTTATAGCAATATCCGATAATAATTTTTCTTTTGATAAATTAAGTTGCTTTAGAGTAGATGCCAAAGAATCTTCTTGTGCACCTAGGTTGTCCAATTGTTTTTGAATAGCTTGATTTTTTACCTCCAGGTCAGCGATACTTTTATTATGAGCATCAATTTGTGCTTGTAATTGATCAGTTGTTTGGGCTAGAGAAAAAAATACAGGGGTAAATAATAAAAATAAAATAGTTATTACACAGGTAACACCTAGGATACCTAGACGTCGCCTGTGTAATTTATATTGCCTTTTGTAAGCGTGAAATTGTTTCATTTTTGCCTAAAATTTCTCCAATTATAAAAGGGTCTGGAGATTTGTCAAGACCAGAAAGAGCCATTCGAATTGGGTGAAGTAGCTCTCCCCTATTTTCCAAATTGTTTGCAATTTTCATTAGTGCCTCTTTGATATTCTCTTTGGTGAAATCATTTTCCGTAATCTCTGATAATGCTTTAACAGCTGAAGTAATATTTTCAGAAATTTTTTCTGCAGGAACAGTTTTGTATATTAATTTTTCCTTATTATATTCTGGAGCTTTAAAAAAGAAATCTAGCTCCCCTGCTGATAGCATATTTTTTATATCGCCAAATTTTGAAATACGTTCGGCGATAATCGGCACAATTTTTGGATTCTGCATCTCTTTTGGCAACCATTCAAAAATTTTATTTTGTAAATCCTCTGCCGAAAGTCTCTTGATGTGTTCTTTGTTTATCCAATCAAGTTTTTCGGGGTTAAATACTCCTCCACCTTTTTGAACCTTTTTTATATCAAAAACTTTTATAAGTTCTTCCATTTCCCAAATTTCCTGATCAGTTCCAGGATTCCAGCCAACCAATGCTAAAAAATTAACAACTGCCTCTGGTAAATATCCCATATTTTTATAATAAGAAACAGAAACTTTTTCGCCATGCTTTCTCTTAGAGAGCTTAGCCTTATCTGTATCGATCATAAGTGGTAAGTGAGCATAAATAGGTCTTGGTGCACCAATTGCTTCCTGAATTAAAATTTGTCTAGGAGTATTTGAAATACCATCATCGCCACGTAAAACATGAGTGACACCCATTTCAAAATCATCAATCACAACTGCTAAATGGTAAATTGGTTCTTCCAAACTTTTAGCAATCACAAAATCATTAAGTTCAGTTGTATCAAACTCAATATCTCCTCGTATTAAATCGTTAAAGACTATTTTTTTATTTGGATTCCTAAATCGTATTACTTCATCTCTTTTACCAACCTCAATATTTTTTTCCTTAGAAACATATGCTTTATCATCACTAATAAGTTTCAGTATATATTTTTTATACACCTCGGTTCTTTCTGATTGTTTTACGGTTGTACTAAAATCTGGTTCGATACCAAGCCATTTTATATTTTCAATAATATCTTCTGCATATTCTTGCTTAGACCTTTCTTTATCTGTATCTTCTAATCGGAAAACAATTTGACCATTATTTTGTTTGGTAAAAAGATAATTAAATAAAAAAGTTCGTGCATTACCAATGTGAAAAAGACCGGTTGGGCTAGGAGGAAATCTAGTAACAATTTTTTTATTTTCCATTCTTCTATTTTAGCATTTATTTTTCATGACTCAAAGCCATATCAATTATTTCGCGGGCGATTTTTTCAGCTGCTCCAGGTTTATTGAAGGCTTTAGCACATTCTGCCATTCTGCCCCAAATAACTTTATCCTTTATAATCCGGTCAATTTCAGAACACAAAATATTCGCAGTCATATTCATTTCCTCAATTACACTGCAAGCTCCTGCACGAGCATAATTGAATGCATTTTTCTTTTGATGATCTTCATTTGAATTAGTTATCGGGATTAAAATAGATGGAATTCCCCAAGAAGCAATTTCAAACAATCCAGATCCAGCACGAGAAATAACAATACTTGCAGCTCCAGTTGCCATTTTCATTTGTAAAGGATTAACAAAATCAATCGGTGTATATCGAGATTTATTTTGATCATCAGCTAGAATTACTTTAGCTCTATCGGTAACATTTTTATAATTCTTTACTCCTGTTTGATGAATAACTTGATAATTTTTCAATAATTTTGGTAGTGCATCTAAAATAGTATTATTGATTAATTCTGCTCCTTGTGAACCACCTAGAACTAAAATTACTGGTAAATCAGATTCGAGTTTAAAATATTCAAGCGATTTCGCATGATCATTTGGATGTTCTATCTCGGCACGAATTGGTTGACCAACCCAAGCTGTCGTTTCAATTGGAAAATAGCTTGCAGTCTCTTTAAAAGACACGGCGACTTTTTTAGCAAAATGACCAGCCCAATTATTAACACGGCCTGGAGCAGAATCTGATTCATGTATTATGACTGGAATCCGCAAAATTCTGGCAGCGAGCAAGGTTGGGAAAGATGCATAGCCACCCTTACCAAAAACTACATCAGGATAAATTGAAAATAATTTAAAAATTGCACCAAGTACTCCAAAAAACATCTTGATCGTATCCGAGAAATTTTTCAAAGAAAAATATTTACGCATTTTTCCAGCGCGAACTTCTTCATATAAAAGTCCATTTTCGAAAAGAGCTTGTTTGTCGTAGGGGCTATCTGAAATATAATAGAGTTTGGCTCCAATTATTTTGTCTTCATCAATTATTTTATTAACTTTTTGAACGACAGCAATAATTGGGTAAAAATGTCCGCCTGTTCCCCCACCTGTGAATACGATTTTCATAATATTATTTTAACATAATTTCTAATAAATTTCTTTATTATAACAACTCTCACAATAAACTATCTCCGGTCGTTCTGGCGCATAACTCGTTTCAAATTCGTTTTCACAACCGACATTCATACACTTTCTATGCCAAAGTTTGCGAGGTAAACGAATGGCAAAACGTTCCTTATAACGACATTCTGGGCATTTGTGAGGTAAAGGAATTTGTTCTCGCTTGTAAAAAGTTAATTCATTTGGAACAATGTTATAATTTTTAGTACAAACATTACATTTAAAAACTGTGTTTAAAACATCATCTGAAACTTCTTCAATTGTATCTGGAATATCTTCTTCAGCGATCGTTTCTTTTCCAAAAATCCCAGGAACTTTGTCTTCCCAAAGCCAACCTCGAGCGAGTACTTCTTCTTTTGTTAGTGGCATATAATAATTTCCTTGAGTTTCGTTGTAACCAAATGGTGAAATAGAAGGAGAAAAAAATTCTCCATATTCTCCAGTACTTTCCATATGTTTTATAATTTTTCCTCGTAATTTTTCATATTCTTCCTTTGAATATTTTTTATTTAAAATCATATACTCTCCTTTTTTGACACAAATACAACCAAAAATATTCGCGCAATTTTGACAAGAGTCCGAGTACATCATATTGGTATTATCAGCACTATGATTACAATACTGACAATTGTAATAACCTTTACTGCCATGGATTTCATAAGCAAGTTCTGTCCCCCAACCTATATGGTACAAATCCATTGAAGACTTTAGTGAGATAACAGAGTAAATGTACTTTGAATCTTCAACCGAGTCAGAATCAAAACAAATTTTTGTATTTTTACTATTGAAAAGCATACTACCATCACAATTAATATTTCTCTCACTCACAACAAAACGATGAATAGAATTTTTTACCATTAAATCTAAATATTCCTTATACAATTTTTGACGTATTTTATATGAGCTTAAATTATATTCTTCTATCTTTTTAAGATATTCTTCTCGAGAATATTTTTGATTTTTAAAAACAAAATTTTGATTTCGAAGATTCGAAGATAGAAAACAATTATTACAATTGTGACAATCATAACAATAAAAACAATCCATACAATTTTCTAGCAAAAACCCAAATTGACATTTAAATGACTTTCTTGAATCAATACAAGCATAAAGTCTTTCTCCAGCGTCGTAAACGTAACTGCAATCTAAACAATTTCTCGATTTCATTATCCAACTTGAATACATTACATCTTCATCATTAAACGCACAAAAAGATAGATAAGTATTTTTATTATCGCCAGAATGGTTTGTATAATCAGAATTAATATTGTTCTTATTAAACACTGCTATTCTAGGAACCAATGATTGCAGTTCTTTAAATTGTTCAAAAAAGGGTCTAGAAAAATCAAAATCTTTTCCGTAAGAAGCTGGGTCCCAACCATCACCCCACCAACATTTTATGCAATATACTTTTAAATTTTTATTAGGAGAATAAATAGTAACGATACTTTTACCACATAAATCACAATTTCTGCGATATAAAGTTCTTTCATTTCGCCAGGCGTAGCGTCTTTGTTGGCGACATTCCGGGCACCAGGTCGGTGGTGGTACTTTTATTTTTTCGTAAAAATTAAAATCTTCTTGTTCGATAACAAAATCTTTTTTACAGTTCTGACAATTTTTTATTTCTTCTTTCATAAATTAAGTACTTTTCTTTTGGAATTTTGACACTTGAAAAACGATTCCAACAGCGAGGAGATCTATCAAAAGCGAAGTGCCACCTTGGCTCATAAAAACAAGCGGGACACCAGTCAGAGGGAAAACTCCGACAATCGAAGCAATATTCATAAACGATTGAGCTGTGATCATTATAACAATTCCAGTTACGAGAAGTCTACTAAATAAATCAGGAGAATTGTTGGCAATA
The DNA here is from genome assembly GCA_903888625.1 of uncultured bacterium. Taxonomy (GTDB): domain Bacteria; phylum Patescibacteriota; class Minisyncoccia; order Phycocordibacterales; family UBA9973; genus UBA9973. The sequence continues at coordinate 9,285 of CAISUD010000049.1, forward strand.
TGTAACCCCCTTAAAGCAAAAAATGCATATAAAAGAATAGTAATAACGGTCCCGAGGAAACCAAGTTCTTCCCCTAAAACTGCAAAAACAGAGTCCCCTTGTGGCTCGGGAAGGTAACTAAATTTTTGAATACTTTGACCATAACCTCGCCCTAAAATACCCCCAGAGCCAAGTGCAATATAGGATTGTTGAATTTGGTAAGACGAGCCTTGTTGATTTTGACTAGGATCCATGAATGTTTTCATTCGAGCTTGCAAATATGGTGTAAAAGTCACAAGTAGCGCAAGGACAACTATGGCACCTGCTCCAATACCTAAAATATATTTTACTGGCACACCAGAAATAAATAACATAGAAATGCCGGTAATCACGATTAGAATAAAACTTTTTGTATCTGGTTGTTTGAATAAAATAAGAGCTATAATTGCGAGCATCACTCCAAAAGGTAAAATACCAAACTTAAAGTCCTTCACTCTATTTTTTGCCCAAGAAAGCCAAGCAGCAAAATAAATGACGAAACCGAATTTTAAAAATTCTACTGGTTGAAAAGTACCAAGTGGTCCTAATTTTATCCAACGTTCTGCCCCACCGTGTGTCCAGCCAACGTGTGGAATAAAAACAGCAGCAGTTAAAATAATTGAAATGAAAAAAATAAGAAAAGCGTTTTGACGCCAAAATTTATAATTAATTTTTAGACAAAAAAACATTCCAAGGAAACCAATACCGAGACCTAAAACTAGCTGACTAAAAAGAACCGAATAAAAAGTATGCGAATTTTTTACTAAAATTCCGAGTGAGGCTGAAACAAACATTGCCACTCCTAAAAATATTAATAACAGAGTAATGGTTAGAAGGAATTTATCAATTTTCTTTTCTTTCATATTATTTACTAATAATAAATAAAATTATTCCTAAAATTGCAAACATTACCGACAAAATCCAAAAGCGCATGGTGACTTTGTAGGTTGGCCAACCCTTTGCCTCAAAATGATGGTGAATTGGTGAAAGTAAAAATAATTTTTTACCATGACGTAATTTTTTAGATAAAATTTGTAAAATTACTGAAAGTGAACTTGCCACAAGTGGAAATGCCACCAAAGGTAAAATCAAGACTGAATTTGTTAAAAAGGCCAATGTTGCCAACGTCACCGTCAGTGCCATCATCCCCGTTTCCCCCATATAAAACCTAGCTGGTGGAATATTAAACCATAAAAATGCTAGAGTACCTCCAGCTAAAGTTGCAGAAAAAGCAGCCAAGTCTATTTGATTATTTGAAAAAGCGATAACTGCATAAGCACCAAAAATAACTGCCAAGACTCCACCTGATAGTCCATCAATGCCATCAATCACGCCACCAGAAAATGTTGCCAAGGCTACAATAATAAAAAAAGGAATAATTAAAATTCCTAAAAATATTTCTCCACCAAACGGAATATGAATGGAGACCATCCCTAATTTATAATAAAACCATAAACCAATCAAAAGTGAGATAAAAGTAATAATGCAAACCTTCCAGCGACGCCAAGATTTATCATCTTGAGCAAATTTACCCTTACCGTAAATTTGCAACAAATCATCCCACAAACCTAAAATTGCACCAAAAATCAAAGTAAAAAATGGAATCAAAGTTTGATTTCGACTTAAGAAATTTATTTTAGCTGAAATATTTGAAGGGAAAATCAAACTAAGAATATAAAAAATTAGAGTTGTTAATACGACAGATACCCAGATTATTATCCCGCCAACTCTTGGAGTTTTGAGTTCTTCTTTTTCATTATGAATTTTTTGAAATTCTGGATTGGTAGAAACACTTCTAGAATAATGTTTCCACATTTTATATTTATAAAAAAAATGAGTAGCCAGTGGTGTAATTAAAATACCTAAAAAGAATGTCACTGCTGAAGGCAAAAATATTTTCACAAAATTTAGCATATGGCGTATTATATCATTAAAATGCTATAATTTCCAAATGAAAAAGAGATCTGTTTTATTTGTTATGATAATAGTTTGTTTATTTTTTTTGAATTTTAAATTAATCCAAGCGCAACAAGCAAAAGAAAATACTGATCAAGAAAAAGCTTATTTATTGGGTAAATTTGATCCGAGCAAAAAAATAAATTTTATCAAAATATCTTCTAAATACAAGGTAAATGGAGGTAATTTATATTTGAGAAAAGAAGCCTATAATGCATTTTCAGATATGCGAAAATCTGCTTTGAAGGATAAAATAACCTTAAATATTGTTTCAGCTACTAGAAATTTTGATACCCAAAAAACAATTTGGAATAATAAATGGACTGGAGTCACAATCGTCGCTGGAAAAAATTTGAAAAAAAGTTATCCAGATGAGCTTGAAAGATTTAAAAAAATCTTAGAATACAGCGCCGTGCCCGGAACGTCTCGTCACCACTTTGGCACGGATATCGACATCAACAGTGTTGACCCGAGTTATTTTAATACGACGAAAGGCAAAAAAGTTTATAACTGGTTAAATAAAAATGCCAGTAAATTTGGTTTTTGCCAACCATATAATAGTGGCCGGAAAACTGGCTATAATGAAGAAAAATGGCATTTTACATATTTACCAATTTCAAAAGATTTAACATCCGAATATCAAAAATTAATTACCGACAAAGATATCAGTGGATTCTTTGGAGATAAATATGTCCCGCAAATGAATTTGATAAACAATTACGTCCTTGCCATCAACCCCGCGTGTCTCTAGAACCTCACCCTGCCCTCTCCTGGAAAGAGAGGGTTTTAATACACCTCTTGCTGATAGCATTTCTCACAATAAATAATCTCTGGTCGTTCTGGGGCGTAACTGGTTTCAAATTCATTTTGACAACCTTGTTTCATACATTTTCTATGCCAAAGTTTTCGAGTCCCAGCTATTTTATTTCTTTTTTCATGACGACAATTTGGACATTCTCGTGGTAAAGGTAACCCAAGTTTTTGGTAAAGTTTAAGTTCATAAGAAACAATTTTATAATTACGTCCACAAGAACACACTAAAACTTCCTTTAAAAAATCATCCGATATATCATCTATATTATCTGATAATAATTTCATATCAATAGTTTCTTTCCCATAAGTACCAATATTTTCTTCCCACCATAATAAAGATTCTTTTTTACAATCTTCTTTAGTTAAAGGAAAATATTCCTGAGCCACTGTCTCATTATAACCAAAGCCACTTGTTCCAATTGGAAAAAATTGTCCCCACTCACCTGTCTTTTTCATATGTTCTATTATTTTTTCTTTCAGTTCAAAATATTCTTCTTTAGAATATTGCATATTTAAAATACAATATTTACTTTTGTTAACAGCAACACAACCAAAAAGATCGGAAGAACTATTACATTTATCTGAATACCAAATATCATTTGAATAATGTGAAGCACTGCAAAAACCAGAATTGCCTAAATTTAAAGTACTGATAAGTTCAATATTATAAGAAGGCTTATATAATGAAAAATCTAAATCATAACATTCTTTTGCATCCAAAACATCAAATAAATACTTGCTATTTTCTGTATTACTAACATCAAAACTTTCTTTTATATTCTTACAATTAAAAAGATCGTCGCCGGTACTGTTTGGACAATTAATCAGATTGGCAAATTTTGTAATTGCTTTTTTTGATTGCTCTTTAAATTCTTTCTTAAAATTTTCAAGCGCAGAAAAAGATTTTTTATTAAAACCTGAAATTATTTTTTGATATTCTTCTCTAGAGTATGGTTTGTTAAAAATATAGTAGGACTTATTTCTTAAATTCCAACAACCAAAACAATCAATACATCCTTTGCAATCATAAAGAAAATGACAATTAGTACAATCCTGACATTTATCTAAAAACGTTGATCCATAAATTTTATGACAATTCACACATTCATAATTTAATTCAGAATTATAGACAAAAGAACAGTCTAAACAATCTTTAGAATATTTTACGAATTTACAAAAATAACAATACTCATTTCTCTCACCAGCTATATCAAAATAACAATAATTATCATCTCCACAATAACTAACATATTCACTATCTTTACAATTTACAATGTCTAGTGAAAGAGTAGGAACTTTCTTGTATAATTCTTTAAATTGTTCAAAAAATGATTTTGAAAAATCAAAATCCTGACCAAAAGAAAATGCATCTAACTTATCACTCCACCAACAATCTGGGCACCATACTACTTGCTCTTTATTTGGGTGATAATAACAAATAATTCTTTCGTTACAAGAATCGCAGTTACGATAATAAAAAACTCTTTCATTACGAATGGATAATCTTCTCTGATGCCTGCATTCCGGGCAAAAGGTTGGTGCTGGAACTTTTATTTTTTCATAAAAATTAAAATCTTCCACTTCTATCGTGAAATCTTTTTTACAGTTTTGACAAATTATATTTTCACTTTCTTTTTCCATTTAAAACAATTTAACTACATCGTGATAAGTCACTAGCACCATCAAAATAATTAAAATTGCAAAACCAACCATGTTGGCAGTGTTGGCAAATTTTGGATTCAACCTTGAACCTTTAATTTTTTCAATCAAAAGAAATAGTAATCTCCCACCATCTAGCGCCGGAAACGGAATCAAATTTATTATTGCCAAATTCACTGAAATAAGCGCTGCGAATGATAGCAAATATGCCAAGCCAAATTTGGATGCGTCCCCCACGATTCCCACCAATCCGACAGGTCCGGTAACCGAAGAAAAGCTCCCCTGACCCCTTATACCACTCGAAATAAGGCCATAAAGCCCTACAACGGTCTCTTTGGTGACAGTCCAGTCTAATTTGGCTCCTTGCCAAAAAGAGGTCAAAATAGGCAATTTTAGAGTTCCTATTTCATCCATGGCAATACCAATTCCGGGTTTGCCATCAGCAAGCCCAAGGATTGGAGTTACACTAGCAATACTTGTATTTGAGCTTTTCCCTCGCAAATATCCAATTTGAATTTCTTTATTAGAATGAGTCAAAACAAATGATTTTAAAGTATCAGGCGAAACATTTTGAACAGAATCTTTGCCACTTTCGATTGAAATAATTTTATCGCCAGTTTTTAAACCAGAAATCTCAGCTGGTGATTTGGCTAAAACAGAAACGACAACTAAATGTGTATTTTGTAATTGGTAACCCGATGGAACGCTTGAAACAGAAGTCGGTAGACCAGAAATGAAACCAAAAGAAAAAAGTAACCAAGCTAAAACAAAATTCGCACAAATTCCTGCGACCATCACTAGAGCTTGCTGATATTTTGGCTTACTAACTAAACTTCGCGAAGCTCCCGGCCCATTAGTATTTTCCTCATCAGGATTTTCTCCATAAATTTTTACAAAGCCTCCAAATGGCAATGCATTAATTGTATATTCTGTCTCCCCTTTTTTTATACCAAATAATTTTGGTGGAAAACCAAAACCAAATTCATCCACTCGAATTTTAAAAGCCTTGGCAGTAAAAAAATGCCCTGCTTCGTGAGCGATGACCAAAACCATCAGCATAATTATAAAAATTATTATCGCCATATTAATTCATTACTTCTTTCTCTTTCTTTTCAAAAATATTTTCTAGATTTGCATTTACTTCATCAACTACTTTTTGCAATTCTTCTTTAGATCGGTCTCTTTCATCCTCGGTCATTGCGCCTTCCTTTTCTAATTTTTGAATTTCTTCCCAAATATTTCCACGTTCTCGACGGACAGTGATTCGACTGTCCTCTAATTTTTCTTTCAAAACTTTTACTAATTTTTGCCGAGTTTCAGTAGTAAGTTGTGGAAAAATTACTCGAAGCCCTGCTTCATCGGTAGATACTGATAACCCTAAATCAGCTATTAATACAGCTTTTTCAATTGCCTTGATTTGATTTTTATCCCAAGGAGCAATTCGAAGAGTTTTTGGATCTTCAATATTAATTGAAGCTACATTTTTAATCGGTTGATAAGCGCCATAAGTTTCTACGGAAATACTATCTAAAACCAGGGGCGATGCCCGACCACTATTCAACTCTCTATATTCTTTACTTAAAAATTCTTCAACTTTTTTTAATTCGTTTTTAAAATTCGTAAAATTGTACATCATATGTATATAGTATACCAAAAATTATAAAATAGGCATACCCCCACACTAATTTTTTAGTGTGGGGGTATAGCGATAGCGACTGATTCTAATAAGGTTTTAGTTGCCGAGCCTGGTAGACGCAAATATTCGCGGACTTTGAAAATATGAGAAATATAATCCATATCTTCAGCCAGGGCTTTAGGCGCTTGTTGAATAATTCTCTTATGTAAAAGAAATTCAATAGCATTCAAAAATTTTAGCGAGTTAGAACGAACAGAATCCTCTTTTACAATATCCTCATCTTCATCTGTTTCTGATACAGCAATATATTCTTTAATGAAATCTAATCTATCTCGCAAAGACATTTTGATAAATTTTTCAGCTTCTTTAATTTCTTTTTCCGCTAGGTCACGGCTTGCGGAGATTAGGTAAAATCTTGAAAGTAAAGTTTTCTCTAGCGCTTGAGCATCATTCGTAATCACAAAAAAATGCGTCCCTTCTATTGGCTCCTCAAACATTTTCAACAGAACACCTTGGGCATCATGGGAGAATCTATTAACCAAAACAACAAATATTTTTTTATTGCCAGTAAAACTTTTTTGCACTGCCATGGCTCGTAAATCTAGGGCTTGTTTTATAGTTAAAAAATCAACATAAATTTGACAAAAATCTGGGTTACTAGAAATTTTTACTCCAATATTTTCAATAAATTTAATTACAACAGGCAAAATTTCATCTCGCTTACCTTCAAATAAATAAGCGTGGTGTAAATTATTTTTATCTAAATTTTCTACGATAGACATTATTTTTTACTTAAAACTGTTTTCTTGTATACATCTAAATGCTCAAGAGCAATTCCAGTACCTTTGGCTACACAATATAAGGCATCTTCAGCGAGAACTGCTTTTACTCCAGTTTTTCGATAAACTAAATCAGTGAAATTTCGTAATTGTGAAGAACCACCAGTCATTATGATCCCGTGATCAATAATGTCTGAAGCAAGTTCGGGTGGGGTTTCTTGTAAGACATCTTTAATCGCTTTGATCATTTGCTTCAACTCTCCATCAATTGCTTTAACGATTTCATTGGTAGAAACTTGCGCAGACCTAGGTAAACCTTGAACAAAATCACGGCCTTTAATCGTGGCATGCAATTCTTCTTCAAGCAAAACTGCAGCACCAATTTTTATTTTGACTTCTTCGGCTGTTCTATCTCCGATTGCGAGGTTAAAAGTTTTTTTAATGTAATCAGCAATCGCTTGATCAATTTTATTCCCAGCAAATTTTACTGACTTCGAAGAAACTATTCCGCCTAAAGAAATGACAGCGACGTCAGTAGTACCTCCACCAATATCGACAATCATATGACCTTTAGATTCATGAATCGGAATCCCTGCACCAATCGCCGCTAAAATTGGCTCCTTCACAACATAAGCATTTCTGGCTCCAGCTTTGATGGCGGCTTCAACTACCGCTCGGCGTTCTGTCGAAGTCACTCCAGCTGGCACTGAAACCATCACATCTGGTTTAAATAAACTAAATTTCCCCATCGCTTTATTTATAAAATATTTTAACATTGCCTCGGTCACTCGATAGTCAGCAATTACTCCGTCTTTCATTGGACGATAAGCGATGATTGAATCTGGAGTTTTACCAATCATATTTTTAGCTTCAAAACCAATGGCTAGAATTTTGTTGTCTTGTTCAGAAACTGCCACCACAGATGGCTCATTTAAAATGATCCCTTTGCCCGGCATAAAAACTAAAGTATTAGCCGTGCCCAAATCTATCCCTAATTTTCGTGAAAATAATGCCATATAAAGTAAATATATCATAATTTATGCTAAAATAAAAGGATGCGAATTGTTACAGTTATGCCATTTAAAAGAGGCGTTTTGAAAGAGGAATTTACTTATTTTAGCGCCAAAAATATTTTGGCTTGCGATATAGTGAATATCCCAATGCGAAATACTAAAAACCTCGGTTTAGTTATTTCATCTTTAGATGCAGTCGAAGAAAAATCAAATATTAAAGATATGCCTTATAATCTAAAAAAAATAAATGAAGTAAAAGAAAAATCTATTTTCTCTAATAATTTTCTTGCTTCATTATTTCTGCTTAGTGAATATTTTTCTGCTAAAAAAAATCTAGTTGTCTCTTCTGTCATTCCAAAAATAATGATTCTAGAATACGACAAAATAGCCAAGGCTACAAAGAATTTACAGGTCTTGCCTGTAGCATCAACTATCAAAGCCGAAAAAGTTTTATTTCAAGCAAATTTTGAAGATAGAATTCATTTTTATAAAACCTTAATCCGTGGATCCTTTGCCGAAAAAAAATCTGTCTTTATTATTTTGCCAACTGAAAAAGATATTGAAAATATTACTCTAGTACTTAAAAAAGGTATAGAGAATTTTACCTTTTCGCTACATGGAGGTTTAACGAAGAAAAAGCAATTAGAAATAATTACAGAAATATTGGAATGCCCCCACCCAGTCTTGGTTTTAGCTACTGCGCCATATTTGTCTATTTATCGAAATGATTTCAAAACAATAATCCTTGAACATGAAAGCTCCAATGCTTATAAAACTATTAAAAAACCAAATTTAGACCTTCGAATTTTAGCAGAAATTTTTGCTTTTAAAAATGGTGCTAAATTTATTTTAGCTGATACCTTTTTGCGTTTTGAAACTATTGCTCGAAAAGAAAATGATGCTCTCGGTGAAGCTTCTCCGATGTCTTTTCGGACAAACTTTGATGGTGAAATACAAATTACCAATAAAAATATTGAAATTGATGAGATTAAGAAATTTAAAATTGTTGCTGATGGTACCCTGTTTGATATAGAGAAATCAATTGCAAAAAAAGAAAATGTTTTCGTTTTTGCTTTACGGAAAGGTCTAGCTACGATGACCATTTGTAAGGATTGTGGAGAAGCAGTTTTATGTGAAAAATGTAAAGCTCCAGTCGTATTATATAAAACAAAAAATACTGAAAAAAGAATCTTTGTTTGCAATAAATGTGGAAATGAATCTAGCCCCGAAACTGTTTGCCGAAATTGTAGTAGTTGGAATTTAATGCCACTTGGTATTGGAGTCGATACTGTCTATGATGAGTTAATAAATAAATTAATAGATACTAAAACGAAAATCTATAAATTAGACAAGGAATCTGTCAGTACTGCCAAGGAAGCTGAAAAAATAATTAATGAATATTATTCAAACCCTGGTAGTATTTTGATTGGTACAGAAATGGCACTATTTTACTTAAAAGACAAAATCCCTTTGACTATCATTTCTGCTTTTGATTCACTTTGGAGTATTCCGAATTTTAGAATGAGCGAAAAGATTATCCAAATTGTAATTTCGATTTTAAATAAAACTCGTAATAAATTGATTATCGAAACTAAAAATGAAGACGACGAAATTATAAATGCAATCAAAATTGATAACTTAATCTCTTTTACACGAAATGAAATAAAAGATCGTAAAGAACTTGGCTACCCACCGTTTAAAAGATTTATTAAAGTGAATTATATTGGAAATAAAATTGAAACGAGAGATGTGCGAAAATTTCTACAGGAGAATTTTAATGAATACGAACCACAAATTTTTAGTGGATTTTTAGCAAAATTTAAAGACAAATTTATAACCAATATTCTTATAAAAATAGACCCGCAAAACTGGTCCCTACCCGAAATTTCTCATAATGGAAAAATAGACCAAATTTTAGCCGAAAAACTATTCTCCCTCCCACAAAGTTTTTCCATAACCATAGACCCAGAAGATTTTGGATAAAAAAAACCGCCTGATTTCTCAAGCGGTGGATTTGATCTTTTGTGTGTGGATTATTCAGCAATAAGGTGCTTCATAATTACGCCCCGGAAAGAAAACCGTAAGTCCCAATCTAAAAAGTTCATATGAACTTATTTTTGGAGTTACTTTTTCCTCCTTCATTTTTTTAGGAGTAGAATTCTCCTTGGATTTTTTTAAACCCATACTATTTTTTTTCATAAAAAAAAATTAAGTTAAAAATATGTTTGAATTGACGAATAGTATTCTGTATTTCAGAATAGCATAATTAAATATTATTTGTCAAGCCCAACTAGCACAGTAAACTCCCCTCTTTGTTTCTCGGGATTTTTGGTTAAATATTCAAGAAGTTCAGTTGGAGACCCCGTTTTAAATTCTTCATAAATTTTTGTCAGCTCACGAGCTAAACACACCTTTTTTTCTGGACAAAATTTATTCAAAGATTCTAGGGTTTTTAATATTCGATGCGGAGATTCATAAAAAACTATAGTTCTCTTCGCTCCCGCTATCTCTTTAAACAAAGTTTCCCTTCCCTTTTTATGTGGTAAAAAACCAAGAAAAGTAAATTCATGAGTTGGAAAACCGGAAGCCGAAAGCGCAGTGATAACTGCCGAGACTCCAGGGATTGGAATAACTTGTACATCATCCCCCATTTCATTTTTTATTTTTTGAATTAACATTGCTCCAGGATCTGAAATCGTCGGAGTGCCAGCATCGGAAACAAGTGCCAAGTCTTTCCCTTCTTTTAAATATTCAAAAATTTTATCTGTTTTAGATAATTTACTTTGAGCATGGTAACTCATTGTGGGTTTTTTAATTTCATATTTATCGAGCAATCTTTTTGTCATCCTAGTATCTTCACACAAAATCAAATCCACACTTTTTAACACTTCAAGAGCCCGAAGAGTAATGTCTCCTAAGTTTCCTATTGGTGTGGCTACTACATAAAATTTACTCATTAGTTTCTTTGATAAATTCCTATTAATTCTGCTTCATCCAAAATATGTCCGTCCATCGCATCTATCACCTCTTGTTTACTAACTCCAGCCGGAAGTGAGAGCATTGTATCTAGTGCGTATAATTTAAAAAAATATCGGTGCGTGCCATAAGGCGGACATGGTGGAGTGTAAGCATTTGTGCCACTCGTATTTCGACCAAGTGTGCCAACTGGCACAGAATTTTCTTCAATACTTCTGACGTCATGCGGGATATTAAAAACTACCCAATGATCCCAAACCAAAATATTCATACTAGTTTTCGCAGATTCTGGAATATCTGGGTCGTACATCAAGAGAGCTAAACTTTTAGTTTTAAAAGGCACATCCAAAAATTCAAGTGGCGGGTTTATTTTATTCCCATCACAAGCGTAAAGACTAGGAATTTCCTTGCCATCTTTGAATGCGTAACTTTGTAATTTCATTGGTGTATTATACCAAATCCACTAAAATTATCACATTACTTTTTTGACGCACTTCGAGGACACCGCCTGTGATTTTAAATACAGTTTCCTTATCATCATTTTTCACAATCAAATCCCCTGCCTTTAAAGCCGAAACTAATTGCATATGTTCTGGTAAGACTTCAATTATCCCCGTCTCAGTAGGCACAAAAACAGTATCAGCTTGACCTTGATAGAGTATTTTTTCTTTTGAAATTATTGCAATATTTAGTTTCATATAGCTACTAGTTACTATCCTTTAATACATCTTCAATGTTTCCTTTCATATAAAATGCTTGTTCAGAAACATTGTCATACTTTCCTTCCAAAATTTCTTCAAAACCTTTAATTGTTTCTTCAAGTGGTACATATTTACCAGGTCGTCCGGTAAATTGTTCTGCCACGAAGTTTGGCTGTGAAAGGAATTTTTGAATTCGACGAGCACGAGAAACTGCGAGTTTGTCGTCATCGGTCAATTCATCCATGCCCAAGATAGCAATGATGTCTTGTAAATCTTTATATCTCTGTAAAATTTTCTGAATATTTCGAGCAACATTATAATGTCTTTCACCAATAATATTTGGATCAAGGATTGTAGAGGTCGAGTCTAGAGGATCAACAGCTGGATAAATTCCAAGTTCTGACAATGGTCGAGAAAGCACAACAGTAGAGTCTAAGTGCGAGAAAGTAGTTGCTGGAGCCGGGTCGGTAAGGTCATCGGCAGGCACATAAATAGCTTGCACGGAAGTGATAGAACCTTTATCAGTCGAAGTAATTCGTTCTTGTAAATTTCCCATTTCAGAGGCCAAAGTTGGTTGATATCCAACAGCAGATGGCATACGGCCAAGCAATGCGGACACTTCTGAACCGGCTTGAGTAAAGCGGAAAATATTATCCATAAACAATAATAAATCTTTTCCTTCTGTATCACGAAAATGTTCCGCCATAGTCAAAGCCGAAAGAGCAACACGAGCACGAGCTCCTGGTGGTTCATTCATTTGTCCGAAGACGAGCATTGTTTTATCCAAAACTCCGGAATCTTTCATTTCTTTATACAAATCATTTCCTTCACGAGTTCTCTCTCCGACTCCAGCAAATACAGAATAGCCTCCATGCTCGGCTCCGATATTTCGGATAAGTTCTTGAATAACAACAGTCTTTCCAACCCCAGCACCACCGAAAAGTCCAACTTTTCCTCCTTTCAAGAATGGACACATTAAGTCAATAACTTTAATTCCAGTTTCGAGCACTTCGGTTTTTGGAGATTGCTCGGCGAAAGTAGGGGCACTGCGGTGAATTGGCATTCGTTTAGAATTTTTTGGAGCTGGCATTTCATCAATTGCATTTCCTGTGACATCAAACATTCTGCCAAGAGTTTCCATTCCGACTGGTACAGTGATGTATTCGCCAGTATCGATGACTTCATCTCCACGAGAAAGTCCGTCAGTCGAAGTCATGGCGATTGTGCGCACTTCATTTAAACCAAGGTGACCAGCAACCTCAAGTACGAGGTCTGTCTTGCCTTCTCGCTTTACAGTAAGAGCATTTAGGAGTGCTGGCAATCCTCCTTCGAATCTTACGTCTACGACCGCTCCAATAATTTGTGATATTTTTCCTTTTTGCATAATAATTTTTAATTAATAATAAAATTTTTTTAAACTTTTAAAGTATCTTTTTTTAATATACATCGTATATATGACCATGGTTCACTTTCTTCATGTTTTATAAAAGCAATTGCGACTTCATATTTTGAATTTTTTAAATTATTTATCTCATCAAGAACACCCTGTGGGTTACTTTTTTCTTGAAACCCTTCACCTAACTCCCATCCTTCTTTTTTTAATTCTTCATTCAAAACAAATTTATTATTTTCATCTATAATTACTTCACCATCATGAAATATTTTTTTTACGCTATTGTAAACTTGTTCAATTGTTACAGGTGCTCCTTCCATAATTTTAATTCACATTTAAAGCTTCTGCTCCGGCGACTATTTCGGAGAGTTCACGGGTAATACCATCTTGTCTGGCGTGGTTGTATGAGAGCATCAATGCGTCTAATATAGTCGTTGCACTGTCTCCTGCGTTTTTCATCGCAAACATTCGTGCAGAGTGTTCTGATGCAAAGGCTTCTGCTAATGTCTGATAAATTACCACATCCACAAGTCCTGGTAAAATACTTTCTAATATTTCATTTAAATCTGGTTCAAATTTATAATCGACTAAACTATTTTCATTAACATTCAAAGCACTACTTTCATCAGAAATTTCTAGAATATTTTTTATGGTCTCAACACTAATTGGAAAAATTTCTCGTAAAACTGGTTTATAAGTAGTAGACTTTAAAAATTCAGTAAATAAAATTTTCACACTTTTATAACCCCCTTCGATATATTCTTTGCGGATTAAATCAGACAATTCTTTGGTTTGTTCGATAGTTGAAAATTCAGAAAAATTATTGAACCCTGCAAAAACTGCTAAATTCAATTTTTTAGAAATCTTTTCAGCATATTTTCCAATAGTCACAACTTTTGTTTCATTCCCTTCTCCTAAACCTTTTGAAATATTTTTCTTTACATAAATATTCAGAGCTTTAAAAATATTAGTGTGATATCCCCCACACAAACCTTTATTGCTGGCAATTATGACTATCAATTCTTTATCAGATTTTCCAGCCACCATCAATGGATTTGAAACATTTTTATCTTTTGAAAGATTCACCAACAATTCAAGTGCATAATGGGAATAAGCCCGAGAAGAAAGAGCATGCTCAACAGCACGACGCATTTTAGAAATCGAAACCATCTCCATTGTTTTGGTGATTTTTTTAATGTTTCCAACTGATTTTATTTTTTGTTTTATCGCTTTTTGTGCAAGTGGCATGTTATTAAAATATATTTGATAAAATAAAAATAGAAATTATTACAATTGAAAAAATGATTATTATCTTTAAAATGTTTTTTGAATTAATATCAATATTCAACTTATTGCTTCCGTCAAGTTTATTTTGAGTATGATTATTAATTTTTTGAATCTCTTCTACTGAAGTCCTGTCCATAACTATACCCTTTCTAATAATTCTTTGTATTAAGATACTAATTAAAGCAATAATTAAAATTACAGCCTTTTCTGTTGATAAACCATTAGATAAAGTTAAAAACCAAAGAAATACTATAAACAAAATCACACCTAAAATTTTATATACTGTGCTTTTTTTAAAAGCCAAAGCAACAGTTTCTTCATACCTAGACCCAAAGCTATCTTGTTTAACATAAACTGGCATATAATGAGTATCTCGAATCATTTTAAATTTATCTTTAGCACTCAATTTTTTATTTTCTTTAATTTCTCCTTCCATAAAATTTTAATTCCCTAAAAATTCTTTAATGGTTTCTTTTAATTCGCCTTCTACTTTTTCATCCCAACCAGCTACTAATTTATCAAGTAGTGGTTTTTTTGAACGATCAAGGAATGAATAAAAACTTTCTTCCCAGGCTTTGATTTCTGTCGTTTCCATTTCATCTAAAAATCCTTCATTCACAGCATAAATAGCACACACTTGTTTTGCCACAGCGATAGGTGCATATTGATTTTGTTTCATTAATTCCACCACTCTTTGTCCACGATTGATAGCTTTTTTAGTATCAGCATCAAGATCAGAACCGAATTGAGCAAATGATTCAAGCTCACGATATTGTGCCATTGCGAGTTTCATTTTACCAGCCACCTTTTTCATTGATTTAATTTGAGCAGCTGAGCCTACGCGAGACACAGAAAGTCCAGCATTAATAGCAGGCCTGATACCTTTGTTGAATAATCCAGTTTCCAAGAAAATCTGTCCGTCTGTAATCGAAATCACGTTCGTAGGAATATAAGCCGACAAATCTCCAGCTTGAGTTTCAATAATAGGTAATGCGGTGATAGAACCACCACCATAATTTTTATTTAAACGACAAGCACGTTCAAGTAAACGTGAATGCAAATAGAAAACATCTCCAGGATAAGCTTCACGGCCTGGTGGTCGGCGTAGTAATAATGAGATTTCTCGATAAGCTACTGCATGTTTTGAAAGATCATCATATACGATTAAAACATCTTTACCTTTATCTAAAAAATATTCTGCAATAGCACAACCAGAATAAGGAGCTAGGTATGAAAAAGCCGGACCATCTGATGCACCAGCCGAAACAACAATTGTGTAATCCATAGCACCACCTTCTTTTAGTTTTGAAACCAAACGAGATACTTTGGATTGTTTTTGAGAAATAGCTACGTAAATACAAATTAAATCTTGCCCTTTTTGATTTAAAATAGTGTCGATAGCAATAGCGGTCTTTCCGGTCTGTCTGTCGCCAATGATAAGTTCCCGCTGACCACGGCCAATCGGAATCATAGCATCGATTGATTTTAGACCAGTTTGTACAGGAGTTTTCACTGGTTCACGAGTCATTACACCAGAAGCAACTTTTTCAACAGGATAAACTGCATCCGCTTTTATTGCACCAGCTTCATCAATAGGCATACCAAGTGGGTTTACAACCCGACCGATAAAATTATCTCCAACTGGAATAGAAAGAATTTTATTGGTTCTTTTGACAGTCTCACCTTCTTTGATTGCTGAATATTCTCCGAGCACAATGACTCCCACAGAATCCTCCTCCAAATTGAGCGCAAGCCCCAAAGCTCCAGATTCAAAAGATACCATTTCTGAAGATTGGCATTTTGATAGACCTGAAATTTTTGCAATTCCGTCGGCAATCGAAAGGACTGTGCCATATTCATACATTTCGGCTCCCCCCTCATATCCTGCAATTCTTTTTTTTAAATTTTCTATTGTTGTATTTGCGCTCATAATTTTTTTATAATGTTATTAATAATATTTTTATTTATAAATTTTTATATTTTTCTATAGTATCTTTA
>CAISUD010000050.1 GCA_903888625.1 uncultured bacterium
AATTCAATAAGAACTTTATTAAAAAGAATTTTTAAATTTCAGACAACAAAAGAAGCGATAGAAAAACATTATTTTAATATATCTAAAAAAATTAATAAAAATGACGTATATACTTTATCTTTAGTAGTAAATTTTCACAAGGAAGGTGAAATTGCAGAAAATGTAATTAAAAATATAGTTGATGTTTTAGAACATCATAATAAATATAAATTATGGGCAGATATAGAAATTATTGCAGTGTTGGATAACACGGACAAAGAAACAGAAAAAATAATATTAGAAAATAAAAAAATATTCAACAAAATTGAATTTGTTAGTTATGGGTGTCTTGGGCAATCAAGAAACCATGGTGTTGATTCTTCAAAAAATAATTTTATACTATTTGCTGATGGAGATGATTATGTTTCTATGGATTGCTTTTTGGCCTTGTATGAAACTACAGTAAATTATTATAAAAATTTTGTGAATAATCAAAAAGATTTTAATAATTTAGATAATAAATTTCATATTGTTGTTCACCCAGATTATTTAGTTGAATTTCCAGAATTAAGGATTAATTCTTTTTTAAATTCAAATAAAAATATTACAAAAAATAATTTATTTTGTAATTTTTATACAAGTAAAATAATGTGTTTTAAGAAAATTTTAATAGAGAATAAGTTTAAGGTAACGACATCTATTTATGGATACGAAGACTGGGATTTAAATAATAGACTATTAGCAAAAGGTATAAAATATATAACAGCCAATTACATACTTTTTTATCGAAAGAATAAGGTTTTTGGAGGATTGCTTTATTCAAGCATTAAGAAAAAAAAGATTGTTAGAAATAGTGACCTTTATGGTAAAAACTTTTTCAAAAATAGAAAATTTATTAGCAAAAATAATTTTATAAGAAATTTTTTATTTAGGAAAAATTACACTCCAATTAAAGAATGTAAAAGCTTTTTAGAGATTTATAATGAGAAAAATTTATTAAAAAAATATACAATCATTGATAATTTTCACCATTATTCATTAAATATAATTTTTCAATTTAAAATTTATGAAAAATTACTTGATTTTTTAGATGGGAAAGATTTTGTTTTTTTTGTTCCTCACGTTACTTTAGGTGGAGCTGATAAATTGATAGTTGAACATGTAAACTCTTTAAAAAATACAGAATATAAACCATGTTTAGTTACAACGATAGAACCAGGAGAAAGAATTAAACAAATATCAATACCAACTTTTGATATTATTTCTTTTTGTCCCGAATGGGCTAATTTAAGTAATAATGATCAGATGCATATATTGCTTAAGGCAATTATTAATTCAAAGATAAAAATAATCCATGTTGTAAACTCAGAAATTGTTTTGCAATTAATAAAATTTTATTCAGCCATTTTTAATGAATATAATATAAAAACGATGGTTTCTTTTTTTTGTCCTGACTATGATTGGGTTAATGATAAGTTTTATGGGTTTCCTGTTATGTATCCAGAAGTTATGTTAAATTCAGATATTATATTGAGCGACAATTTATATTGGTATGAATATTTTAAAAAATTGGCTGGTCAAGATTTTAATTATAAAAAATTATTTTCACCAATTGACAAAAATCCAAAAATTAAACAGAAATTTTCAAATAATAAAAAGATATTATGGGCATCAAGAATATGCAACCAGAAATTAATTGGTGTTTTGTATGGAATTTGTCAAAAAAGGCAAGATATAACTTTCATTATTTATGGTAATAAATCAAATAATGAATTAGCTAATAGTTTTTTTGATAAAATTTTAAAATTAAAAAATGTAGAATACCGAGGAACATACAATAATTATAATGAGTTAGAAATGGAAGAATTTGATTTACTCTTATTTACATCTAAATTTGAGGGTATAGCTTTTGTTAGGTTGGATATGATAAATCACAATGTCCCCATTATAACTTCCGATGTCGGGGACTCATCTGAAATTTTTGGGAAAAATTATGAATTATTGGTAAAAAATATTGAAGATGTTGGTGAATATAGTAAAAAAATTGATGAATTTTATTCAGAACCAAAATATTTTTATGATAAATTAAATTTAATTAGAAAAGAAATGATTAAAAATCACAATTTGGATGACTTTAGAAAAGATTATTTAGATACCATAAAAAAAATTATTAATTAAAAATCATACTTATTGCTTAAAAATGATTTAATCATTTTTTGCCATCGGCGGGGTTTTATGTTTAGCGCTTTTTCTATCTTTCTTTTGTCTAAATAAGAGTAGGCGGGGCGGGGGGCTTTTTGGGGATAGTTTACACTTTTGATTGGAGTTAAGTTAATTCTCGTTTTTGTTTGAGCAAAAATTTCTTTGGCAAAATCATACCACGAACAAGCACCTTTCCCAGAGAAATGATAAATACCATAAGTTGGTTTTTGAGTAATCATTTTAAAAATAATTTTTACTAAGTCACCCGTATAGGTCGGCGAGCCGATTTGATCATTCACTACTTTTAATTCTTTTTTTTCTTTGGCTAGTTTTAGCATAACTTCAACAAAATTAGTACCAGGATAATCTTTTGGCAATTCTCCAAAAAGCCAAGAGGTTCGGATGATGTAATATTTTTTACAGAATTTTTGAATAAATTTTTCACCCGCATATTTTGTTTGCCCGTATATAGATATAGGTTTTGGTACATCTTTTTCGTTATAAGGTGTATTTTTTTTGCCATCAAAAACAAAATCAGTGGAAATGTAAATTAGGGGGATATTAAATTTGCTGGCAATCACGGCAATATTTTTTGTCCCAAATGTATTTATTTTTTTGCAGATATCTTTATTTTCTTCAGCTTTATCTACTTGCGTATAGGCAGCCGAATGAATAATGAAATCTGGTTTTTCTTTTATTATAGTATTTTTAACTTGGAGGATATTAGTGATATCCATATTTTGAATATCAGTTAAAATTAATTGATATTTTTTATCAAAAAGTTCAATTATTTTTTTTCCTAATTGCCCACTCGCTCCAGTAATTAGAATTTTTAGTTTTTTATTTTTTCCACCAGTTTTCATTTTCTTTATACCAAGCAATTGTTTTATTAATACCTTCTTCAAAGTTGACGGTTGGTTGCCAACCAAGGTCACGAGTTATTTTTGAAAAGTCCATTGCGTAACGCATGTCATGTCCTTTTCTATCGCCTACGAAAGTCTTTAGATTTTTATTTTTATCAAGAATTTCTAAAATTGTATCAGCTATCTCGATTCCATTTTTTTCTGCATCACCGCCTAGGCAATATGTTTCACCAATTTTTCCTTTGTGTAAGATTAGATCAATTGCCTTACAGTGATCGGTCACATACAAATAGTCTCGGATAGCGGTACCTGTACCATAGATTGGTAAGTTTTTATCTTGCAAAGCGTTCGTTATGAAAAGTGGAATAATTTTTTCTGGAAATTGAAGTGGGCCGTAATTGTTGGTGCAATTTGAAATAGTTGCCGGGAAATTGTATGTTTCAATAAAAGCTCGGACTAGATGATCGGAGCCTGCTTTAGAAGCAGAATAAGGGGAACGAGGGGAGTAAGGAGTATTTTCATTAAATTTATCTTTCAGATTTTGAAGGGGAAGAGTCCCAAAAACTTCATCAGTTGAAATATGGTGAAATCTTTTTATTCCGAGTTCTTTTGCGACTTCTAGCAAAATTAAAGTTCCCAGAACATTTGTTTTTATAAAAGCCTCGGGTTCACTTATGGAGCGGTCTACATGAGATTCAGCTGCAAAGTGAACCACACTATCACAATCAGTCATAGCAATTTTTACTATTTCTCGATCACAAATATCACCCTTAATAAATTTGTAGTTTGGATTATTTTCAACACTTTTTAAATTTTCTAAATTTCCAGCGTAAGTTAATTTATCCAAATTTACAATTTGGTAGTCCGGATATTTTCCTAACATGTAAATGATAAAGTTTGAACCGATGAACCCTGCTCCGCCTGTAACTAAAATTTTCATAAATAAATATTGATTAAAAATTAATATCGCAATCTTTTAATAATGGGGCATTTTTTTCTCTCTCTATTAAAATTGGATTTTCTATTCCCCAATTTATAGCAAGCTCCTGATCCGCAAAATAGATAGTTCTTTCAGATTGTTTGTCATAGTAATTATCTACTTTGTATTCAAATTCAGTGTTATCAACTAGGGTTAAAAATCCATGAGCAAAGCCTTTTGGAATTAAGAGTTGCTTTTTGTTTTCAGCTGAAATTTCGATAGAAAAGTATTTTTTATAAGTTGGTGAATCTTTCCGTAAATCTACTGCTACGTCTAGTACTGCTCCACGGGTACAACGAACTAGTTTTGTCTGAGCGTGAGGATTATTTTGCAAATGAAGTCCTCGCAATGTTCCCTTTAAAAGAGATGAAGAGTGATTGTCTTGAACGAAATCAATTTCGAGGCCATTTTTTTTTAATTGTTCTTTATTATAAGATTCAAAAAACCAACCACGAACATCTTCAAAAAGTTCTGGCTCTAGAACAAATAGGTCTTTAATTTTAGTTTCAGTAATTTTCATTATTAATATTTTATTTTACCACGAGCAACTTTTATTAAATATTCCCCGTAAGGGGATTTGCCGTATTTTTTTGCCATTTCAATTAGAGTTTTTTTATTAATCCAATTATTTTTATAGGCAATTTCTTCTAAAACAGCAATTTTAATATTTTGTTCTTCTTCTATAGTTCTAACAAAGTCGCTAGCTTTCATTAGGGAATCAATTGTGCCAGTATCAAGCCAGGTGAAGCCTCGGCCTAAAAGTTTAACCTTTAAGGCTCCTTTTTTTAAATACATCTCATTTATGCTGGTTATTTCCAATTCTCCTCTTTTACTTGGTTTACATTTTTTTGCAAAGTTTATGACCTGATTGTCATAAAAATATAGTCCAGTTACCGCATAGTTTGATTTTGGATTTTTAGGTTTTTCTTCAATCGAGATTGCTTCATTTTTTTTATTAAATTCTACCACCCCAAATCTTGTTGGATCATCAACGTAATAGCCAAAAATAGTTGCTTGTTTTTTGTTTTGGACGGCTTCTTTTAAAATTTTGGTTAGACCATTTCCGTAGAAAATGTTGTCACCTAAAACCATTGCGACGTTATCAGAGCCAATAAATTTTTCTCCAAGGATAAATGCTTGAGCAAGTCCGTCAGGAGACGGTTGAGAAATGTAAGACAATTTTATGCCAAAATTTTTACCATCACCTAAGAGTTTTTTGAAATCAGGTAAATTTTTTGGAGTTGAGATAATTAAAATATCTTTGATTCCAGCCAACATCAAAATCGAGATTGGATAGAAAATCATTGGCTTGTCATAAATCGGCAAGAGTTGTTTATTGACGGCTAATGTGAGGGGGTAGAGTCTGGTGCCATTTCCTCCGGCTAAAATTATACCTTTCATATTTTTACTATACAATATTTAGTGTGTAAAAACAAACTGAATTGTTTTTAAAAGGATTCTGGCATCGAGGAATATTTTCTATTTCATTTATACGTTATTTTTAACTAAAAACTGAATTAAAGCTTTTGCTCAATATATTCCTTAAAGGTTAAAATTCTATCAATATCTTCTGGTTTTAGAAGAAAAGGAAGAACTTCATTGGATAATTCTTTCATATTTAATTCGGCTACTCTAGCAAGTAATTTTTCTTTAATATCTTTTGGCCTCCAATCGCGATTCTTTTTTAGATATTCATAATCTGGCTTAGTGATACCGAGGAGGTATGATACATCATAAAAATCACGACCTTTTTCTCTTTTTCTTTCAATAATAGCTAGAATTTTTTGAGATAAAATAGTTTGGATTGGGTTGACTAATATTTTACGATAGATACCAAAATTATTTAATATATGCGTCACTGGTATTATGTTTTTATCTTTTTCTACCGTATCAATCCGGATCAATATTTTTTCATCATCATTTGGACTTAATTTATTTAAAAATAGTAGATTAGGAAATTTAATATAACAATGGAATGCCATTTTTTCTATAAATCTAAATTCCAATTCAAAACCTTTTAAAGACATATCACGAGTTGTATTGTCTAAAAGTTTTTTAAAATCTGTAAAATTTAAACCAAAATTATCAAAATCTAAATCTTCAGAAAATCGCTGACTCTGATAAACAATTCTTATAGATGTTCCACCAATAAAAGAAAGTTTTTCACTGTTTTTTTGTTTAAAAAGAGAATCAAGAATTTCATATTGTAAATATTCGATTAAGGCTGCTTTTGGACTACGCTCAAAAGTATTTTCTCCAACGTATTTTTTTATTTGTTCTAGTGTAAGCATATTTATTGAATTATTTTTAATATAATTTTTGTAATTTTTTTGTTGTCAAAAATTTTTGTGTATTCTTTTAATTTTTTAATATTTAATTGTTTTAATAATATAGGATTAAGACGGAGCTCTTTAATGTCGAAATCATCTTTAATTTTAAATAAATTAAAATAAATATAATCAAGCAGGGCTTTTTCTGGTTCAGCTATTTGGTATATTTGTCCTTTTTTTTCTTCTTTTTTGTATCCCCAAAAAAGTTCTTTTTTTATATTCCGATAAATAAATATACCAAAATCATTTTTAAATTTTCTAGTAGTTTTTGTAGAAATAGAAGTTACGTTGTAAACCATTTCAGGCATTAGTCCATAATGATATAGTGCCGATTCCAAACTAATATAACTTGGTTGATATATTTTATAAGCTAAATATTCTGGAGTAACAATTTCTTTTTTGTTTGTAAAAGCATATAGGCCGTTTTTAATTTTTTTTATATATCCAGCTTTATTTAATTTAGATATTTGATATGGAAGGATAAAAATACCTGATATTTTTAAATCTTGTAAGGAAAAGACAGGGGAGTCAATTTTTTCGAATAATTCAATGTATTTCATTTTTTTATTACTTTTAATAATAAACTGAATTAAGTATAACAAGTATATTTACAATGTCAATAAGTTATCCACCCTTAATGTTTAATATTTAATGTGTAAAAACAAACTGGATTGTTTTTAAAAGGATTCTAGCATCGAGGAAAATATTCCTGTTTTTTATATAGTATAAATCATATTCAAACTTTTCTTTTGATTCCAAAATAGTATTGGAATATCTAAATTTTATTTGAGCCCAACCAGAAAGTCCTGGACGGATAATTTGTCGAAATAAATAGTGGGGAATTTCTTTTTCTAATGTTTCGGCAAATTCAGGTCTTTCTGGCCGTGGTCCGACAAAAGAAATATCACCTCGTAAAATATTCCAAAGTTGGGGTAATTCATCTAAATGAGTTTCTCGTAATATTTTACCAATCTTAGTGACCCTAGTATCTTCGTTTTGACACCAAGTTGGAACTTGTCCGAGAGCGTCTGGATTTAGCAATGGGTCGTTATACATATTTCTAAATTTATATAAAACAAAAATTTTATTGTTTTCGCCGGTTCTAGTTTGTTTATAAAAAATTGGTCCACTTGAAGTGATTTTGACTAAAATAGCAATTATCAAAAAGAATGGGGAGAGAATAATTAAGAATAAAATGCTGAATATTTTATCTAAAATATTTTTGATGGTATCATTTAAATGATAGTTTGATTTTACTTCATTGATAAACCATTCTTCATTGATTTCAGTCAAAGGGATTCTAGCAAATAATTTTTCATAAAAATCAGCCAAAGAAATAACTTCAATTTTTTGTGAAATTAAGCTATATAATTTTTTCAAAATCTCAGGATCTGAAAAAGATTGATTGTCTACTACAATAGTGGTGTTTTTTGGATCAATTGTTTCATTTTTTAGAAACTCTTCTGGAGTAGAGATATTTGTAGAATAGCCAAGTTGTGGATTTATTTTTAAATATTCTAGAATTTTACTATTCAAAGTTGAGCTTGAAAGGAGAATGATATTTTTGTTATTAAATTTTTGTTGTAGGAGCCAAGAAAAGAAATACCGCCAAAGATAATCAAGAAAAATAAAAATAATTGTGAAAATTATAAGATTAGTTTTGGGAGTTAATGAAAAAAAGTTACCGAAAATATAAAAAATACTAAGTGAAAATATGAAATTTATAAAAACGGCAACAACTAACTTCTTTTTATTTTTTATAGTTGAATTGATATTAGTATGAGAATATAAGTCTATTATATAAAATACTATTATCCAGATTAGAAGTAAGATAACAAAAGGGAAGAAATGGATTTTAAATTCACTACGAATATTTTTTTCACCATATCGCAAAAACAGCATTAAAAAAAGAGAAAAGAAAAAAACTAAGATATCTCCCAGTAAAACTAATTTTATTTTATGTTCGCTCACCATTTCTCGCAACATTATTTTATAATACATCTTTTTTAAGTTTTGGTAAAGATGTATTTTTTAAAAATGAAAATGTCTACCAAGTCTTACATATGTCTGAGTTGGTAGACAGTAAAATAGTAAAATAATTTTTTATTTTTTTTGACTGTTTATTTAATAAATTGTTTAAAAAAAAGTTTTCCACAGAAATGTTTTTGACAGAATAAATATTCTTATAATATAATTTATGAATGGAAAAAAATAAAAAGTCGTTGGCTCGCAAAATTTCAAAAATAATTATGTGGGCTTTTTTAGTTTTAGTAATATTATTTATAATTTTAGTAATTGTGCGTGTGTTTCATTTTGTAAGTTTAGATAAAACAAATGCGGAAGTTGCGAAAATAAAAAATACTAAACTTACAATCGATGATGTTTTGGGGAAAAATCTTCCGGCAGACCCAGGAGCTTTGGCTGATCAAACTATAGCCGGTATAGATGCCAATAAAAATGGGATTCGAGATGATGTTGAAATAGCAATTTTCCAAACTTATCCAAATTCAGCCAAAACCCGGGCTGTTCTTTTGCAGTATGCATTGGCTTTACAGACTCAAATGACACTTCCAGTTTTAAATACGACAACATTAACAACTACGGTTCAAGATAATTTAAGTAGAGCTGAAATGTGTCTTTGGAACCTTAGCTCTCGTTCCGATATGAATAAATTTATTACTGATGTTGATAAATATCAAACTTATGTTGAAAATCTTCAAATAAATACTCCAAAAAGAAAAAAATATATGGATGATTTATATAAGTATTTAAGAAGTTACTCCGCATCTAATGAAGGGTGTGATCTTGATTTAACATTATTATCAAATTAAAATAAATAATTTATATTTATATGAAAAACAAAATAATATTTGTTCTGGTTTTTGCTCTAATGTTTTCATTTTATTCAAAAGTTTCTGCTGACTGTTCATTGAACGGTTATACGGTCGCAACAATAAATGGGATATTCACTGATGAGCAAGGTGCAAAAAATAATATGATTAGTTTACGAAATCATTTAGGAATTAATTGGAATGGGCAGAACATTAATTTTACTTATTTATACAACCCGACTCATTTGGCAGGCGTGGGGGATTTAGCAGATGCAATTGCTGAGGGAGTTTTCAATGAAAAATCCGATTATGATTTGACTGAAATGCTAAATGACGCCAGTCAGGAAGTAAAAACTCAAAAACTTTTACTAGTAGGACATTCACAGGGAAATTTTTATGCAAATAATTTTTATGACAAAGTTGCTGATATGGAGGGTGGCGTACCTAGTGAATCTATCGGTGTTTATGGTGTGGCTAGCCCTGCTAAAACTGTGGCAGGCGGTGGTGAATATGTGACTTCCGATACAGATAAAGTTATCACGGCAGTTGTCGGGAGGATGATAAAAATTTTACCACCAAATATTCATATTCCGCTTACAGCTAGTGATGGCGACGGGCATAGCTTTTCTGATGTTTATTTAAAATATCAAGGTGATAGGATTGTTTCTGATATTAAAAATTCTCTCGGTAAATTAAAATTAAATGATGAACAAGATCCGGCAGATTTTTGTATTTCACCACCAGAAATTTCTTTAGCCCATAAAATTAAAAAAGGTATTTTATCGGTGGCAGATCCAATTGCCAATGGAATAAAAAATGTTTTATTTGGAATTTTTAGTTCTACTAATTCTAGTTCTTCTTCTCAATTATCCGCTACGGTTATAAATAGTTTGCCAAGTAGCTCTAGTAGTAAAACGACTACTACGGTTTCAACAAAAAAGACTACGACGCCAACAACAACTACAAATACAAAAAAATCTTTTGTTATTTCTAAAAAAATTACCATTCCAACTATGTCCAAAGCAGATGAAGTATTAGATACTGGTGGGAATAGCAACAATGACAATAATTCAGGAAATACAAACGGAGATAATTCTGAAAATAATAATACTGGAAATACTGGAGGTGGCGGAGGTGGTAGCGGAAACGATACCGGCAGTAATAATTCAGGAAATTCAGGAAATTCAGGAAATTCTGGAAATACTGGTGATCAAAATAATAATAATAATAATAATAATTCTGGAACTGGAGATAGTGGAAATAACGGAGGAAATTCTTCAGGTAATGGTTCAGGGAATACAGGAAATACAGGAAACACGACAACAGATACAACTCCACCAGTTATTACAATCGTTGGTGATGCTTCTGTCGATATTATTAAAGGGACTGCTTATACAGATGCTGGAGCTACGGCTTTAGATGAAATAGATGGAGCGGTTGCTGTTGTTGTAATTGGTAGTGTTGATACGAATACTATTGGTGCGTATACGATTACCTACACAGCAAAAGATACAGCTCTAAATATTGCGACAAAAACTCGCACTGTAAACGTTATTGCTGATAATACTCCACCGCCACCAACCCCAACGATAGATACAACACCACCGGTTATTACTTTACTTGGAAACAATCCAGATTTTGCAACTCTCGGTTCTGCTTATGTTGATCCTGGAGCTACCGCCCTCGATAATGTAGATGGTAGTGTTGCTGTAAACACTACTGGCAATGTTGATACCACAAAAATTGGTAGTAATCTTTTGACTTATACTGCTTTTGATACTGCCGGGAATAATGCGACAACTACTAGAACGGTTAACGTCGCTAACAATCGATATCTGGCAAAAGATTCTTTTGGTATAGGGAATGGTGACGGACACGATTGGCAAGTCTGGGCATTTAATGGTTCGAATATTTATGATTGGTCGGATACTTATGTAAATAGTTATTTGCGAGAGCAATTTAAAATTCAAACTTACCCTGGAGGTTTTTGGTGCTCACAATGTTTACAGAGAGGAATTTTTAATCACAATCCAAAACAAGGTTTTGAAAATAGTGACGTGGCAATTTCTGGTTTAGAAAATAATCCACAAAACAATATGACTGGCATAACTTACGATGTAGTCATAGAATGGGATTCTATTGGATATACTTATACTATTTCACATATTGTTTCTCACAATACTATTGTCGATTCGACAGGTCATACTGATGTATCAAATATGAATAACAATTTATGGGTCGGCTGGGATGGTTCATTTAATAGTTTCAAATATTTTCCTTCAGGTAACTGGGATGGAAAAGTTTACAGTTCACCGGTTGATAGGACTGGTGGAAATAGCATGGTGCTCGAACCATATCCAGTTTATCAAGCAGAAACTATTTCATCTGTACCGACTTTAACTTTACCAAATAAAGGAGCCTATGCCGGAGATGGGATTGATCCAAATCGAGGAAGAACCAATTTAACTTCTTTTAATTTTGAAACGATTTATACTGATCCAAATAATAGTTCTCCGCAAAATGTAGTTCTGCATGTGACAAATGCTGATACTGGAATTTCTTTATCTCCGGTAAACATGCAAAAAAATTCTGCCGGTAGTGATATTTTAATTGATGGGAATTTTGCTAATGGAGAATTATATTTAGCTAGTAGTATTTATGATACTGGAAATTATGATTATTATTTCACTGCGGTTGATAGTATGGGAAATACAATTCGAGTTCCACAAAATAATACTTTGAGATTTACAGTAACTCCATCAAATTATACTTATATTCCAAAAGATACTTTTGGTACAGGGAATGGCGATGGTCACGATTGGCAAATGTGGGCATTCAATGGTTCGAATATTTATGATTGGTCTGATACTTATTCTAATAATTATTTACACGAACAATTCAAGATACAAGATTATCCTGGAGGTTTTTGGTGCTCACAATGTTTGCAAAGAGGGATCTTTAATCATGATCCGCAAAAAGGTTTTGAAACAAGTGACGTGGCAATTTCTGGTTTAGAAAATAATCCACAAAACAATATGACAAGCATTACTTACCAAGTGGATGTACAATGGGATGCAAGTGGTTATACTTATACCATTTCTGATAATGGTAATGTTGATTCAACTGGGCATACTTTAGTGCCTGACTTGGATAATAATTATTGGGTCGGCTGGGATGGTTCATTTAATAGTTTCAAATATTTTCCTTCGGGAAATTATGATAATACTATTTATGCTTCACCTGGGCATACTGGGGGAGATAGTATGATGTTGCAACCTTATCCAATTTATTCTACAGATGGAAATACCCCTCCATTAAATCCTCCACCTACGACTCTTTCTACTGATAAAAAAATTACTTCTTTTAATTTTGTAGGATTGAATCCAGAAGTTGATGGAATAATTGATGAAGCGAATCACTCGATAAATTTATCTGTTCCTTTTGCTACAAATATTGCTACTCTTACTCCTTCAATTATAATTTCAGATAAAGCTACTGTTAGTCCAAATACAAATGTTTCCCAAAATTTCACCAATCCGGTGACCTATACTGTAACAGCCGAAGATGGTTCTACTCAAAATTATATTACGACAGTAAGTGTTGCGCCCAACCCAAATATTTTGCCAACTATTACCAGTTACACTTTTAACGGAATAGCTGGAGATCTGACAACTAACCCGATAGCTACAAGCACAACCTTAGTTTTTAATGCTAGTGAGCCAGTAAATTGGATGTCATTAGAAATTCAAAAACAAGACGATGCAGGAATTTATAGGGAGTATATGTCGGATCATTCTGGATGCGTAGATGGCACAAGTATTTGTACTAAAACCTGGGATGGAGTTTTGTCTAAAGGAGGTGATTTGTTTGATGGTCATAATAACGGAATTTATCGAATTAAAGTTCACATTAAAGATCCAGACAATAATGTATTTTATGATTATTTGACTCCATACAATATCAATGTAGTTACAATTTAAGGTTGTGCTATAATGAAGATGTGATAACAAAACATTTCTTCAAAGTTCTATTTATCTTTATCTTAATGATAGCCCTTGGGCTTTGGGGAGTTTTCTCTATGGAATCAAAAAATTCTCAAAATACAAAAATCGTACCAGAAAATACTGCAAACACAACACAAAACAAAACCAAAAATACAAACCAAAATACTGCACCAGCCAAACAAGTAAAACAAGTTAAAAAATAAAATTCAAAGAACCTCACCCCTAGCCCCTCTCCTGGAAAGGAGAGGGGGAAGTTTAGGGCGGGGTGGTGATTACAAAGACGGAAGCAAGGCTTCCGTCTTTTCTTGACAGGAATTGTATTTAGGAGTATCTTTTAAGTAATAATTTCTTTGAAATAAAAAGGTTAAAAATTGTTTTTGTTTGGTTTACCAAGCTTCTTTTTGGGAGGTTTAGTAAATCAAATAAAAACAAAAATAAACCTCAAAAAAATAAAGCTATGAAGAAAAAACAAAAATTAGAAAACAAAATTCCAGTTGAAAAAACGCCGGTGGAAATTTTCTCAGACTTAATCAAAAAATTTGAAAAAGGAGGAGTAGATATTTCATCTCGTGATTTCCCAGCAAATGATGCCTCAGGGGAGGTGAAGTCAATGAGTTTTCTTGACATTCTACAAGAAATGCAAAAAGCAGATTCAGTATCAGGGAGAGATTTCACTGAATCATTATCAAGCATAGTGAAATATATATACAACAGAAAATTAAAAAAATTGTAAAACCTTAAAAACTTGAAGTTATGAAAAAAATATTATCATTTTTCACAAATATTTATAAAAAAATTTTTGGGAAAAACAAACAGAAACAGAATCCCGGAGCTAAAATCCTTTCTGATTTAAAGGAAAAAATAGAAAAAAAGAGTTCAGAACCTTTTGATCAAGCTATAGTATATTACGATAATGGGGAAACAAAAAAACTTAATGTTGATGGAATGATAAAAGAAATGAACAATCCAGCTTCAGAATTTGGTAGAGACCTTTCAAGGTCAACTCAGCAATTTGCTTTTACATTAGAAATAACGGAAAGAGAAAAGGCAGTTGAAATTTTTGGAGATTTGATTAATATTATTCAATCAGCTCAGCAAGATTCTTCGTGGTATATTTTACCAATCAAAAATGAAAAAGGCAAAATAGAACCTGTTAATCTTAATGAGATTTTAAAGAAAATGAAAGATCCTGCCTCAGAATTTGGTAGAAATTTTTCTAAAACTGTTTTAGAACACCCATTTTTTAAAAAATTAGATGAATTAAGAGATTATTATAAGGGGGTGGTGTATTCAAATTAGGATTGTTTTTTTCAAGCAACCATGGTGTTAGTTGTAAATTACAGCTAACACTTTTTTATTTGCAAAAAAAATAATATATGCTATATTAGAAATACCGCAAAGAAAACAGGCTCAAAATTTATTTTGGTTAAGTCCTGTTTAGTGGGTCGATATTTCCTTTTTAGGAAAGTTACTTGCGGCTACGGCCGTTTTTTTATTGGAAAATAAGGAATGTAATGACTATATTTTCCTGTATGCCAACTTATTGGCTAATGGAAAATAAGGAAAAAAATATGTTATTAAAATCAAAAAAAGAAAAAATGGTGAAGGAAGTTGAAAAAATGATCAACGATTCAAAATCGGTGGTTTTTGTAAATTTTCATGGCTTAAAAGCTGTGGAAGAAACAGCCCTTCGCCGAGATTTAAGAGACAAAGAAGTTTCCTACAAAGTTGCTAGAAAAACTTTGCTCAAGCGTGCCTTGGCTGGAAAAGCACAAGGGGAGTTGCCAAAATTAGATGGAGAAGTAGCGATGGTATATGGAGCTGATGAAATCGCTCCAGCTCGAGAAGTTTATAATTTTCAAAAAACTCACAAAGGTTTCTTGAATATTTTAGGCGGAGTTTTTGAAGGCAAATTCATGGGAGCCCCTGCGATGATGGAAATCGCAACTATCCCAAGTAGGGAAGTATTATTATCAAAAATTGCATTCTTGCTTAAATCACCAATGCAACGTTTGGCAATTGCAGTTAATGAAGTCGCAAAGAAAAAAAGTTAGTTTAAAAATATTACTTGTCCCGTTAGAAATTCGCAAAACGGGATAAAATCATTAAAAATAATAAATTATCTGTTTTTATGTGTCATACAAGATATGTACGAATGGAATAATTTCTAATGGGATGTCAAAATTTGATTCATTTATGAAAGACCTTGAAGGAGCATCAGTTCTAGAACTGAATGACCTTGTAAAGGCAATCGAGGAAAAGTTCGGAGTATCTGCTGCCGCTGTTGCTGCTGCAGGGCCAGCTGCTTCTGCTGAAGCTGCTGAAGAAAAAGATTCTTACACAGTTGTGCTTGCATCAGCTGGCGAGCAAAAAATCGCAGTTATGAAAGTTGTGAAAGATGTTCTAGCTCTTGGCTTGAAAGAAGCCAAAGATTTAGTTGATGGCGCCCCAGCCAATTTGAAGGTTGGAGTTAAAAAAGCTGAAGCTGAAGAAATCAAGAAAAAAATCGAAGAAGCAGGAGGAAAAATTGAGCTTAAATAACTCAATTTTTCGGCCGGAAAAATCCCACAGGTCTGACCTGTGGGATTTTTAGTTTTTTATTTTAAGTGATATGATAATACAATGACAGAAAAAATTGCATTCATTTCGGTTTATCATAAAGATGGTATTGAAAAATTTGCTAGTGAGCTTGTTGCTTTGGGTTGGAAAATAATGTCTTCTTCTGGTACTGCGAACTATCTAAAAGAAAGAAATATTGAGACAATAGATTTAGCAGATTTTGTCGGTAAGCCAATTTTGGGGCATCGAGTAGTTTCTTTATCACGAGAATTTTATGCAATGATTCTTACTCGGATGGACAATATGGAGGATGTGAAAGAATTAAATGCGCTTGGATTGCCTTTTATTTCTCTTGTTTATTGCGATATGTATCCACTGCAAAAAGAAATAGAGAAAGGTTCTAAGCATGAAGAAATTATTGAAAAAATTGATATTGGAGGACCGACTATGTTACGAGCCGCCGCTAAAGCTGGCAGGATTGTGATTGGGGACAAAATGGATGCTGATAGAGTTATAAAATGGTTAAAAGATGGCATGCCCGAGGAAGAAAATTTTAAAAGAGAACTCGCTGGGAAAGCAGAATTTTTAGTAGGCAAATATTGTATGATTTCAGCCAATTATTTAAGTAATGGAAAATATGAAACAATTTTTGGTAGTCATATTTCAAATTCAGTCTACGGAGAAAATGCTTATCAAGCACCATCGAAAGTTTTTCAAACAAACGAAAGTCGTTTTAGTCCAGACAAATTTAAATTACTGACAGAGACTCCACTTTCCTATAATAATTTTTGTGACCGAGATAAAATTTTACAAACTATCACTCATATCTCGGCAGGTTTTGAAATAAATTTTGGTGAGCGAGCTCCTTATATTGCGATTGCGGTGAAGCATGGTAATGCTTGCGGAGTAGGATTGGGAGCAAAACCTATGGAAGCCTTAGAGAAAATGATCGAAGGGGATGTTCGAGCAATTCATGGCGGTTCTATCTTTACTAATTTTAAAATTGATGAAGAAGAAGCTGAAACTTTAATTCACTATAGAGTAGAAAATAATGGGCGAAGATTGTTGGACACTGTCACTGCGCCAGACTTTTCAAATATTGCAGTAGAAATTTTGGCTCGCAAAAAAGGGAAATGTCGAATTGTGATGAATAATAATTTAGCAGATATAAGGGTTGAAGATTTAGATAGAAATATACGTGAGAGATTTATTCGAGATGGATTTTTGACCCAACCAAATTATACTTTTGTACCAAATTTCAAAGATGCAGAAGTCGCCGGAGAAAAAAATATTTTAGAAAATAAAAATGTGCTAAGTGATTTGATTTTAGCTTGGGGAATCGGTTGTACCAGTAATAGTAATACCATCACAATTGTGAAAAATGGAAAGTTGATTGGTAATGGCGTGGGTCAGCAAGACAGAGTTGGAGCTGCGAAGCTCGCAATCATGCGAGCCGATGATGCCAGTGAAAGTCTAAAACTCGGAGCAAATGCCGACCTTCGAGATACAGTTGCTTATAGTGATAGCTTTTTCCCATTTGCGGATGGACCGAAAGTTTTGATTGATCGAGGGGTGAAAATTATTTTCGCGACATCTGGTTCTATTAATGATAAAGAAGTGATAGATTCTTGTACCAAAGCTGGAGCTACAATGGTTTTATTTCCTGATAAACAAGCCCGCGGTTTTGCTTGGCATTAAAAACTTGTTTTCTAGAAAAAAAGGGGTATAATCTAGGAATGGAAATTTTGGGGAAAATATTAAATAGCCAAGCACGGGTGAAAATCATGCGGCTTTTTTTGTTAAATAAGGGCAAGAATTTTAAGCTAGCAGATGTCGTCAAAAGGAGTCGAGTGAATGTCGCAATTGTTAGAAAAGAATTAAAACTTTTGGCAATTGTTGGTTTTATTAAAAAACACAATTTAGATTTTTCTTTTAATTATTCTTTTAAATATGCGGGGGAATTTGAAGAGCTTTTGATTAGTTCTGATACTGTAAATAAAGAAGAAATTGCAACTAATCTAAAAAAGACTGGTAAAATTAAACTACTTTTGATTTCTGGAATTTTTATAAAAAATAGAGACAGTCGGGTGGATATGCTCATCGTTGGTGATAGAATCAAACGAAGTAAAGTTGAAGAAGAAATTCGTAAGTTAGAAGCTGAAATTGGCACGGAACTTTCTTATGCAGTTTTTGATACAAAAGAGTTTGCTTATCGTCTAAGTATGTACGACAAACTGGTCCGAGATATCCTTGATTTTCCACATGAGGTTATTTTGCAAGCTAAAGAGTTATCCACACAAGCTTTAAAAAAAGTCTAGAAATTGGTATAATCTAATATAGAGCTTTAAGGTCGAACTTAAAAGTTTTATTATTAATTTAGATTATAATTTATGAGTAATATTTGGGTAACTTGGGGAGATGTTTTTAATGCATCACTTCAAAATTTGTGGTGGGGCTTTATACAATTTGCTCCAAAACTTATTATCGCAATCATTTTCTTTATTGTGGGATGGGTCTTGGGTAATTTGATTGCAAAGGCTTTTGAACAAGTCATTGGCGCTTTGAAAGTAGATAAGCTTTTTGAATCAGTCGGAATGGGTAATTTTTTCCGAAAAGCCGGAATGAGTTTGAACACCGGTTATTTTATTGGCCAAATCGTAAAATGGTTTGTAATCATTGTTTTCCTTCTACCATCGTTGAATTTAGTTGGGCTTGATTACATTTCTTCATTCTTACAAGAAGATATTCTGGGTTTCTTACCAAGAATCATCGTCGCCGCTTTCATTTTGATTATCGCTACTTTTGTCGCTGAATTTATTTCAAAAGCAATTTCTTCAGGTGCTAAAAGTATGAATCTTCGTTCTGCTAATATGCTTGGCGTGATTGCTAGATATGCTGTTTGGGTTTTTGCTTTCATTATTGCCTTCGGACAATTGGGAGTAGCCCCAGCTTATATGCAAATTCTTTTTGCTGGAATCATCGGAATGTTGGCAGTTGCCGGAGCGCTTGCTTTCGGACTTGGTGCCAAGGATGCAGCCGCAAAATTGATTTCCAAATTGGGAGATGATATGTCTCACAAACAATAAAAATTACCGAGGTTAAACCTAGGTATTTACAAAAACTGCCCCTATATTCTCGAAGGGCAGTTTTTGCTTTTTATAGGCAATTGGTATTATAATTAGGAATATGAAAACAAATAAAAATTTAAAGCGAGCGATTGTATTGGTTTTAGTTATTATTGTAATTTTAGCTATTTGGAAAATTGCTTACAATGTAGGGAAAAGTTCAAGTGTTCTACCAGTGGTTGTTGATAACTGGGGAAAGCCAGTACAAAAAAATGGTTGTGTTGTTGGTGGGTGCTTTGGACAAGTATGTGCTGAAAAAAATTCTAGTAGTTTGGTTTCTGATAAATGCAATTTAGCATTGCCAGCTCCTAGTGTAGCTTGTTATAAAAATGCAACGTGTGAAAGGCAATCAAATAACCAATGCGGTTGGACCCAAACTTCAGAATTAAAATCTTGTCTTTCTTATATAGAAGGTGGATTTGATTAGAAATGTATTAATTGTTAGACTTATTATAATTTCTTTATCCTCAAGTTATAAATAGTATAAAAATTTCAAATTAATGTAATTTTTAGTTTTTGTGTTATAATAAAGTTATGTTAACAGATTTTATTTACAAAAAAATACAAAAGGCAAAATATAAGCTTTTGGATGATAATACTTATTTTGGTGAAATACCTAGTGTAAAAGGTGTTTGGGCTAATGCCAAAACATTAGAAGATTGTCGAAAGGAACTCCAAGAAGCATTTGAGGATTGGCTTGTGTTGTCTATAAAAACTGATAAAAAAATACCAGGATTTAATTTTCCAATTACTCATCAAGCGTTTCGACATGCCTAAACCAATTTCTGTAAAAAAGCTTATAAAAAATCTTAGTGATTTTGGTTTTTCTGGTCCGTATTCTGGTGGACGACATATGTTTATGATAAAAGGCAATTTAAAGTTACGAGTTCCAAATCCACATAAAGGAGATATCTCTAAAAGTTTGCTTTCTGAAATTTTACGTCAAGCTGGTATTTCAATAAAAGAATGGAATAAGTTTTATTAGGGTTTTTCTTATCCCCAAGTTATAAACATTTGCCCTAGGTCATAAATTTGACTTATTTTAGCGTCTAGTATATACTCTATTTATCAGTA
Organism: uncultured bacterium; assembly: GCA_903888625.1. Taxonomy (GTDB): domain Bacteria; phylum Patescibacteriota; class Minisyncoccia; order Phycocordibacterales; family UBA9973; genus UBA9973. The sequence goes on from CAISUD010000050.1 coordinate 19,947, forward strand.
TGATAAACACAAAAAACAAGTTAAAACGGCGGAATTAATAGACGTTTAATTTGTCTGTTAGAACCGCTCGAAAGCGGTTTTTTGTTTGAAAAGTATGGCTAGAAAATTGAAAATTTAAACCTTGTCCTGATTACTTTTAGTTAATTTATTTTACAGAAATATTTAACTATGGGTCTTTTAAATCAGAGATGAGAAAATCCTCTTTGTTTAGATTATTTGAGCGGTCAAAAATTTTAAACTATGTTAAAGAGAGTTGTTTTTTTTGTTTTGTTTGCCCCGGCTAGAAAGCGGGGTTATTGTAAAAAATTTTGTAGAGAATTTTTTACAAATGTGGTTTTCAAATTTCTTAACAGGAAATTTAAGGGCGTACGGTGGATGCCTAGACTTTAAGAGGCGATGAAGGACGTGGCGTAGCTGCGATAAGCTTCGGGGAGGTGTGTAGCAACCT
>CAISUD010000051.1 GCA_903888625.1 uncultured bacterium
TACTTCCTGTGTACATTTTACCATCTTTCTTGCTTTTTAACACATAAGTGTAAAACATAACTAATTAATCTCTAACGGGATTGCATATCCTTATTGTATTTATTCCGGAATTTCACGATATGGGTCAATTTTAGGTGGAGTCGTTGGTGCGGAAGTTGTCGGAGTCGATGTTCCGGTGTTAGGCAAGCGAAATGTTCCAGCGAGTTTTTGCATTGGGATAGAATTCAAATTCACCTCACCCTTCGCAGTGGGAGAAACTGGATTAATTAAGTTTGGATTTTCAACTTTGGAAAGCATGTCGTTTCTTTTTTCAAGAACCTCACCCCCTTGCCCCCTCTCCTTGTTAAGTAGAGGGGAAGGAGAATTAATTTCATCAGGCCCGCCTGCATTAGTTATGCCAAAAGCATTACGGGCAGGCATAATTTCAATCTGAGCAGATTTTAATATCTCGGTGTCTTTCCTGTCTGCCATAGCTATACTCTCAGCATTGTCGGTAGGTTGGTCGGGAGTTTCTTTTTTCACCCCAGACAAAGCCATTAATTGCTCTCGAATATTTTTTAAGATTTTTTCATTTACTGCATTTACAATTGCTTTATTTTTTTCATCTGGTAATTGCATACTAGCCTTGACTGATTCTTCGAATTTGTCTGGGTGAGTATAGCCAAACATCACCGCATGAGTTTCTAAAGACAATTGTCCCATTTGCTCGACATTTAAATTAAATTCTTTCCCAATTTCAGTAATATTTTCATCAACATTCGCTGCCATAATAGCCCAACGTAAATCTTCTGGTAAACTCTCAAACTTTTTTTGTAATTCTTCTATTGTTACTTCTATCATATGTTTTTAATTAGTTAATAATAAATTTATTTATGAGGAGTTGAAGGGGTTGATGAGGATTTAGTTGGTGTTCCAGTATTTCCTCCTTTTGCTGTGAATAAACTTTGTTTGGTTTTGTTCATATTATCTTCTATGTTTTCTAATTCTTTCATTATCCTTCCATCACCAACGTGTTTTGTCCAATCTCTTTCTACTTTACTAAGTTCTGTTTTGTAGCCACTTACAGTAGGATCATTATTTTTTTCTTTTTCTTTTATTATATCCATTAATTTTTCCATTTCTTTTTTGAAAGAACTTTGTTTAAGACTATTTTTAGCAATCTCAACAGCTAAAGCATCTTTTCTTATTTTTCCATCTCCACCATAAAGATTTGAAAACTTTGTTTTACCATCGTTATAGACTTTTTCTTGGTTTGCTAATATTGAACTTAATTCTTTTATTCTATTTTCTACCCCTGTTAATTTCTTGAGAGATGCTTGAGCGATTCTTTCAGATTCTACTGTCTTATTTTGTTGTATCAAAGCAAGATCTGCTGCTGCAAGTCCTCCTACTGTCGCTCCAGCTAATCCTCCTCCATATAATGCCCCTGCCCCTCCAAATAATGCTCCTCCACCGGTTAATGCTCCAAGTCCTACAACAGCCACTCCACCGACAGCTAATTTAATATTTTTTGCTTGTTTATCCAACGTTTCTTCAACTGTTTTTGTAACAAATTCTTCTTTATCTTTTTTATAATTTTTTTCAAATTCTGCTTCATCAGCTATATTTTGAGCAATTGTAGGTTTAGTATCTCCATACTCTTCATCTTTTTTAGCTAAGAACTCTTCTTTTTCTTTCTTATAATCGTGTCCTGCTTCATAAACACTATTTGCTTTTTCTGTTTCCGCTTTTCCGTTTGCTCTTGATGCTACACTATATCCAAGAGCAGAGAGGAAGTCATCTTTTCCAATTTTATCTCTAAAGCGTTCTTGCTTGTCAATATTTAATCCAGCAGAAGTTGTAATTTTGTTTCCATGTTTATCAACATAATTACCAGCTGCAACTTGTGCATCTGTGAGCTTTGTTTTATAAGAAGTACCTTCTTCTTCTATCTTCTTTGCTTTTCTTTCTGCTATTCCTTGGAATCCTTTTTCTTTACTTCCTAGCCCAACCATTTTAGCTGATTCAAAATCCATACCCATTCCTTTTCCAAGTTTTCCACCAATAGCAGTTTTCCTTAAATCAAATGTTGCCTTGGATCCTTTATTTGCCCCTTTCATGGCTAATTTAGCAGCCCAGCCAGTTAATCCCTTTCCTTCTAATGCAGCTTTTTGTAATCCTTCATTACCAGCTAGTTTAGAAGATAATCCTCCTACAACTCCTGTTCCAGCAAAAGCTGCAGCACCTAGTGCAGCCCCTCCAACAAAACCACCAACTGCTTTTACCATTCCTGTAATACCTTTTCCGATTTCGCCAGATAGTTTTTCTGCAATTTTTTTGGCTTGCATTAAGAGAATCATAAGGATAACAAATGGGATAATGATAGCCATTATTTTTTCCATTGTATCAGTTGTACTAGCATTGTACGTAACAATTGTTTTTAAAAAACCAGTGAACATTACAATAATATACAAAAAGAAAATAAAAACAGGCGCCATAAATGCATTTTTAAGTAATTCATCCCACCATTCTTTGTGACCCATTCCAGGAATATTAACACCTGGTAAGGTGTATGAAGCGAAAGCGATCGGAGCAAAAATCATAGCTAGCCATAAAGCTACAACTCTACCCACAAACAAAAGAGCTACCATGAAAAATACGAATGCCGCGTAAAATGCAATTAATGTTGCCATTAACGCTATCATAATAAATTGTCCAGTGTTATTCTTATAATATGTATTTGCATCATTACTATCTGGAATTCCAGCCATTAATATTGCTTGTGGATCGATATTCTTAACAAGACCAACTGAGATAGACCTTTCCCCCCCACCACCAGTTTTATTTATTTTTCCATTTTTATCAATATTCGTAATTTGATTATAAAAAACTTTAGCCAAAATATTTGTTCCATCAATAATTACTTCAGTAAAAAATAAACTAAAATTTATTAATAAGGCAACTATAATAATAGTGCCTATTACTTTTTTATTGTTTGAAGTATTCAGATCAAGTATCGTTTTTATTGCAACATAGAGAAGTGCGATTATGAAAAATATATTAGCAATGTCCCGAATTGCATTAAATGCATTATCAATAAATGGGTTAGTATAAGAACTGCTGTTTGTGGAATAGTAAACAAAAAAGTCTAGAAGTTGCCCCATCCAACTTGCTAATTGTGCTCCTATTTCGAAAAAAATATACAGTAATCCCGCAAAACATCCAGAAACAGTAAAAGAATAAATATGACATTGAAAATCTATTTCTCCTGCTAGTGTACCACTCGAACCAGTATACCCAGTTGAGCCATCGTCACTAGACGAGCTACTTTTAGTTATAACACCTGGTCGTGTGTCATACGGTAACTCTGAATATTTGTTTGGATCATTTGGTAGAAAGATCCAAGCACCACTTAAAAGTGAGGTTATTTTATTAAATTTAGCAAATCCTGATTGACTACTACTAGATAATATTACTTCTAGAAAATATGGGGTATGACTTTTTAAGTCTTCAATTGTAATTGTATATTGAGATTGAGTAGTAATATCAGTTTGAGTGAATGATTCCATTTCTAAATCATTAGGTAGATCACTTTTGTTACTCTTAGGGTCAAATGTTTTGTTAAATGCATTGGCTTCTATATATTTATAATTAGTAAAATTACCAGTAAGTGTGACATTGATGGTAATAGAATTTTCAGTCACGTTAATGCCAGATTCAGATATTTTAATTGTGGGATTGCCTGCCTCCGCCTTATTCACCCCCACACCAAAAGATGCTTCATTATTTTTACCCTGAAACAACGGCGAAATTGGGGCTAGGAAAATAGCGAGGATAATGAACAGCATTATTGATTTTTTAAATTTGCTGTTCATTTAGTTATAAAGTTTGTAAAGTTATAAAGTTCATAAAGTATTAAAATCTCGTGTCTTTATTATAGCAAGTTTTTTAACCACTTGCATTATTAATTTGACTTGTGATATACTTTTAATGTGCCTGTGGGCGTAAGCCCCGTTCAGCTAAGGAGTTCCTAAGCTGAAGCCAGGCATAACAAAGATTCCGCCTTCTGGCGGTATTTTTGTTTTTACTCATCTTCTATTCCTTCGGTAAAAAGTTTCTGGTTTCCATTTTTCCTTTTTGAATAAAGCATCACGCTCCAAAAAGCAATATTCCCGTCTCCAATTCTTCTTAAAACAGTTCTAGTTTTTATTTTATTTTCCCCAATTATTGCCACTAGTCCCCAATATTCAACTTCTTTCATTTTTATTGAGCCATCTCGTGGAGATTTTTTGCCAATAGGGGTAAGCAATTTCCTATATTCTTGAATAGTACCGGATTTTCTTACAATTTCCAAAGCCAAAGGTAATAAGTTTAATTTAAAAAGTTGTTCATTTTTACTTCTTTCTCTACGTGCTGAAAATTGTAAATGATGAAAACCGTCTGAGTTTAAAATAATTTCAGTTTTGAAATATGGAGAATAAATTGTTTTTTGGGCGGAATAAATTTCTCTAGCTTTTTCTTTTTTCTTGTTAAAATAATCGTTATTTATTTCCATAAGTTAAGATTAAAGTTTTTTATCTAAAATAATTTCTAATTGTTTTAAACTTTATTCACCCCTACCCCAAAAGATGCTTCGTTATTCTCTTTCTATTATAACCCATTTTTCTATTTTATTCTAAACCCAATTTGCTTTTTTGGCTTTTATACATCATTTTTTTAATTTATAATTCGTAATTTTACTAAAGCCTATTGCCTAAATCCTAAAGCCTACTTCTTAAAATAATATTCGTAGCTGTATTTACTTCGAAGAGAAGAACTATATTTTTGGATATTCACAACTTTGGAATTGTAATATTCATAAATTGTGAGTTTGCCATCAACATATTGTAATTCATAAGCCGCAATATCTGGCTTGCTGACACGAAGTTCTTTTCCATTTGTGCCAACATAACCGAAAGCTTTAGCAAAAGTATCTGCGAGAGTCCAAGCGAAAGATTGTAAATCTTTACCCTCAACATAACCAAAAGCTTTAGCAAGGTTTGTATTGTCGACAATTTGTCTTTGTAAAACTGTTTCAATTCCTTCGTGGTAACCAACTAAGTAGAGTTTATTTGGAGTAATTTTTTCACCCAAAGTATGTGGAGTTTGATTTGAATTACCATTATCAGAGTTATTGTTGCTATCATTATTATTAGTATCTTCTGAAACATTGCCAGGAGAAGTATCGTTTCCTTCTTTTGGTTGGAAAGTCAAAGTATCTCCATAGGCAATTTGTCCTTGAGAAGATAGTATCGCAGTACCAAAGGTTCCAGAGCTACTAGGAAAACTTTCAATAGCAGCTCTATATTGATAAGTTGAATTTGAAGATAGTCCTGTTAATAAATAGCTAATATTATTACTACCACTTGCATTATGATTTGTTTTACCAACTTTTATCCAATTGCCAATGGTAGTATTGGTAGGGTTACTGATACTGGTACTTGGGGAGACGATTATATTACCCGAAGAAAGTAAATTTTGAGCAATCGAACCAGAGCCTAAAAAATTAGCAGAAATATCTTTGGCAATTTGGTTGTTTGAAATATTTGAAATACCTAAATTTGAATTCGTTAAAGAAGCAGTGTTATTGGCAGTCGTGTGGATTGAGGATGAAGAGATGTTTGTTTTTTTTCTATATTCAAACCATGTTTGTGAAGGATAATTTGAATTATAAAATCCATTTAGATAAACCTTACTTGAATTTACTACTAAAGCTGGATTGGTGCTGATACTACCGCTTGAATTTTGGGAATTATCCCCTGCTAGATTGGTAGTGAAAAATTTTATCGGTGCATCATAATCTATTTGGTTTTTATTAGAAGCAATTGCACAGTAATAGTAAGTTGTATTTGGAGTTAAATTTGTAATATCAGTTTTAAAAGTGATTGGACTATACCCTGCACCTAATTGTTTTTCATTGGTAGCTATCATATCTGAACCGAAATTGTCTCCACAAAAAACTGGGGAAACATTTCCAGGGGCAACGTCTGAATAACGAAAGTATCCGACAGCTGAGGCTCCTCCTGGATTAGCCGAACCGCTCAAAGTTGCAGTAGTGTCGGTAATTTTTGTGGGCGA
>CAISUD010000052.1 GCA_903888625.1 uncultured bacterium
GGCGAAAGAAACGCCAAACTTATTTGCGCATTGGAATGCGGGGTATACCTCGACGGCTGGATGATGGGAGCTATATGAGCCGAGAGGTTCCCGTGTAGTTCTGCGAGGGGCTGGAGGTGTAATTCCTCTGGTCTACTCACCACTCACCACGATTCGGACCATATCAAAGGAATTCTTGACTTATTTGAACAACTCAAGCTAAGACGTTATGGCATACCTAAAGAGTTTATTAAATGTGTATATTTCAATTCGCCTAGGATTATAAAAAATATTGGACAAGATTCCGATAAATTATCATACATGCAAGCTTTCGAAGTAGAAAACATTATTAATGAATTAAACCTCCAATACCACAATTTTTTGGTAGATACTTCTGATATATTATTATTAGGAGATTTAGAAATCGAGTGTCTTTCTCCAACAAGAGAAATTTTGGATAATTATTTAGAAAAAACACCCGAAAAGTATTTATCAAGTTATACTGAAGGTGATTGGAAAAAAAGCCTAAAGGAACTAGTTCCTTTCGTGGCAGATAATTCTTTAGATAAAAGCATGGCCAATCTGACTAGTATTGTTTTGCTGATAAAAGGCAATAATAAAACGGGATTACTAACGGGAGATGTAACCCCACATAGATTTGAAATATTAGCTGATTTACTTTTTAAAGACAATGGTAATAAAAAGGTAGGTCTCGACTTTCTAAAATTACCACATCATGGAAGTTACAGGAGTATTACAAAAGAGATTATATCAAAATTCAATTGCGAAACATTTGTTATAAGCACTGACGGAAATAATAATTATTTACCAAATAAAAAGGCTTTTTTAAAGGTAATTGAATATCAAGATGTGGATAGAGATGAATTAACCTTCTTATTCAATTATTCAGACTTGATTGCGAAATTAAATTTTACCGAGCAAGAAATGTCGTATTTTAAATTTAATATCAAAGAAAACAATTTTGACAATGGAATTCGTATCTGAGCAATATTTTCAATCATCTGTAAAATTACGTGTAGAGGTTGGTGGCGAAATTATCTCAGGAACGGGGTTTATTTATGCTACTTCAAATAAATCAGAATTTGACTACTTATTTACAGCGAAACATACTCTTATGTGTCATCCTGAGGATGGTCAATTGTATTTAAATCAAATTTCATTACTTGAAGTTTTTGATTATCATCCTGACATATTTGATTTTAAACTACTCGAATCAATAAAGGGAAATAAAATTGAAGATAAAATAATAGAATTTGAAGCTGACTTGTTATTAATTAAAATAAAAAAATCAAAAACAAATCATAGAAAAATAATAATTGTTACGGATGACGGAATCGATAATTGTTTTGCATATGCAATGACTAAAGCAAATCCGATGACTCTAGTTCCATTAGATTTAAACAGAAAGGTGAAAATACAAAAAAGGTACAGTTTATCAGATTGGGATGAACCTAGCCTCTTAGTTGGGTGCTCAGGATCTGCAATTTTAGCTAAAGATAAACCATTACTTCAAGGTTTTATAATGAGTCATCCAACCAAGGAATTCTCAGGAAAATATGTGGATGCTGTTAATATTTCATTTTTTGATATCAACTCCAAGTTAAATAAATGTGGATTAGAACAGTTAATTATTGAAAATCAGTCAAAAATAATTAGAGTAGTTAGCGATAAAAAAGTTATTAATATAGAAGAGGCAAAAATAAATGGTGTTATTGTAAACTTACTTCTAGCAACTAGAAGACTGAGTGTTGATTGTCAAGATGATTGGTTTCACGATCCCTTGTCTTTTGTGGATTTAAGAAATACAGATTTTTTATTTAACTATTTTCAAGAATATTTTTTAGGAAAGCCTTATGAACCAAAAACCTCTGAAGTATTTTATCTTCCAAAATCTTCTTTTACTTTAAGAAAAGCCCTTTTATTATCTTATACTGATAGACTTTTTTACATCGCTTTAGTTGATACGATAGGAGCAGTTATAGAATCTAACTTATTGCAAGTTGTTTACTCATCGAGATATAATACTTCATCAAAAGGTGGTTTAATTATATCAGGAGTAGAGCAATGGAAAAAAATGATGTATCAAGTACAAACCTATTCTAAGGAATATAAATACCTTATTGAGATTGATATTTTAAATTTTTTTGACAATGTAGATACTGATTTACTTTGCGATAAGTTACTTACAATTTGCAAGTCGGAAAATGAGCGTAATGCAGCAAATGAATTAAGAGGTGCTTTATCTGCATTCTCTAATAAATCACAAAGTGGATTGCCGCAGAATAATGACGCTTCATCTTTATTGGCTACTTTCTATTTAAATGAGTTAGATACTTACATGATTCATCAAGTACCAAAATATTTGAGATTCATGGACGATATTAAAATATTTTGTCATGATGAATTTGAAGCTAGAAAATACCTGAGTTTGCTTGAAATGAAACTACGAGACTTAAAGCTTTCATTAAACGGTCAAAAGACCAAAATAATTAAACTAAGACCACGGCGTAAAAAAGATAAAGAACAGATTAAATCAGAATATCAAAGCTTTTTTAGTCTAGAAAGAACCAGATTATCAACATTTTCAAGCTCTGAAAGTTACATCAATAGAAATGAAGCTTTTCATTTGTCTATTAAATTGATTATGGAGAAGATAAATGCTGGCACAATTGGAGATGGTAAAAATGAAAGTGCTGTGATTCAAGCTTTAGGGGTATTGAAAAAAAGTAAAATTAGAGGGGTTTCATTTGAAAAACATAAAAGTGAAATCAATGATGTTCTATTAAAATTACCATCATTGCTAAAAGAACGTCCTTGGTTAACCTTTAACGTTGTATATTTTATCACTATCATCGATCATAAACTTATTCCAGAATCAACTTGGAACGAAATCATTGAAATTGTAACGTCTGAAAAATATAATGCATATCCTTGGCAATGTTATCATCTCTGGTTATTGCTTGCAAAGCACAAAATTAAAAGCCCTACATTATCACAATTTGCCTCTAAATTTCTTGATACAAATGATGATCTCAATCGTCCTGTTATAGCTGCATTGATGATATTTATGGGAAGTATTGACGAAAATTATCGAAGAATTATATTAGATAAATATAAGAAAACTGAGTTTATAAAAGGTGAGTTTCAAAAAAGGGTTGCTTTAATTACGCTCAGAAATTTTCATACAGAAGATGTTTGCTCAGAAAGTTCAGATGATAACTCTGTACACAGATCATTGTATGAGAACAATGACAGGGATTTGGTTTTTGTAAATGGTGAATCTGATAAGGACTATTCAGATTTAATTCAAATGTATTCCCTATGATGAAAGTAGTAGTGTATAAGGCAAAAGATTCTTGGCATTATATTCAATTTACCACAAAAGAGTATAAGTCAGGGACAATTCAAGAAATTTGCCGTCATATCAATAAGGACGACCTAGTTTTTTTATTACAGGTATCTGATTTTATTAGAGAATTTGATAACGAATATTCGCAAAAAGAACTGCCTTCGATAGTTGATATTGAATCATTTGTCAAGCAATTTTGGCAAAAATCAAAACCATTAGAAACTCAAAAGAGTTGGAACTTATTCAAGTTTTTAAAAGAAAATAAATATTTATCAAAAGAGTTTAAAATTCAAGAATCAATTGAAGCATATCTTGTCTTTATTGTTGACTTTATTGAAGATGCAATAAACAAAAGAAATTCAGAAGAGGTGTCTAGGTTTGAAGATATTGAAATTCCCATTAACGCTTTAATCTATAAACGACAACGCAAAGGCATTAAAATTGATGATATAATATATCCGGATTTAATCAAAAAAACTGAAGAGGAGTTGTATGAAATAAAAAACAAATTACAACTAAGATTTAGCATTTACACTCCGGACGATATTTCTACACAGATTAAAATTTTAGAGGATGAGGAGATAGAAATCAAAGGGTCACCATTAAAACTTTTTAAAAGTAGACAAAGTTCCTCTGAAATATGCAGGCTGATCTATCAAATGATAAGAGCAGAAAATGATTTAAGAGCCTTACTTTACTTGACTTCCCATAAAGGAGGAAAAACTAGAACCTTTCCAAATTATCATGGATTTGGTTCTATTTCGTCAAGAATTACTTTAAGAGAACCTGCACTGCAAAACCTAAGAAAAAAAAACGCGAATAATTCTTAAACCTGATGATAATTGTGAATTCATTTATGTTGACTACTCTCAATTCGAAGCAGGTATCCTAGCCTCTCTTAGTCAAGATGGTAAACTCATGAAACTATATGACACTGACATTTATGTAGATGTAAATTTAAAAGTATGGGATGGTGCAAAAGATAGAGATGAAGCGAAAATACTATTTTACAAGTATATGTACGGAATGGAGTTAAGATCAAATAATGAAGGAAAGTATTTCAAATCGTTTGATAAACTGACTAAATTTAAGAAACTAGTTGAAGGTGAAATAGAATCTACTGGCAAAATTGGAAGCAGCAATGGAAACTATAGAGTCCTTGAAATTGAAAACAAAACAATAGCTTTAAGCCACCGAATCCAATCTGAAGCTTCTTTAATATTTAAAGAAGCTTTGTTAAAAGTTAGTAAAGAGATTTCTGAAACTGACTTTATTTTGCCAATGCATGATGCTGCATTATATCAAGTAAACATTGTGAGTTACATTAAAAATGACGTTGAAGAAAAAATTAAGAAAGTATTTAAAGATGTATTTGCTTCAAAGTGTCCAGGGATAAATCACTCTGTTAAAATTAAAGATTTCTATGTGGACTAAAATGACACACTCCGAAAACCAATTCCAATGGACAGAAAGAACGCCAGCTGGTAACACGCGGTATAAAAAATTGCCGGGACAGTAGGTTATTCAAGGGTTGTAGCCCGCTTCAACTTTTGTGTAACTTGATAGGAAATCGCCCGCAATCCCTTACGGCACTTACACTCGACCGTTGGCTTCCGTCTGGTTTTCGTCCCGTAGTCAGTTGGCAGCTCATTCCGCCGCTTGCCTCCAAAAACCCCTCATCAACCCCCCACCCCCTCATCCAGCTCCTTGTCAACCCTCTCAATCAAATCATCATCACTCAACGCAACGCGCGCAAACTGCTTGTTCAGCTCCCTTTGCAGGGTAACCGAGTTGATGAGAGCGGCAACATCGCGCGCCTCCTTGATAAACTCCAGATCAGCCTTTTTATCGCGCAACTCAAAACGGCTCGGGTAGATAACCTCATAATCAGTTTTTGATGCATCAATCCCCTCCCAGTCACAGAAAAGAGCAAAGATCCGATACTCCGTAAGCTGCAATTGCGCCGCCTTGTCCGAAAGCAGCGTATTCAAAATCTGAAACTCCGTCTCCATCGCAAC
>CAISUD010000053.1 GCA_903888625.1 uncultured bacterium
CTTAACAAAATCACACTACAATCAGTATATTAGTTAATAATAAAACCGACTAGTCTATAATAACAGATTTCTTACTAGATTATCAAGGTGATATGATTTGATGCAGAAAATCATTCTTTTTTATTTACTTCATCCAACCAAGAATAGAATAAAATCTCAGCCATTTTATCTTGAATTTCCATAGCTTTTAGAATTTCTTTTTCAGATAATTTTTGTGCTAAGGGACCTAATGCTTTTTTGTATTCTTCAAGGGGTATCATTTTATAAATCTTGTGAAATCTCTAAGGCATCTTCTGCATCAAGTCCTGTGTCGTCAATAACTTCTTGAAGCTGTTCTGCTTCTTCAAAACTGAGATCATTTTGTTTTGCTATCTCAAATGTTTCTTCGTCCATATTATTTAATTCCAAATAAACTAATCAATTCCTTAAAATCTTTTGCCTTATATTTCTCCCATACTTCCTGTTTAACATATAACGCCTTATATACTGCTCTGCTCTGTCTAGCATTCACATCTTCACACCATAATTGAAGTCTTTCAAATTTAATTTTGTCATCCTCCTCTTCTCTACCTTTCGTTTCAATAATATAAATTGTTTTATCATTAACCTTAACAAAGAAATCGGGATAATATGTCGCAATTAATCCTTCAGCATTTTTATATTCAATTCTTAAAGCATTGGCTTCTTTGTTAATAAAGTTTTTTGCAAAAGAAATAACATCATCACAGCCTTCTAAAAATTCAGCAAAGACTAATTCAAAATTACTATCGCCAGCAATTCTGTTAAATACCGACTTTTTAGGTATCAAGAAAGACTTATCATTGACTACAAAAGGTCTTGATTCACTAATCTTTATATAATTCTTTATTTCTGTATCTCCTTTATCTTTAATAGTTAAATCATTAATGGCTTTCTTGAAAGATTCCTTTATTGCTCTGGTGACTTCTATCTCCGACAAGTTAGTTAAGATATTTAGATCATTTAAATCAACTTCTTTTTCAAAGAGATAATACTGTATAAATTCTTTTACTTTTCCATATAAAACATCATAACAACCGAAAAGACGAAGGTCCCGCATAATTGCTTGCGTAAAGAATCCAACGACTCTTTGATAATCAACATCGATATTTCCATCAAGTTCTGTCTTGTGGTGAAATTCTTCTCCAACAACATCTTTAAAGATAATTTCTCTTTTCTCTTGTTCACTAAATGTCTTTATTTTTACTTTTTTAACTTCAAATTTAGAAACATCTAGGTCTCCAAGGTTTTTATACTCTCTCTGAATTCTCGCTGACATTGCTGGTATTTCAATATCAAGTTTCTCAATATCTTTTTTAGGATTATCTTTATCAACCTCAATAACCATCGGAGTAATTGGTTTTGCCCCAGTTCCCATTAGTCTCTTTTCAAGTAAGACTCCTTCACCTTTAATAGATTTAACAAAGTCCATAAAAGCAGGCGTTCCTATAACGCTTACATATTCTTCTACACTCTCATCACCAAAATACATTCTTCTTAAACCTCTTCCGAGCGTTTGTTCTGGTAAAATCTTTGCATCAGATGTATATGGACGAAGCCCAACAATTGTAGTTACATTTTTTACATCCCAACCCTCCTTAAGCATCAAAACAGAGACTATAACCTTAAAAGGACTTTCTAAACTATCTATTTCATTGGCTTGTTTTCGCAATATATCTAATTCTTCTTTACTCTTTCCAGTTACACTTTCGGAGATTTCACCACTTTTGTTGGTATGAATAGTTAAAACTGCATCTTTTAGATCAGAAAAACTGCCTCTAATATATTCTGCTACATCATCACAATTCTTGGTATCATCTGTCATAATAAAAAGAATAGATTTTTTCCCTGTAGGTTTTAAATATTCATATGTCTTTCTCCATTCTTCCACTCCTAAATTTATATAATCACGATATTTTTCACTGAACAATGAGCTTTGATTCTCTTTTAATTTTCCACAGCTTGCTTCGTCTGGCACAACAGGATTTTTAACAATTCTTTGGTGTATTGCTTCAACTAAAGGATAATCGGAAATTGTTTGAACAAAAATAGATCCATCGTTCTTTTTAGGAGTAGCTGTCATATCTACCTGTAAAGCTAGTTTTGTGCCTTTTGCTTTTAATCGATTATGAATGTCCTGGATAGATTTAAACCAAGCCATCTTTTCATCATGAATATGGTGCGCTTCATCGTTTATAATAATAAGTTCGTCTATGTCACGAATGATCATTCCTAAATCAACCTTAGAATCATTTGTTTTTACAACTGGTTTCTCTCCAAGAAAATACTCACTTGTATCTTCGTCCTCTGCGCTTGAAACAGAGACGTCACTTTCATAAACTCTGTGTATATTTGTTAAAAAGATATTACCTGTATCTGAAACATTTTTTAGTTCGTCTTGTAAGTGTAGTGTTATTTGAAAATCATCATTCCAATTTTGTCCTGCATAACCATTCTCTGGCAACACAGGATCATCATGAAATATCCTTAACCCTTCAAAATCATTCTTTATTCTTTCAAAGACAATTACGTTGGGCGTTATCAAAAGGAAATTTTTTGCCAATTGAGAATCTTCTTCATATTTTTTATGGAAATATGCCCAAGCGATAACTAAACTCATTACTTTAGTTTTACCTGCACCTGTAGCCATCTTAACTACAAAACGAAGCCAGTCTTCAGTAAACATATCTGCACTTAATACTCCAGTTGAGTTATATCTAATCAAATCATATTTATCTTTTACTTTAGCAACTTCATAAAGCCAAATAATAGTTTCCATGGCTTCTCTTTGCGCAAAATAGTATCGGAAATTATAAAAAGAACCATCTTTGTTATAGATAATATGTTCTTCTTTAAACCAGTAGTTTAAAAGCGCCTTAGATGTATTACTAGCACCTTCATATCTTTTGTCTCTCCACTCTTTAATTTTCTTCCTTAAATCAGCGACAAGTGGAGGAATGAGTTTATCGAATCCCTTTTCTCGTAAATCTTCATCAGCAGGAAACCACCTAATACTAGGGTCTAAGATTGCGTATGGGTCTTTGGGAAAGTTTTTAGGTAATGCCATAAATGTGGTTTTGCAAAGAGAATAATATTTTATGCTCTAAAATTGGTCTTTTGGGTTGTCTTTGCATTCATACTTGCAAAGACAATTGTCTATTCAAATATCTTGTAATTCTTCAATATTTGATAACTTATATTTTGTATCTCTAGGATTTTTTGATTCAGCATCAATTTTTAATAATAAACCTTTCTCAACCCATTTTCTAAATAACCTTGAAACTTTATAAGTTTGAATTTCTCCTGTAATCATTCTTGCTGTTTTATTATCAATATATTTATTTTTTTCTAAATATTTTCTGACCTTTTCCCATTCTGAAGGTTGGTCCTCATTAAATAATACAACTTGAACAGAATCTTCATATGCAGGATATGTAAGAAAAATTGGTGGATAGAGATTTTGACTATTCATTTGTTCTCTCATCGAACGAACTCCTTCATTTAAATCCAAATTAGGTGGTTCAGGAAATTCTCTTAAGTGCTTTACTAATAAATCATTCCTATGACCATCAGACCTAACGTGGCCAATATTTGTTTTTGTAATATTATATGGAAACAATCCAGGACTTAAAAATTCTATTCTATCTTCAAAAATTCTTATCTCTATATCTCTTTTTATATGATAATCTCTATGAATTACTGCATTTGTGATAGCTTCCAATATCGCTCTTTCTGGTATTTTATATTTATTTACAAAACCAGAATGAATTTCAATACCACTTCTCATTAAATTTAGAACATACTCTTGAGTCTTTTTTATAACAAAAGAAACAGGACCGCCTATCGTTTCTGGTTTTTCTAAGTAATTTGGTGTTTTTTCAAATTTTTCAACTGTACCTTTTAATTGAATTACTCTTACTGCACACTTTGTTTCTAGTAATTCTGTAGGAAAATTTGTAAATAATAAAACTGCTGCTCTGGTTGGTTTTATAATACCTTTGTTGTCTTTTCTTGCGAGTCCTGTTTGAAATAGAGTATCTTCAATTTTTTCGGTGTTAATTTTTCTTTTATTTTTCCAATCATTAAAATATTTAGTATTTAAAAGTTCAAAATCTACATCAACAAGTTCTCTGTCAGC
This sequence comes from uncultured bacterium, assembly GCA_903888625.1. Classification (GTDB taxonomy): domain Bacteria; phylum Patescibacteriota; class Minisyncoccia; order Phycocordibacterales; family UBA9973; genus UBA9973. The sequence continues at coordinate 4,157 of CAISUD010000053.1, forward strand.
TTTTTCAAATCCCTTAGCATAATTGAATTTAATAACTTCATGAGCAGTTAACATTTTATTACTTTTATATAATCTAATCCAAACTTGGTTTTCAATAGAATAAAAAGATTCTGTAGCTTTTGGAATAGTCAATAATGCAATTGATTTATTTTCTAAAACTTCAATAATGTTTGGTTTTAAATTAGAAATTGGTGGCACTATTTTCTTTATATCGTGAAAAATGGCATCAAATAAAACTTGATTTTCTTCAATCCCAAAGATTCTATCTATTCCTTTTAACTTTGTTTTTTCAGGATCATCTACCCCCAAAATAATTATTCCACCATCTGTATTAGCCATAGCAACAATAGTTTGAATAATTTTCTTAACAATTTTATCACCATTAAGTCTTTTAAACTCAATGGTTTGTGTTTCTTCTGGAATATTTAATATTTTTTCTATCATTGGATTCATATATTATATTTTAACATTAATTACTCTAGTAGTATCATTCCCGAAAATATCTACGACTTTCACTGCCACCTTATAAGCTCCCTTAGGTAATTCTTTCGGAGCAGAAATTAATTCAAGGGTTCTCTTTTTCTTGGTCCTAAATTCCTGCCATTCATTATCAAAAATATAACTTCCAGTCCAAATTTCTTTTTCTGTTCCATCTTTAATGACTTTTATAATTTCTTTTCTGTCTGTAAAATCATAATCTATTGCCCAATAATCAACCCAGTCACTCCACTTTTTTGTTAAAATTTCTTCAGAAACATTTTCCGTTTGTTTATCTTTGCTTATTTTTATTACTTGTCCGTTTTTAACAACAACTTTTGAACTTCCTGGTCTTAGAGCTTCTTCAATTTCTCCAGAGTCATCTTGATTATAGAAAACAGAAAAATCAGTCAGTTTAACAGAAAGCTCTTTATTGATTCCTTTACCAGACACAATTGCTTCAACTTCAAGAAAGGCTACATCGTAAAACTTTACTTGCCCTTTTTCCACAGCTTTTTTATCAAAAACTTCTCTCGGAATTTTTTTAAACAAAATATCTATACCTTGATCTTTATATTGAGAGAAATCTAAACCCATCTCATAATCAAAACCAAGTATGTCAATTTTAGTAATATTTTTTTCTTTACACTCAGCAACTATCTGCCTTATTAATTCAGAAGATACAGGAGCATTTATTGGACCAACTGCTATTAATCTATCCCTTTTTTTACCAACAATATTTACAAATGATCCTACTAGCTCAGCCTTATACGCTGTGATAATGAGTTTTATAAATTCTTTTTCTTTTCTTTCAGCTTGTTTTGCTTTCTGTTCAGCTCGTAAATCATCATTTATATTTAAAAAGTTTTCCCTTTCATATTTACCAACATTTAAAATCTCAAAAGCCCTAAAATCCTTACCTTCTTTTTTTAATTCTCGTTGCACACCAATCATTCTCTTCCTCGAAGTATGAATACCAAATTTACCCAAATCAGAGCCAATCCATTTTCTGCCAAGCTTTTCAGCAACTGCAAGAGTTGTTCCAGAACCACAGAAAAAATCAGCAATAAGGTCGCCTTCGTTTGACGAAGCCTTAATTATTTTTTCAAGTAATTCTTCTGGTTTTTGAGTTGGATATTCCAAACGTTCAACTGCCATTCCATTTATCACACCAATATCCCACACATCACCAGAAAGTTTTAAAGTTTTATCTTCAACTTTTGACCTATCTGCAACCATAGTCGCTCCTTTTATTCCCGTAGCCAATCTTCTTAAAACTTCTCCACCTCTTTTTTCCATAACTTCATAGCCATTAAAAATTCGGTTTCCATCATCAAATTTACTTTTTGTATAATAAAATATAGTGTCATGTTTTCTGTTCCATGCATTATCTACATGAAGTCCCCAAGAATATTTCCAAATAACTTCTGCTCCAAAAGAATCTCGTCCAAAAATTTCATCCAAAATTAAACGAATATGACAACTTAATCTCCAATCACAATGAACATAAATACTTCCATCTTCCGCTAGCAAATCATACATGAGTTTCAATCTTTCGTACATCATAGCAATAAAACTATCAGCACCTTTTCCCCAAGTATCACGAAAAGCAATCTCTTCTATAACCGATGGTTTTTTTGTAAAACTTTCTTCATCTTCTCCGTCTCCAATAGTAATATCCATAGAAAAATCAGCACCAACATCAAAAGGTGGATCAATGTAAATTAGTTTTAGCCCTCCTTGTGCTTCTATTTCTTTTCTAAGTGGTCCATTTTTAAGAGATGAAAGAATAAGTTTATTGTCTCCCCAAATAAGTTTATTAGTCCAGCCAGTAACTTGTCTCCCTGACATATCAAAAAGAGAATCTTGTAATCCGATTTTATCTTCTCCTCTTGGTTCATCAATTTGTTCAATAGTTTGAAAAGGCAAAACCACATTCGTCACTTCGTTTGTCTTACCATTCCAAACAAGCTCTACTTCTCTGTCGTCCTTGAATAGCAAAAACCGATATTTATCTGGTAATGGCTTACCAGCTTCTAAGAATTTTATTACGTCTCGTTTTTCATTATCTGAAAGTTGCATATAATTATCTAGAACTTGGTGGAGATCTTTTTATAAACATTGAACGATAATTGGGGTCAATTTGTACACTTTTATTTTTACATACAGGGCAATCAAAAAAGGCAGGATTTCCACATGGTTGCATTCTTATGGTCTTTTTATTATCATCCCAACAACTAGAACAAAATGGACCATTTTTCTTATCATCCTTAACAATCCAGTATGCATTATTCTCGTAAGATAGGCTCTCTTTCGTTTCTAATTTTTCTTTTAATGCTCGATTTTCTGTATCTAGCTCAGAAATTTTATTCTGCATTTCTAAGAGTTTTTCCTGTATACCCAAAATTTGCTCATATTGTGGGATTTTGTCTGCTTCTCTCAATGTTCCTGCTATGGATTTTAATTCGTCAAAAATAGCCATATTTGAATTGTAGCACTTTAGATTTAATTTTTAAAGTGTTTTTGGACAAAAAAAAAGATGTCTCACTATCGGGATTTATAGTATATAATATAACCTATGGACAATATATGGTTTTATACACTAAGCACATCTGCTCAGGTTTTAGCTGCATTGGCAGGTCTTTTTGCGGTATTTGTTGTTTGGAAGATTCAAGATTTTGAAAAAATTCTCTCAGAAACACGGTTAGCTGTAATTAAATTGTTTTCTTATGCGTCCGCAAACACAAAAGATTACGAAACTATAAAATTAGAAACTTTATATTCAATGACAGATTCAGAACTATTAGACAAGTTCTCTGAATTACTATCAATTAAAATAAACGAACCATCTAGGATTAGTGTTTCAGAGACCATCAGAAGTGAAAACTTAATCCATTATTCTCTGGATGAGTTTACAAAAAATCTTTATCATACTCACATTAATAAAAAGTTGAATATTTTAAAAGATTTAAAAAATATCTTAGTTGTAAATTTTTTAGTAATTAGTATCTGTATCATTACACTAACATTTTCAAACATTATATACTACAAATTTCTTATTTTAATTATTATTAGTCTTGCAGTTCTATTGTGTCTCTATCTCATAAGTAGTGGCATTTATAGAATTACAGTAAGATAATCTATATGTCCTTTAGCTTTAAAAATCTTTTCACTGGTTTTCGTCCTTATAATTTTGTATCTAAGCGTCTGCGGGCAAGACCGCAAGGACTAAAGCATTTGCATTCACAAGATAAACCGCAAAGGAAATTTATGTCCAAACACAGATATACTCACACAACAAAGAAATGGAATATCGGAAATACACATAAAGAACATTAGGACAAAACAAAAAAAGCAGTTTACCGCTCGACTGCGCATAAACTGCTTTAATTACTCTATAATTCTACCAAATTGAATTTTCTAACTCCTTAATCCATATTCTAGCTTCATCCTCCGAGACATAAGGAATTTGGTTAATATTTACCTCTCGCCCCTCGCCATCTTCCATATTTTCACATAAAAGACGGTAGATAGTTCTTTTTTGATGGCTTGTTGCCATTCCTGGCTCGTCATTATCATCGAAGAAGAAACTATGTCCTTTTTGAGGTGCTCCAAAAGCTATTGTATTTGTAATCATTTTTTTTATGTTAATTAATAATTATTTTACTGGCATAAGCTTTTGTATAAGCTCAGAACATTGGAACTTGCTGAAATATGGTGAAGATATTTGTTCAAGATATTGCTCTTTCTCATCTTCGTCGCAATTTTCAATTAATTTCTTTGCAAAATTTAACTGTTTCTCGGTCGCTACTTGTGGCATATCTTCGTCACTAAAGAATGCTGGTTTATCTTGATCTTCCAAAAAAGCTTTCTCTTCTTTCTGATTGGCTGGCATAATAGATAATGCATCAAGAATTTTCACACTTCTGACAATGGAGTCCACGATGCTCGAACCGTAAGCAAATCTTACAGTTCTAGACAAAAATTTATTATATTGATTCAAGACAGCGGACCCAGTTCCAATACCAATAATATTATTATCTTTCTTTAAGGTTGTTTTAAAGGCAATGAAGTTTGGGATATGACTGAATTTTTTAGTCATATCTATGTCACTTTCCACTGTCACATTTAAAGTAAAGCTTCCTGTGTTTTTAATAATTTCTTCTTGCAGAGGATCATTTCTGTAAGCACTGTTTTTATAATTATTCATAATATTTAATTGTTAACGATAGGCTCGACACTTCTGTAATAGAAGAGATTGATAGTGCGAGGATATTTGCTGATAATGTTACCTTGTGCATCTTTCCGTTCGACTAACGTGATGCTCTTCAATGCCTTGCTTCCTTTCTTAGGCCTATATCCTAATTTTATCCATGACGCAAAGGTTAAAGCATTTTTGTAGGGGTTGTAATTTTTAATTTCTTGTGGACCGTATAATTTAATAATTTGCTCCTCAACCATTTTTTTTGTCTTTTCACTTCCTTGATAATTAGAAACAATTGAACTTTCTTCTAAAATATCTTTTATTGATTTCATAATGATAAATATAATGAGTAATTTGCACGAGAGACTAGCTCGTGCTTGAAGACTTATATATCGACCTATCTTCGCTAACTTAGTTTTATTTCTTTATTACTTCTATTTTAAAATAGTGGTACGGGGGGTTGTCTCATTTAGGTACTCTGGATGGCGGTGTCGTATGTGAAACGTACCCGTTTGTGGTTTTTGCTCAAATTTTGGATTTTGAAAACATTGACCTAAAAAAATTTCCAAAAAAATTTTCAACTTTTGGGTGCTTTTGTAATCTCCCTTTTTGGTGTATTATTGATACATAATTTAATAAGAAAAGTAGCCTAAACCAGTAGCGATATTGGCATGGTGAAAAGTCGAGTAACGCACAAAGAACCCATCATGGGGTCGCGTTACTCGCCGTATCGGGAAACTGATATGAGAGACTTCGGTCTCTACCTGTGGTGGGCTTTTTGTTTACCTACTCATGGGATTTATCAGTAAAAACAAAGAAAAATACCATGAAAAATAAAGTTGTTATATTGTTTTTGTTTGCAATGGTGTTGATACTACCTATTTTAAACGCTCAAGCCTATGATCCTTTTTACCCAGGGTCTCTGTCTAATCCATTATATTTTCAAATTTCACCTGATCCAACCCAATGGTATGAACAAACTCTAAGAGATCAGCAAATGAAGATGTACCAACAAAATCAAGAGCGTTATCAGCAACAAATGTTGCAACAACAGCGAGATTTGCAAAGTCAGTTATTACAACAACGAATATACTCTCAGCCGATACAACGAAAAGGAACTTTATGTAACGGTAATTATTGGAACGCATGTCCAGCTGGTAATAATTTTGTTTGCCCAAGTACTGGTAGTGCTTATTGCGAAGTATCAAAAACAAACGAGCCTATCCTTCCTTATGGTTGTGTTTCAACTTCGGGATATAGTGCAACAAGTGGCGTTCCTTGTGGAGAAGAGACTACTAAATCAACAACAACGTGTAACGGGAAAGAATGGAATGATTGTCCTATCGGACAGAAGTTTTATTGTCCACCTACAGGAGATGCTCAATGTGTTACCACTCTTAAAACAGAAACTAAGGTAGCACCCACAATTAAAAAAGTGGCAGAAGTAAAAACCACTAAAGCTCAGATAGATGAATCGTTTGCTAATTATGAAGGGTTAAATCCAGCAAGTGCTAATACTGCTACTAGTACAACAGAAGTAAAACCTAAAGGATTTTGGACCAGATTAAAAGGATGGTTGGGTTTTTAATATTAAAAAGTTATAAAAATAAAATTTAAAATAACATGAAAATAATAATATACACAATAGTAATCATACTAGCATGCTTAGGATTAGTAGCTTTAAAAAACCTAAAAGAACCTAGTCCTCAAGAACAAGCTGATTGCTTAAGACAAACTGGGAATATATATTGTAATGGTCCCAGAGGAGATTAGGAATAAATAACATAATAAAAATAGACATATGAAAAAAATAAAAATATCAGCAATCGTCTTAATAACTTGTTTATTTGCAACCTTTATATTTAATGCATTGATTCCAATGTGGCTAGGTATTTCCCTAGGATTTTTAAGTGCAATAATGCTCGTTTTGCTAAATGTTGAGATATTAAAAATAAAGGGAATGATTAAAAAACTAGTTCTGTGTGTAGATATTACTGTTGGACTGTTCCTTGTATTGACCTTCATATCTAAGGAATTTATTAATTACACAGTAAATGATTATCTCTCACATTTTTTAGTACTTATCTTCGCTGGATTATTAATTGCGATACTTGTAAATGCACATAGGATAGAGAGAAAGGATTAGACTTGATTGATGAAATTGGAGGATTACCAGAGGTGAAAACCTACTTAGAAGAAACAATGGGAGGAGCACCTGAGATTTGTTGGCAATAGAAGACTTTTATTGATTTTAGGCGAAAAACGGCTTTTTAAAGAAGAAAAACGATATATACCTCATTTTGGGCATTTTTGTGGCAAATGACCCTTGTAAACATTGATTAATTTGGAAAATTTTTAACGTTTGAGACATTTTTAGGTACGATTTTGGTAAAAATCAACATACTTTTAGCCCTAATATAACCAGCTATGGTACCATTCTAATAAACATTTCTATCTTTTATATCCAACGGAAAGATCCGAAAAAGTTTTAGAAGCCATGCGTACTTTTTATTTAAAAATTCTAAAAATCCTCAAAATACCTATATTTAAAGCCATATTTTAGCATATGGGAGAACAAAAATTATTAGGAAATTCATTGGGACTATGCTATAATATATGTATTAGTCAATGATTTTGGCTAATCAGGACTGATAGAATAAGGATATGTTGGAAAAGAATCTTTTCACGATGTATCTGAAATTCTAGATACGTCCTGAAAAGATTTTTTGTTTTTAGTACAAATGAATTACTTTGTTGAGCTATACCACGGATTACACGGACCCTTAATTATTAAGGTTGAAGCCGAATTCCTTGATGCAATAGTACAATTAACTCATACAACGCCAGTATCACTGCTCTTAACAGCAAATAATGGCTACATAGAGGAGTTCGGGTAAGCACGTTAAGGGACTATGTTGGACGAATAATGAAGGAGCATAGTCTAAAATATAAAGAGTTGAAGGTGTTGTTATAACGAATAGCAGTTTCCGTTATAAAAGTTACTTGCAAGAGAAAACACACTTCAGCGAATGACCTATGAATGCAAATTTATAGTGTAAGTCCACCAAACTGAGGCCTAAAAACCTATCCGTACGCTGGGAGCGCAAGATAACTACATAGATTGGAATTTCCAGCGGTAACCATTTGAGTATTTTTGTTTTGAGACGTTTCATTTTTTGTCCCTCCCTACGGGGTTGAGAAACTTGCAAACAAAAGAAACGCATCACGCTTATTCGCTAACTTGACGCAGAGATTTTTTGTTTGAAATTATTTAAAACGTTTACCATTATTCTAACCAAAATCATTCTTATGGTTTTAACTAAAATAAAGGAGATTACTTTTTAACTCAATCCAAATGAAGGGGTCCGAGCTCGGGTCCTTCATTTTTGTACAAATTTTTTATAAATAACAAAAATATTTTAAATATAATATATAACTTGTTATTTGAAATAAATATAAGTTACGTGTTAGCTTAAAACGTCAATATGTTACGTCGTATACTCATTACTATGAGCGTGGGCGTGACTATTATCTAAATTGGTTTTTATATTTTTAAACCCCGCAATAATTTTTTCCCCTTGTAATTTATCCAATATATGGTAATCTAAAAGCGAGATTTTGGCTCTTTGACAATATGTTTTTGATTGATATTTCGTTAGTTGTTCTAAGTGTCTTTTGGACTTTTGGAACAATTAACGACTCAATTATGAACCTAAAACTTAAATCCTATGCCAAAAGAAAACGATAAAAATCGCGAAATCTATTATGCTTGTGAACGTACCAGACAATTCATGTTCATGCGTGCTGCTTTTGGGAAGACTACTAGCCAGCGGATTGTAGATCTCACACGTAAAGATGGTTCACTGATTAATTCCCTTATTGCAAAAAATGATTGGGAAACTCTCTTCAAAAACCAGGATTGGTTGGGACTCTTAGAAGGTGCTCAGAATTTGAGCATGATGGAGAACGATAGATTGAAATCTCAACTTGAAACAATCATGCAATATTTCCCCGAGGAAACAGCGGGGTATCTTATTTCAGCAACTTTTATCTAAATCGTATGAAAGTAAAAAAGATAAGTTCTTACCTTGGTTCTGTAAAAATTGAGGTAACATTAATGAAGGAGATCTATTTCAAAGAAATTCTAGGGGTAATGCTTCCACGAGAAATTATTTCTTTGAAACCCGAAGAAACGGTAGAAATACCTGAAGAGTTTATACTCTCAAATATGAACCTTTTCGATTATAATCTTCCACCAGAAAAATTATCGGACAAGACTTTTTTAAAGTTAGTCTGTGATTTTTATCACTACGATGGAAAGGGAGCTTTAGCTAAAATTTTAAAAGAAGAATCCCATTGCATGTAAGCATGAAGTCTCAAACAAAAATCATTCACAGTAAAATTCAGAATTCCATGAACAAGTCATTGATTATTTTCGGGATCATCTTGACCTTCTTGTGTATCGTAGCAGAGATATACTTTTTGGTTAGCAATACGGGACCCATATTCCTATCTAAGGGGTATCTTCCCATAGATTTGCTTACCTTTGGTTTTCTCTCTTACATTTTTTATGACGATTACATAAAGAAAAGATTGGCCAGTTAGCCCAATCAAAAAATCGAATAAGCCATCTCGCAAGGGTGGCTTTTTTTATTCCCACATTTTAGTTATCCACATTTTATATTTACTCGTTTTATTGTGTATATTATACTGTATTAGTAAAGTAGAAGTTTACCCTATAAGATAGTTAAAAACTTCAAATATAGAAATAAGCAGAGTTAGAAAATAGATTTAAAACATTTTAAAGATAAGAGTTAGAAAACGGAAAAGCTTGACTCCAAGAGAGAGGAAAAACTAAAGTCATATTTAGAGAAATGAAAAAAGCACAGGGAATCTGTGTTTTGTTTTTGTTTTTTTTATAAACAATTTAGGTGGCGATACTAATTGTCTAATGGAAAAATCTATAAAAACATATCTAAAAAATTTAAAATAAAAGAAAACGATAATACATCGTATGCTAGAAAATCTCCAAGTAATGGGAGAAGTTAGAAAATAAAATTAATAGCACGTCCCAAAGAGAGGTAAAGGAAATAAATAAATAAATAAATTCCTTGCTTGCCCTTTGAGACCTAATGCCACAAAGTGGCGAATTATAATATGAAAATTATTGTGTCTAATAGATTAAAAATCTTAATTGATAAAAGTTATGGTTTCAGTAGAAGTTAAAAATACTGAAATTAAAGAACAGAAAAAAGAAAATATAAATGAAAATAAAAATATACTTGCTTCAACTTTCGGCGGACAAAAACGCTGGGTTAATTGGAAAGGTGAAGAATTAGAAGAAGGTAATATTAAAAAATTGCCAATTAGTGTAAACGGTAGGACAGCATCAACTGCTGATCCATTGACTTGGAGTACCTATAAAGAAGTGGTAAATATATCACAGGAAATAGGTATAGTCTTTACTCCAGATCAGCTACTTCTAGGTATCGATATAGATCATTGCTTAAATGGTAATGAAATCGTACATGAAGAAAAAGAAAAAATTATTGAGCTTATTGAAGAGGCTGAAACATATACAGAAATAAGTCCTTCAAAAACTGGGTTGCATCTCTTCCTGTCACTCACTTCACCACTCCAACTTATTGCTAATAGGAAGGGACCATTTGAGGCCTATACCTCAGGTCGCTATTTCACTGTGACCAATAACCCATTCAACGAAGTATTACCTATC
>CAISUD010000054.1 GCA_903888625.1 uncultured bacterium
CAGGCGGAGCGTGAGAATCCAATGAAAATGATGGATTGGGTAAAACATCTTGATAGCATCCTTACAGCCACAGGAGAGCAATTATTGTTGGATGCAGGAAGCGTGAGTCATGAACAGGCTATAGAAAAAGCGACGGAAGAATATCAAAAATATCAAGCCAAGACGCTTTCACCAGTCGAGGTGGCATATTTGGAAAGCATCAAGGTATTGGAGAAGAAAGTGGAGGGGAAGGTGAAAAATAATGAAAAATAATTGGAAAATTGAAGGCAGGAAATATGATTGCTAATGGATTGAAAATTGTGGAGAGGTAGGGAGAGTTGATTACGGAAAATTTATGAGGTAATTAATAATATTGAAGAAAAATAATATGAAAATCATTAGACTTTCAATCAAAAGCTACAGAAGTATAAGAGAGGTCCCTTTCAATATTAGGTCAAGAGATGATGGTAGTTTTACTTATGGATTGATAGGAATAAATGAGGCTGGTAAATCTTCCATATTAAAAGCAGTTGGGTTAAAAGATGGGTTAGTTGATGATTCTGGCGCGAAATTGCCTTCACTAAAAGATTTTAGATTAAAAGAAGAAATAAGTGTTACTTATCGATATGGGATTACTCAAGAAGAAGATACAGAATTGTATGATATTTTAAATAAAGAGGATCTTGTTAATGATTCAAATCAAGATGTAGAAGAAGCAGTTGATATTATAGAAGGTGAACAGATTCAGGAAGTTGAAGCTAGCAAAGTTAAAGAGAGTAAAAAAGCAAAAGATAAATTCCTAAATCCTTTAATTGTGGATTATGTTATAAGTTTTTCTCAGGCGGGTGCTGATCCTGAATATTCAGTTTCAGTTTTTGAGGGAGAGAATGAAATTAAAATTAATAATAAAGATGAGTTCAGTAGCTTTATAGATGAAAATGTTCACAAAACAATTTTCTGGACTGCGGAAGATCGATATTTAATATCAAAACCTGTAAATATTGATCAATTTATTAATGATACAAATATCTCAATACCCTTGAGAAATTGTTTTTTACTGTCATCAATTTCAGAAGATCAAATAAAGCAAGAGTTAGAAGATGCTTTATCAGATACGCCAACTTGTGAATATCTTGAAGAAAAACTCGGTAAAAACGTAACGGAACATATTGAATCAGCTTGGCCAAATCATCCTATTAAAATTACTTTTAAAATAATGGATGGGCATATTAATTTTCACGTTAAGGATACTGATACAGAAGGAAAAGCACAGACGTCTGACATGCGAAGTGATGGTTTTAAACAATTTATTTCTTTTCTGTTGACAATCGCTGCGGAAAATAAAAATGAAGAATTGCAAAATACAATTCTTTTACTTGATGAACCAGAAACACATTTGCATCCAAAAGCGCAAGAGTATTTACTTACTCAGCTTGTGGGAATTACAAATAATAATAAAAATAATATTGTCTTGTTTGCGACTCATTCAAACTACATGATTGATAAAAAAGATCTAGGTAGATATTACAGAGTTGAAAAGATAAAGAATGAAAAGAGTGAAGAATATACAAATGTGCGTGAAGCTGATGAATCAAGCAAAAAACAGACAAGCTATGCAGAAGTATCATATGAAGTTTTTGATATTTTGGATGAACAATATCACAATGAGTTATTTGATAAACTAAGAGATTGGTTTGTAAAAGATAAAAATTCTAAAGAATCAGATGAAACTAAACATGTGGATACGATAGGTATAAATCCATTTGATGAACAATATTTCAAACAAATAAAAAAAATACCAAAATCCTTTCAGGACACAAGTAAACCCAGTGACACTAACGCAAAAGTAACACTGCCAACCTTTGTACGTAATTGTATTCATTATCCAGCAAACAAGAAAAATAATTTTGATGAGAAATTAAAAAAATCCATAGATCTTTTAAGGGAATATTTAAAGAGTGATATTACCTAACTTGAAAAATACAATTCAAGAGCCGAATAAGGGGTCAGGTACCTTTTCTGAAATCTGAAAATCGATAGGACTGTAAGAGAGAAGGAGCGTTTATAAAGTCAGGAATAATTTCGAATTTTGAATTTCGGAAGGGGAGCGGGAACCATCCTACGCCAAAG
>CAISUD010000055.1 GCA_903888625.1 uncultured bacterium
AACATTGCGTCTTCGCGCATCATGAGCATGCCTTTGGCACGGGCAGTTTTATAGATAGCAGAATCAATTGGATTTTTCAAAATCACGTCTTGCATTTCTTTATCTACTTTAAACATTTCAAAAACCGCAATTCTACCCTTGGTGCCAGTCGGACATTCCGGCGAAGGAACTGTCTCGTACATTTGATCTTTAATCACAATTTCTTTTTTATATTCTTCTGGTAAATCTTTTATTTGCTCCTCGATTTGTAATTTAATACTCTCGTCCATCGGGACTAATTTTCTAGATTCTGGGAAAGTAAGTTTTGCTAAACGTTGAGCAATAGAAAGGACTAAGGTCGGGGCAATTAAATATGGATCCACTCCCATATCTACCAACCTCGGCACAGCCCCGATGGCATTGTTGGTATGCAAGGTTGAAAGCACCAAATGCCCTGTCAAGGCAGCCTGAATAGCTAATTGAGCTGTTTCTTTATCACGAATTTCTCCAACCATAATAACATTCGGATCTTGACGTAAAATAGAACGAAGTCCGTTGGCAAAATCGTAACCAATTTCTGGCATCATTTGAGATTGATTTACATCGGGCATATGATACTCGATCGGATCTTCTAAAGAGACAATGTTTAATTTATCTTTATCAAGTTCATTCATCATTGAATACAAAGTGGTAGATTTTCCAGAACCAGTCGGACCAGTGATTAGGACAAGTCCATAAGGTCGATTCATCGCTTCGCGAACCATTTTCAAATTTCTTTCTGATAAACCAAGTTGATCAAGTGGTTTGACCCCCCTATCTGAATCCAAAATACGCAAGACAACTTTTTCTCCATAATAGGCAGGCATAGTGGAAACACGAAAATCTATTTTGTGACCATCGATATTGGCACTGAAAGATCCATCTTGTGGTTTACGTTTTTCATCCAAGCGAAGTTTGGAAAGGATTTTTATTCTAGCTACTACTCCACTATAAACACTCGGTGGCAAAGTAATCGAAGTGTGCAGGGTGCCATCGACTCGATAACGCACTTTTACTTTGTCACCAGAATTTTCGATATGAATATCGGAAGCACCACCCTCAATTGCATTCCGCAGGATAACAGCCACGATTTTAATAACTGGAGCATCTTCAACAATTTTAGCTTCTTCACCTGGTTTAATATTTTTAATATCTTTTTCTAAGTTGGCAGATTCATTAATACTTTTGGCATCAATAACTTCATCTTGATTTAATTGATCCAGTGCCTCGGTAACTTGGCTCGAAATACCTTTATACCCTTCGAGCACTGCATCATAATCGCTCTTACTAATTAGAAAAATTTTAAAAGGAATTCCTTGTTTATTAGAAATAAATTGCAAAACATCCATCGCTTGAATGTTTTCTGGATCAATCACTCCAACTTCTAAAATACCTTCGGTAAAAGCAATCGGCACGAAGTGATAAAGTCGGGCAGAATCTTCTGGAATATATTTATATAAATTAAAAGATAAACTTTTTGCACTAACTTTTTTGATTGGAATCCCAAAATATTCTCCTTTATTTTCTAAAATTTGGTCTTCTGAAATACCGAGCTCAATCAAAGCCGAATCTATTTCACCATCAAATTTAGCCTCGGCAATATTTTTAATTTCGCCAATTTGATTTTCAGTTATTATTTTTTTTCTAGCTAATTCTTCTAAAAAACTCATCCCGTTAGAAATAGAAAATCTTTAGATTTTCGTAGTTAAGCTAACCTAATAATAAAATCATAAACCTAAAAACATTATACCATGTTTTGTAATTTTAATTAACTAAAAGATTTCTAACGGGACTCATAAATAATTTAATTGGTAGCAGACTTTGTTTTCTTGCTTGGAGCTGGGGTTGGAGATGGTGCTGGTGGATTCAAAGTAGTGTCGGTGGTGTCAGCTGGAAGTCCGATCGTCCCTTGTAAACCAGAGTTATCTGTCGGCAGTAAAACACTTGGAGAAACAGTAGCATCTGGAGTAGGTAGTACATCGGTACCAATCGGAGCAAACGGATTTGGTCTACCTTGGGTGCCATCTGGAGTAAGAGTAATGCTGGAATCTCGGAGTGTACTAAAAGCAGAATCAGAAAAAATAGTATCGTCTAATTTAATATTTTTAACATTCAAAAGAACTGTCAAAAAATCTGCACCGGTAGCAGAAGCCGAACTTGTATCTGCCGTAGTGGATGAAGAACTAGACGTAGTAGTTAGATTAGCTACTGGGATAGAAGGTTTCAAGAAAAATACATAAATTAAAATCAAGGCTACTGCCACTACTATAAAGATTATTATGTTTTTTATTTTTGAACTCATAATATTAACCTTTTAAATAATAAGTCTTGACCTTGAATGTATAAGTGTAAGTGCTTAAGGAGTTTGGATTTAAATTTGGACCGACAGCTCCACCAGTATTTGAAGAAAAATCTATTGAAGAAATATCAACAATTCTTAAATTCTTTTCTAAGTCTTGAATAAAATTCAAGAAATTGCTATAGGTACCAGTTGTAGAAAATTCTAAATTCCAAGTACTGTAATCGCTATTTGAATTTTTTGCTACAGTTGTAGGATTATTGGAAATTGTGGTATCGGTTGGTGTTGTATCATACTTCACATTTTTTAACGTCATGCCATAAGGTGAGGCTACGCCTTCAATTTCTAAAATTAAACGAATGTTGTCTACGTTGTCGGGCAGAAGTTTTTGAAGCTTGGCAATATTATCGGGATCCATCGCATTGTATTTTTGAGTGAGTGCATCACGCTCTGTTTCTAATGCTTTAGAATTGTCGAGTGCCTGATTGTAAGAAGTTGCTTGGGTACGCAAAGTAGAAATATCTCCATAAAGTGGATTAATAAAAACAAAGAATCCGGCGATAGCTAAACCTATTAAAATGATGGGGGTAACATATCTAAACATAATTAATTCGTCGTACTTTCTGTCGAAAGCATTTGTTTATAATTAACAAAATTTTGGTCGACCGAAAACTCTAAATCGAAAAGCACATTGCCTTTATCATCAAGGGAAAGATTAGAAAAAACTGGATCAATGATATCTTTGTTGGTGCCGAAAAGATCAGACTGCAAAGCGATAGAACGATAGCCAATCGCCTGCCCGCTCATTTTTACATCTACTTTGCCTTTGTCGTTAAAACTGTAACTGAATTTGGTATAGCGAACAGTTTTCATCGTCAAAGCCTGCAGTGCTTCAAAAATTGGAGAAATAGAAATATGACCGTTTAATAAATTCTCGGAGGCTCGAAGACGTTTGTCGAGAACTTGCAAACGAGTAATTTGATCTGGCTCAAAACTATTTTTAGCTAAAGTTAATTGTGCACTCATACTGGTAATATTTTTAGCCAAAACACCTTTGTAAAAATAAAGTCCGCCGGAAGCGATAATCACGGCAAAAAAAATAAAAATCGAAATGACAGTCAAAAGACTTGTTGGCCGAGAAGGCATAGCACGCTTCTCTACCATTGGTGCTTTAGGTATAAATGATGTTTGAAAATTTGGTTCCATCCCGTTAGAAATCTATTTAATATATTTACTCTAATAATAATGTCCCGTTTTTCAAGCTTTTTGAAATTTCTAACGGGATTCCATTGTACTCTCCTAATTATATTACAAAAACAAATTTTAGTGAAGCAAATTGTGTATAACTTTACAATCTTATACTTGATTCATTCTAACCAAAAAGTTTTCTACTTTTTAACTTGACTTTTGATTTTCATTTTGCTACCATATAAATAACTTTGGCTTCGGCCTCCGAGAAACCCCCGTAAGGGGGTTTCGTTGTTTACCTTAAATATAATCTTTTAAAGTTTTTTTTATAATTTCAAATTCTTCAATCGAAATATTAGTTATTTTACGGGCTAATCGTCGAGTATCAAATAACTTAACTTGAGAAATAATAGCTGAAGAGTCAGTTGATTCTATCTCTACATACCAGGAACCTTTCTTTTTATTTGAAGTTAAAGGTACTCCAATAAAAGTATTTACTGTGACAGTTTTAACAACTAAAACTGGTCTTTCAAATAATTCATGTTTGCCACTTTGTTCACTACCAACATTTATACCAACAGAACAAAACCAAATATCTCTCTCAGATACATAAATCGGATTGCGAATATCTATTTCTTTCTTTAATTTATTCCATCCGTCAAAATCTTTTTCCATAAATATATTTAATCAAACATATAAACAGAAACCTACTATTACAAAAACAACTTTTAGTGAAGCAAATTGTGTATAACTTTCCTAATTCCTTATTTGATTTAAAAGTCTCTAAAATTTTCAAGTTTTTTTGTCGCTTTGCTACTAACAAATGTTATAATATAAAATATATGGTTAAAATGATTCTTTTAATAATTTCTTTAATACTCCAAATAATTGCTTATATCCCATACCTTCGCGATATCCTAAAAAGAAAAACAGAACCACACGCATATACTTGGCTCATTTGGGCTATTACTCAAGGAATCGCTGCGGCAGGAATTTATTATGGTTTTGGAGGTTTGGCAATTTTTCAGCTAATATTTGGAGTTATTACTGTCCTAATCGTTTTCGCTTTTTCTTTTAAATATGGTACAAAAAATATTACCAAAAGCGATAAAATAGTTTTTATTTTAGCTCTTCTTTCAATAGTTGTTTGGTGGAAATTAAAACAACCATTAATTTCAATTCTTATGGTTACCTTAATAGATTTATTTGGTTTCTATCCAACTTTAAGAAAAACCTATCAAGAACCTTGGAGTGAGACACTATCCACTTGGATATTTTTTACTCTATCAAATTTATTAGCTATTTTCTGTATTAGTAAATATAGTTTATTAACTTCAACCTATTTAATAGCAATAACATTTTTAGACTTTTTACTTGTTCTTGTAATTTTTTATAGGAAGAAAATTGTTTTTAAAAATACTAATAAGTAATTAAAAAAGAAATAAAAAAAAGCAGTCTGCATAAAATGCAAACTGCTTTTATAAATTTTAACCTTTTAAAATACCTCTTTATACTTTTGTTCGAATTTATGCTTATCATTATACCCATAACCATCTTTCTTACTTTCAGTATTCAAGATAAGCCCTGAAAGTACGAGAAGAAATAAAAATGGTAAAATGATTCCTGCCAAAATCATTGCTGTAGTACTTCTTATTTCTTCAAATGTTAAAATACCATTTTTAAATTCTACATTTTTTGCCTCATAAAAAAATGGTATTTCAGCTATTTGTCTTTTACAATAAAAAATGGTTCTATTTATGTTAGTCATAAATGTAGCATTTCCATTATTAAAAACAAAAATAAAAATGGTGTCACTCACGGAAGAGGTCTTTTGATAGAATTGCTTTTCATTTAACTGAATTCCTTGTTCTGAAATTTTCATAGCAACTTCATAATTTCCAGCAGGCAATTTTATATTGCTAGTTGGATAACTGGAGTGATAAGGAAAAATCCA
This sequence comes from uncultured bacterium, assembly GCA_903888625.1. GTDB lineage: Bacteria > Patescibacteriota > Minisyncoccia > Phycocordibacterales > UBA9973 > UBA9973. The sequence continues at coordinate 5,460 of CAISUD010000055.1, forward strand.
AACAGTAATTACAATTGTGGCAGCAAAACACAAGATTAAGGTAAGAAATAATATCACTCTCGTGATAGCATTTTGCTTAGAGACATCAAGCCTCTCCTGAAACATTGAGATTAATTTTTTCATAGTTTTTGTTTTTTAAAATTACTTAACTTATTTATTTATATTTAGAATTAGAATTATTTTAACCACCAAAAAACTGATGAGTAAAATAATTCTAATTCCCAATCTAAAAACCAAAAACATAAGTATTTTCAAGGTACAAAAACTATTTAGATAGTAGCATATTAAGGTTTAAAAGTCAAGCTCTATTGAAGTTTTCTTAATGCCAAGCCGAGAGCCACAGCAAATTCTGGGCCGACGTTTTCAAAAACTTTTTCCAAGAAAGCTGGAGCGTTGACTTTGGCAAATGGATGACCGATTTGTACTTCTGCTCGGAAATTATTTTCGGCAGTTTCTTTCAATCCTTTCAAGAGTGCTCCCCCACCAGTCAAGATAACCTTGCTGATAGTCCGCCCGTATTTTTTTTCATAATTGAGCAAAACGTTATTGGTCTCAGAAAAAATATAATCAGTATGAATTTTGATAATATCAACTAAACTTTTTTCTGCTGGATTTTCATATAAGCCGAATTCTTTTTTCATCTCTTCAGCTTTAGCAAAAGGAATATTTAAAGATTTCGAAATAGCATCAGAAATATCTGCTCCACCTCGAGAAACAATATGAAAACTTTTTACTGTGCCAAATTCAATCAAAGAAAGTTTGGTTCGGGAAGCACCAAAATCCATCAACAATACTGGAGAAAGCTCGTGCTCTAAGTTGGCTCGAATAGATGAAAAAATTTCAATTTCAAAAAATCCTGCTTCCAACTTGGATTCAGAAACAATGGAACGATATTTAGCAATAGCATCATTTTGAATCGCCACTACCAAAACTTCACTTTTTTCATTATTCGTCATAGGCACTTCTGGATTGTTGGCTTCCTCAAAAGTTGGCTCTTTTTTAGGTAATAAAAAATAATCGAGCGATACTTCGTTGATAGGCACTGGAATATATTTACGAGCCTCAGTCGGCACAATATTTGGAATTTCACTTTCTTTGACTTGGGGTGGCAATTCAATCGTAAAAATTAAACTAGCTTGAACCGGAATAGACAAAGCTGCCGTCGTGGTCGCTACGCCTGATTGTTTCAAAACTTCTTTCAAAGCTTCAACAATTTTCTCGGCTGGTAAGTTGGTGACTCTACCTAAATCGAGTTCCGAATATGGTCCGAGAGAAATTGCCCCGTAAGTTTCGAGCATCGCTTTGCCTGCCTTTTTTTTAATCTCAACTATCTTAATTGCCGAGGAACCAATATCTATCCCAACAGCGCTCTCACTAGTATTACCACCTAAAAAACCAGAAGCCGAATCTAAAATTTTCTTAAAAGGATTATCCATTTTATTTTATATTAAAATGCTTTATAATTATAACATAGATGCGATTTTTAAACACTATCCTAAACATAATTTATCCTGTTAGTTGTATAGCCTGTGGGAAAAATGGTAGCGATTTTTGCCTAGATTGCCTTCTAAAAGCTCCCGGAACAGATTTAGAAAAAAATAACTGGATTTATACTTTATATGATTATCGACATCCCCCGATCAAGAGTGCTATTTGGTTTTTAAAATATAAAGGAAAAAGAAACTTAGCCAAAATTTTTGCAGAAATTATGTATGGCAGAATTATTGAAGAATTGGAAGATTTGTCAGTATTTAAAAATTTTCGTGAACCAATTTTAATTCCCATACCACTAGCTCCTGCCCGCAAAAGAGAAAGAGGTTTTAATCAAGCGGAGCTTTTATGTAAACATATAATAAAATTAGATTTGGCAAAAACTTTAAGGTTAGAAAATAATATTTTAATCAAACCAAAAGATACTGAACACCAAGCCAAGTTAAAAGACAGAAATAAACGTTTAAAAAATATTGTAGGCTCTTTTGCCATAAAAAATCCTGAAAAAATAAAAGGGCAAAATATTATTTTAATAGATGACGTCACAACTACTGGAGCCACGCTATCTGAAGCTCGTAAAATTCTAAAACAAGCCGGTGCCAAAAAAATTATCGCTTTCACCATTGCCCACTAAAAAAATATGCTATAATCTTCACATGAAACATTGCAAAGATTGTGAACCAGCACAAGAAAACCATTTTATTGCTTATACTTCGGTCCTTTTAGGTTGGATATCTCAACCATTTTTTGATTTTATGGAACTCTTTTTTAAAAATACTACTGAAAAAATTTCAAAGGGAGTTACGATGCCTTTTTTAAAAACAATGACCTTCCTCCACTTCGGACATTTTGTCGATTGTGCTGATAATAAAGATACTTGGCGGACTAAATGTTTTTGGGATGAAGCAAAAAGACGTGGAATAAAAATGCAAGAATTTGAAATGGGCTTAGTGCGAGATATTTTCGTAGCCGAATACAAAGGCAAGAAAATAAATTTTGATGCTCTGCCTCGCACCGAAGAAGAAGAATCTGAAGCCCTAAATTGGATGGACGACAAAGGCATTATGAAAAAGAAATTTTTAAAAGAAGGCATTCCAGTTGCGAGGGGTGGTGTTGCTTGGACCAAGCATCAAGCTTTAAAAATTTTTAATAATATCGACAAACCAGTAATCACTAAACCAAACTTAGGATCGAGAAGTCGCCATACAACGATCCATATCGAGACTCCAGAAGCCTTGCTTCTCGGATTTAAAAAAGCTAAAAAACTTTCTCCTTTTGTAATTGTGGAAGAAGAATTAACTGGTGCTCTTTTCCGAGGAACCTTGGTCGGTGAAAAATTAGTTGGGGTCGTCAGACGCGATCAACCAGCAGTTTCGGGTGATGGCATCCACACCTTACGAGAATTATTAGATAAAGAAAATGAAAGGTCTGAACGTACTGGACCTATTTTCCATAAAATAATTATTGACAAAGAAGCCGAAGTAGAACTGGCTCGCCAAAATATTAAAATGGAAGATATCGTCGAAAAAGATAAAGTTATAACTTTTTCTCAAAAAACTTCTCGAGGTTGTGGCGGAACGACAACCGAAGTGACCGATATCACTCATCCGGAAAATGTAAAAATGTTAGAGCATTTGGGAAGATTTTTAAAAGACCCACTCGTCGGAGTAGATTTCATTATGCCCGACATTACAAAACCTTGGACCGAACAACCCCACTCGGGAATTATAGAATGCAATTCCTGCCCCTTCATAGACCTGCACCACTACCCTCTCTTTGGTAAGCCAAACAACGTAGCAGGAAAACTCTGGGATTTAGTTTTACCAGAATCGAAGATGGAATAAACTATTTTTCTTTATTTTGGGAAACAAATTCTTTGAATTTTTTTAAATCCTCTTCTGACCCTAATATATGTATTTGTTGTAAATTAAATAATATAAATTGTTTTGAGTAAGGAAAATCTCCAGTAGATAACCAATCATCTGGTCCTGTAATTATAGAATCATAACCTTCCTTTATTAATGAATCTCTATATATTTTTCTATAAAAAAACTCTGAATCAGGAATTTCCCCACCATTTTTAAAAATTTCTTCTGCAGTTAATTTTCTTATATTATTTTCTGAACCATCAAAGCTACCTAAATCATAAGATGATTGTCCAAGGAAACGCTTGTATATTTTTGGATTTTTTATATTAAAAACAGCAGAACTTCTTTTTATATCACTATTTTCTTTCCAATCTTTATCTTTAAAATCTAAAAATTTGTTTGCGGCTTTTAACGAATCGGTAAAAAAGGACATACCAGTATTTTCTGGAAATTTTTTCATCTCACCATTATGATAACCAATTTCTTTAAGCTTACTTTCAGGAAATATTGTATCTAAATATTTTGAATATTGTTCTTTCGTTCCTATTTTAGCCAATTCAACATTTTTTTTAAAAATAGAATCAACTCCTTTCTTTATTTTATTTTCAGGAATAATTTTATTTTCTATTTTTTTTGACTGATCAAAATTCATAAGTTATTTTATTTTATCAATAGTAATTTCTGAATCTGGATTGTAAGCATTTTTGTCCATGACTAAATGCGAAATATGTTTTTTCTGCACGCAAAATTCTCCCAAAAATTTCAAAAAATCGGCTTTCTTTTCTATCTCCCCCCTTTCCATAAAATGATCCAACGGATGTGCTTCAGGAGTCAGTTCATAATGTCCACGAATTTCACCATTCGCAAAAACTCGCAAATGATATTGATCATTAAAATCAGCTAATTTTCGCCAACTCAAAACTTGATTTTCGTCAGTCCAAGCGACAAAGTGATTGCCAAAACCCCATTTAGTATGCAAATGCCTTTTTAAACCTTCCAAGGTTTTCCCCGGTGCTAGCCAGCCAATATGGTATCGTTGTTTTTTATCTTGATGCCAAATCAAATGTTCTTTCAAAAGCCACTTTTGTAATGTTGGGAAAAAACGATAAATCCCCCGCCAAATTTTTTGTTTTATTTTATCCCAAAAAGTCATACTTTTACTATAACATAAAATTAAAGTAATACTATTTCCCCCAACGCATCTTTTGAAATAAATTCTGTTTCGACTATCATCCCAGGAAATTCTTTTTGGACAATTTTTTTCGCTTCTCGAAGTTCATTTTTATGAAATTCAATTTCTATCTCTTTTGAATTAAATTTTTGACTTCCACCATAAGCTCCGCAATCTAGATGATTGGTCAATATTATCCTATTTGGTTTATGTAATTCTATTGAAATTTTAATATTTTCCAAAAGAGTTTTTTTGTCTTCCACTTCAAGTGGAGCAATTAAATTTTTACTAGCTCCTGCCATTTCGATTAAATCAAAATCTCCGTATTTTTCTTTCAACAATGGCAAGGCTTTTGGCCAAAAACGATAATCAATGCAAAAAACAACTATAGATAAATTATTCATATCAGACATTTTTTAATTTTTAATTTTTTGTTCAGCTACTTTTCGAACATCATCATATTCATCAAATTCATCTACGATTTCTTTGCCGACTATTTCTTCTAAAATATCCTCGGCTGTGACTACTCCGACATATTCAGCAAATTCATTTACCACGATGAACATTTTTTCTCTTTTTTTAATAAAAACGTTTAAAGCAATGTCTAAACTTTCGTCCTCATTAATAAAATATACTTTTTTTACATAAACATCCTGCACAAATTTATTGATATTTTTTGAACCGATAATATCGTGCGTATATAAAATACCTTCTACCCTGTCGTTTTCTTTATCAATTACTGGGTAACGAGAATAGCCATGTTTCATCAATAAATTAATTTTTTTCAAATCTAATTTTTCTTCAATGTCTAAACAAACTACTGCAGAACGAGGACTCATAACTTCTTTAACTTTTTTCTCGCCAAAAGTAAAAGCTCCTCTGGCTATTCTTTCTTCATCTTCTCGAATCCCACTATTTTTACTTTCAGCATGTTCAGAAATAATTTCAACTAATTCTTTTTTAGAATAAATTGTTGGAAGTTCTTCTCCAAAAGCTTTGTTTAAAACCCAAGCAATTGGTCCAGCGATAGGATAAAGAACAATAATAAATACTCGGACAAGCCAAACAACTCTTGAACCTAAATTCAAGGCAAATCTTGAAAAAATCGCTTGAGGAACTATTTCCCCAACAACAGTTATTAAAAGAGTAGACACAATGCCCGCAACAACTCCACTCATAACTGAATCCAGGCATAATGCAATTGCAGCATTGACTCCAACATTACCTAATAATAAAGTTACTAATAATAAATTACCTTTCTTCCTGACGGTATATATTTTCTTGGCTCGCTTGTCCCCCAACTCTGCTTTTCTTTTTAACTCATGTGGACCGAGGCTCATCAAGCCCAAGTTAAGTCCCGAAAATAGAGCAGCTAGTACAAGAAGCAAAAACGTTATAAAATAAACCATACCTAATTTTAATACATTTTATTTAGAAATACAATATATGTAAATAATAAAAAAATTTCCAAATTAAAGAAAATAAAGTTATAATATTTCTATGCAAAATACAAAAATAGTTATAATGGGAAATGGCAAAATCGGAGAAGCAATTTTACATTTATTAAATCAAGCTTCTGCTACCAAGCATGATAAATGTTTAATAGATATTTATGACAACGATCCATTAAAAAATAAAAGTGGTAAAACTTTAAAAGATTGCACTACAAATGCTAATTTTGTTTTTCTATGTCTACCCTCTTGGCATACTGGGCAAGCTTTGCTTGAAATCAAACCATTTCTTAAAAAGAATACTATTATAATTTCAGTCGCTAAAGGTTTGGAAGCAATTTCAAAAAATAGCATTGACGAATTGATTGAAAAAAATTTAAAAAAACAAAAATATGCCTTACTTTCTGGTCCAATGTTCGCCGAGGAAATAATAAACAATGAAAAAAGTTTCGCAGTACTCGCCTCTACAGACAAAAATGTTTTTGCTGAAATTTCAAAACTTTTCGTAAGTAGTAATCTAAAATTAGAATATTCCAAAAAAGTTCATTCAGTAGCAATGGCGGGAGTTTTGAAAAATGTTTATACCTTGATTGTCAGTATTATAGAAACCATAGAAAAAAGTAAAAATGTTAAAGGTTATATTTCGGCAGAAGCTATAAATGAAATGCTTCAAATAAGTAAAATTTTAAAACTAGATAAAAAAATAATTTTAGGTGTTTCTGGTTTGGCTGATTTCGTGGCCACCTCCTCTTGTGAATATTCACAAAATAAAAAAACTGGGGTAGAAATTTGTACCGCAGGTGTTGCTTCTACTAAAAGTGAAGGTTTAATCTCTCTCCCCTCCCTCCTTTTGTTGCTTGGTAAAAAATCTAAAAAACTTCCCCTACTTTCTTTAGCCGAAAATATTTTAATTAAAAAAGAAGACGCCAAAAAAGAAACTGAAAAGTTTTTTGAGTAATTCCTCGGGACAAAATTTTAATTTGCGGAGCCGGCGAGATTCGAACTCGCGAGGGGTTTTATCCCCTGCCTCTTTAGCAAAGAGGTAGATTAGACCACTCTCCCACGGCTCCCTTCATGCCTATTTACTTTAGCATGTTTTACAATTTTTACCATTTTATGCTATATTGGTTTTGTTAGATAAATTGGATGAGTGACCGAGTGGCTTAAGGTAGCGGTTTACTAAACCGCCGTCCCTTTAAAAAGGACCGTGGGTTCGAATCCCACCTCATCCGCAATTTAAAATGGTATAATTAAAGTGTCGAAGGTTTTATTAATTTAACTCGTCGCGCTTATAGGACGGTTGCGCGACATGATTTCGCTAAATCAAAATTATGATAAAAGGAAATTTTCTAGGAGCAGCCATTGTGGCAATAATCTACACAGTTTATATTTTAATGAATCAAAATACAATGCATTCAAAAACAGCATTGATAATCGCACTAGTTGTTCTCAATGCTTTGACTATTGTACTCTTGGCTTTTGCTTTCAAATAAAAGAGGGTTTTTATTCTTTTTTTAATGCGTAAATATCTTTCAATATCTCAGCCCCATGATGAGCTGGGTCTACTTTTGGATAGGTTTTTATTATTATATTCCCCGGAGCCAGCAAATACGAAATTCTTTTTGTAAAAAAATGTCCATTGGCACCATAGGCTTTAATAATTTCTTTTTTTGGATCAGATAAAAGAGTAAAAGGTAAATCATATTTTTCGGCAAACTTTTTATGACTTTCCACTGAATCGGCACTAATGCCAAAAACTTTTACTCCATTACTTTCAAAATCTTGATACATGTCTCGAATGACACAGGCTTCTTTGGTGCAACCAGGAGTATCATCTTTCGGATAAAAATACACCAAAACATAAGAATCTTGGTGTTCTTTTAAGGTGTGACTTTCACCAAACTGATCTTTTAATTCGAAATTGGGAGCTATTGTTTCTATTTTTAACATAAAATTATTCTACTTGAAGATGATTAATATTTGATGAATACAACAAAAAAGGTATAATATATAGATGAATAAAGAATCTGATATTTCTTCTCTTACAGCAGAGAATGAAAGATTGTTAAAAACCGGCAGTGCAAAATCTGATATTGTTTCCGTCGGAACCCATCAAATCCGGACTTCCCTTTCAGCTCTCAAATGGATTATCAAAATGTTTTTAGATGGTGATTTAGGCAAATTAACTACCGAGCAAGAAAATTTATTAAGAAAAGCTTATGAAAGTAATGAACGAGCAATCAAAAAAGTTAGTGAAATTTTATTAATCAATAAAAGCGAAGATATTGCAGAAAAAGAACCGGTTTTCGAAAAAGTTGACTTACTAGAACTAATCGATAGTTGTATCTTTGATTTTTCTGGTGAAGCTCATGCCTGTGGAATTGAAATAATATTCTTGACGCCAAATGAGAAGCCTAAACCAGTCCGGGGTGATAGAGAAAAACTGAGAATCGTTCTAGAAAACTTAATCGAAAATGCAATTAAATACAACAATCAAAACGGAAAAGTTTTTATTTCGATTAAAGAAATAGAAAAAATGATTCAAGTCTCCATCAAAGATACTGGAATTGGAATATCTACTCTTGGTCAAAGTCGGATATTTGAAAAATTTTTTCGTGATGAAAATGCAGAAAAAAAGGAAGCCATGGGCTCGGGCATCGGACTTTTTGATACTAAAAAAATTATTGAAGAACATGGTGGTAAAATTTATTTCGAAAGCAAACAAGGAAATGGTACTACTTTTTTCTTTAGGTTACCAATCTATTAATTTGCAGTTTTTTTTGGTAGTAGTATAATATAGTCATATTATGAAAACAATACTTACAATTGAAGATGACAATTTTTTACAAGGTCTTGAAGCAACCAAACTTAAAAAAGAAGGTTATAATGTGTTAGCCGCTTCTGAAAGCGTAGAAGCCTTTAAGGTAATGGCTGAAAATCCTAAGATTGACCTTATTCTGCTCGACCTACTACTACCTGGAGTAGATGGTTTTATGATTTTAGAAAAAATTCGACAAGACAAATCCTTGTTATCAATTCCAGTTGTTGTCTTTTCAAATTGCTCTGAACAAAAAGATATTGAAAAAGCTACAAAACTCGGCATTAGTGAATTTATGATTAAATCAAATTTCACCTTAGATGAACTTGCAAAAAAAGTTAGGGATTTGATTGGATCTTAAATGCAACTTAGCGATAAACTCGAGATACAATTTCGCTTGGATATCAACCAAAAAAAAGCTTTACAAAAGTTAAAGCTTTTTTCTGTGGCAGATTTACTGTTTCACTTCCCTGTTCGATATTCTGATATCAGTGAAATAAAAAAAATTAGCGAACTTGTCGAGGGAGAAACTGCTACTGTTTACGGAAAAATCTCAAAATTAAAAACCAAAAAAGGTTATCGTTCAAAAATCCCTATGGGCGACCCATTCGATAAAAAACTCAGGGTCGCCCCGAGCTTTTCGTCGAGGGGCGAAGCAGAGATCGAGGACTTGTCTGGAAAAATAAAAATTACTTGGTTTCATCAAGCCTATTTAGCAAAAATGATTCACGAAGGAGATACTGTGAAATTGACTGGAAAAGTAACTGAAAGTAAATACGGGAAATATTTAGCCAATCCAGAATTTGAAAAAACTCCAAGTCTGCCGATAGATTCCCATGACACCTTATTTAATAAAAAAAAGGAAGATAATAATCAAGGATTTTCATATGCTATTTACCACGAAACAAAAGGGATAACTTCAAAATGGTTTTACCACGCCATAGAAAAAATCTTAAAAGATAAAACTTTAGATAATTTAGTAGACTATATTCCAGAAGATATTCTAAAAAAATATCATTTACCAAAACTTCAAACTGCCCTTGTTTGGATTCATAAACCCAAAAATGTACGTGACGCAGAAAGTGCCCGAAAACGTTTTGCTTTTGAAGAAGTTTTTTGTATCCAACTCGAGCGCCAACATGATAAACTAGAATATCGAAAAAATAAATCATTCCAAATTACCCCCGCAAAAAAAGATGTAGAAGAATTTTTAAAACGTTTTCCGTTTACTCCTACTAATTCTCAAAACAAATCTATCACTACTATTTTAGAAGACATGGCGAAAACTTTCCCAATGTCTCGACTTTTAGAAGGCGATGTCGGTTCTGGTAAAACAGCTGTAGCTGCAACAGCAGCCTATGTAGCTGTTAATCAACGTCCTAGTGGACAAAACTTTGGAAATCTACAAGTCGCTTATATGGCTCCAACTGAAATTTTGGCCTCACAACATTTTGAATCCTTCATTCAATACTTCCGCCATCTTCCTATCAACATAGCTCTCATCACTGGTAGCGGTTGCAAAAAATTCCCATCTAAGGTGACACCACAGATTCTGGCGCCTAAAGATATATCTCGAGGAGCCTTCGCTGCGAACAGAAAGAACTTACCCTCCCAGGACGGAGTGCGAGCGACGGAGGATATGTCTTTTGGTGCCAAAAATTCAACAAATATTTCCAGAGCTCAACTTTTGAAATGGGTTGCAAATGGTGAAATTCCAATTTTAATCGGCACTCATGCCCTCATTCAAAAAACTGTGAAATTTAAAAATTTAGCCTTGGTCGTAATAGACGAACAACATCGCTTTGGTACCGAGCAACGCAGAAAATTAGTTCGCAAAGACAATATCGCTCCGCATTTACTTTCTATGACGGCGACACCCATCCCACGGACTCTCGCTCTAACAATTTATGGCGACTTAGATTTGTCACTCCTTGATGAAATGCCATCGGGCAGAAAACAAATCATTACTGAAATTATTACTCCCGATAAACGTGATGAAACTTATGAAAAAATTCGTGAAGAATTAGAAAAAGGTAGACAACTTTATGTCATCTGTCCTAGAATTAATGAACCTGATCCTGAAAAAGAAATGGCGGTCCTTGCAAAATCTGCTATTGCCGAAGCTAAACGTTTGAAAAATGAAATTTTCCAAGAATATGAAATTGGAGTTCTTCATTCAAAAATGACTAAAGAAAAAAAAGAAAAAGTTATGAAAGATTTTACGAGTGGAATGATAAATATCTTGTGTGCAACCTCAGTGGTAGAAGTCGGAGTGAATGTGCCGAATGCTACCGTCATTATTATCGAAGGAGCAGAACGTTTTGGCCTGGCACAACTGCACCAACTTCGTGGACGAGTTATTCGTAGCAACGATCAAGCCTATTGTTATGTTTTTGCTGAAGCAAAATCTCAAAAAACTATTGATAGATTAAAAGCTTTGAAAACCGCTAAAAATGGTTTTGAACTTGCCGAACTTGATTTGACTTTGCGAGGTGCTGGAGAACTAGGAGGCACCAAACAATGGGGCATCACCGACATTGGCATGGAAGCCATTAAAAACCTAAAGATGGTCGAAGCCGCCCGCACCGAAGCCATCCGACTGATTGCCGAAGACCCGGAACTTTCACAATATCCCCTTCTAAAAACTAAAGTACATCAGAAAGTTTCTGAGTTCCACTTTGAATAAATTAAACCTGTGATTTTATATATTCATTTACTACTTTTTTAATATTTAGCTTAACTCCGCCCCAAGAAATTGGTTTAAGATACACTGGCTCGGGATCCGAATCAGCATCATTAAAATAATCTAAACTCTTTAAAATATGAAGCATATTATAATTATATTTTATATATTTTTCGCTAAAAAACTTTAAAATATCAGATAAAGAAAACTTACTTAAAAGCTCAAACAAATCAATAAAATCCTTTTTACTACCACGACCAGATATTGCTTGAATTTTCATAGCAGCAATATCTCGCTCATCTGCCAATGCTACTCCTTCATAATTCTTTTTATTAAAAAGAATTGGGTATGGATAATAAAAAAAACTTATTTTTACTCCATCAAGTGTTCCATTAAATGTATCCTCACTTTGGTCTTCAATTTTAAGTTTCCCAATATTATTTAATTTTTCAACTAATAATGGGGTAGAAAAAATATTTTCAGAAAAAAAATCAAGATCGACTGAAATACGGTGACCAAACTCAAGTGCCAACGCAGTACCACCAGCTAAATAAAAATTTGGTACTGTATCTTTTATTTTTCTTAAAACAAGAGCTGTTTCTTTACTTAAAGTTTCCGAATACATAATTATTAAATTACATTATAAAAATTAGACCAAAAATTTAAAGATTTTTTATCTAATTCGCTTCTATCTCTTTTAATAACTTCTTTTATTTGATTTTCAGAATAAATACCTTTAAGCCAACTATAATCTTCAAAATCTCCAAATTTCAAAATCCGCTCAATGATATAGCGTTTATGCTTTGATAAATCAAGCTTATTTATATCCGTATCCCAAAACAAAGTTTTTTTCATAAGCGGTGACATACATACATTATAACATATTTTCACAAAAATTTCTCAAAAAAAATCACGTCGAAGCCGCCCGCACTGAAGCAATTCGTTTAATAAATGAAGATCATGAGCTTTCAAAATATCCCCTATTGAAACAGAAAGTAAAAGAAAAAACTAGTGAATTTCATTTTGAGTAAAACCACTATTTTATTAACTCTATAAAAATTTGATCTGCCGTATCTTCCACTGTTTGATTACTTGAATCTACAACTTGCCAATCAAGTTCATCTTTACGTGATGTAAATTTTTCATGTAAATCTTCTGTTCGTTTACGTAATTCTGCATCATCTCCCCTATTGTCAAAACGACTTAACAAAGTGTCCACTGATGGCAAGAGTAAAAAAATTTTTATGTTGGGAAAAAAATCTTTATATTGATTCAATAATTTTTTACCAATAACATCATCTATGATCACACTAAACCCCGAATCCAAAAAATTATTCGCTAGCAAGCACGCGTTTTTTGCAGCTAATGCCATCTGTCTATCAACCTCTTCGCTGTGTGGCCATGGTTTTACTCTCCCCCCAATAATACTATTTCGTAAACTATCTACATTAACAACTGCACTTTTTTCAAACTTTTCTGCAAGTGAGCGCGAAACAGTAGACTTACCAGCCCCAGCTGGTCCAGTTATTAAACAAACTATTGGATTTTCGAGATTTATTTTATCCATTTTTGTCCGCCCTCCACGACTCGAACGTGGGACCGATCCGGTATAAGCGGATTGCTCTACCAACTGAGCTAAGGGCGGATTTATTTATCTTACAAAATAATTCTTAATTAAACAACTTTTTCAGGCTCTGCTATAATTTCCTTTTTCTTTGGTGTTATTCCATTCCCAATAATTATCTTTTCATATTCTTCTTGCTCTAATGTCTCAACTTCTATCAACTTATCAGCAATCGCTTCCAATGCTTTTTTGTGTTCCGTCAAAACTTTTTCAGCTGTCTTGATTCCTTCATCCATCATTCTTTTTACTTCAGCATCTACCTTCGTAGCCACTGTTTCAGAATGTTCTTTTTCAATAACTTCACCCCACTGAGTTCGGCGAGCATCTCCTACTAGAGCAACAGGTCCAATCACATCCGACATTCCCCATCTGGTAACCATGGCATAAGCAAGATCTGTAGCAACTTGTAAATCACTAGATGGACCTGTCGTAATATCACCAAAAATCATTTTCTCAGCTGAATAGCCACCGAGCGACATGGCAATATCATCGATAAATTCTTTTTTAGATTGTAAACGACGTTCTTCCAATGGTAATTTCAAAGTGTAACCACCAGCTGAACCGTGAGCCACAATAGAAACTTTGTGTACTGGGTCGGCATAAGGTAATACTGAAGCGACGAGCGCATGCCCAGCTTCATGATAAGCAGTAATTTCTTTTTCTTTTTTAGAAAGCAAATGACTTTTGCGCTCAGGGCCAAGCATTACTTTTTCAATTGCTCGAATCAAATCAAATTGGAAAACTTTCTTGCGATTCTCTCTGGCAGCCAAAATTGCACCTTCGTTCATCAATGAATACAAATCAGCACCAGAGAATCCGGGAGTACGTTCTGCGATTAATTTCAAATTAATATCTTCTGCTAGTGGTTTTCGTAACGCATGAATTTTCAAAATCTCTTCACGGTCTGCACGATCCGGCAAATCAAGAATTACTTTTCTATCAAAGCGTCCTGGGCGAACAAGTGCAGGGTCAAGCACATCAGGCCTGTTGGTAGCTGCCATCACAATCACTTTATCGTTTGGTTCAAAGCCATCCATCTCAACAAGAATTTGATTTAAAGTTTGTTCCCTTTCATCGTTGCCTCCACCAAAACCACCTCCCCTGGTTCGCCCAATAGCATCAATTTCATCTACGAAAATAATAGCTGGAGCCGCCTTTTTTGCCATTTTAAATAAATCTCGCACGCGGGATGCTCCAACTCCGACAAACATTTCTACGAATTCAGAACCAGATAAATGGAAAAATGGTACTGCAGCTTCTCCAGCAACAGCTCGCGCAAGTAATGTCTTCCCTGTCCCTGGAGCCCCCGTCAAAATTACACCTTTTGGAATTCGAGCCCCGATATCCAAAAACTTTTTTGGGCTTTTAAGAAAATCTACAATTTCTTTCAATTCTTCTTTAGCCTCTTTACAACCAGCTACATCTTTAAATGTCACTTTATTATTTTTATCATTCGGATCAGTAATACGAGCTTTGGATTGACCAAAAGAAAAGGCTTGCATTCCAGCTCCTTTGACTTGGCGAGATAAATACCAAAAGAAAAAGATAATAAATAATACTGGTAATAAAAATGGTAAAATTGTGCCTAGCCAAAACCAAAAGCCAGTATTAGTTTTGACATCAATATTTGTATTGGCGAGAGCTGTTTTATCTACTCCATAATTGGAGAGCGTTTGAGTCAAAGACGTTTCAATTTCTTTTTGAGCTTTTTTTACATCTCCATTTTTATAGGTAATAGTTAAATCATTGGTTTCAACTGAGATAGAAGTCACATCACCGGCTGAAATGCTTTTAGCTAAATCAGAAATTGAAACTTGAGGAACATTTTTCGGAGTGCCAGAAATGGCTAGATAAAGAGCAGTCAAAATCATAAAAACCAAAACTGCTCCAGCAATGCTACCAGAAAAACCAGTACCTTTTTTATCATTTTTGCCTTTGCCCTTTCGGTCTTTTTTATTTTTTAAATTAAATTCCATCCCGTTAGAAATAGGAAATCTTTAGATTTCCGTAGTTATTTTACTAAAAGCGACTATCCAAACAAATCAATATATTATTCCCCGTTTTTTTAATTAATCAAATGATTTCTAACGGGATCCATCCGATAAATATAGCACAAAAACCCTAAAAAGTGAAATTGAAAAATTAAAATGTTATAATATAAAAATGCAATTAGACCCAATAAAAGAAATTGAAGAAGTTGTAAAAAGTTTAGATAAAATTGCTGGCAAACATGCACGACCATTTTTACGTCGCTATCCCCTATTTTTTGCGATTCTGATAACTTTCGGTGTTGCTTGTGTCCTCGATGGTTTTATTTTCTTTTTAGAAAAAATTCAATTCTTCCGACAAAATCCCTCAATCTTAATTTTGATTGGTATCCTAATTCTCCTTTTGAACGGCAAGCTATATAAAAAATTTAATAAGGGGGAATAAAAAAACAACTTTAAAGAAAGATGTTTTTTAGTGAAGTGGTGGAGATGGGGAGAATCGAACTCCCGTGCAGAAGGTTATTGTAAGGAAATCTACATACTTAGCGCGCTTTTTATTTTTCGGTTAAAAAAATCTTAAACGAGCGAAATATTTTTTAACTTATTCTCTATGTTTTGGAAAATAGTCGAGACACTCTATTCCCTATCCCGATAATATTATGCCCGAGATCATATATCGGAAGTCTATGATTCGGACACCAGCTTGGCTTACGCGAAAGCTGGAACAAATGCAAAGCTCTTCATACTAAAGTATGGAGAAACTTTTGCAAGAGTTTTAGAAGTCAATTTTGCAATTAACATTTGAACGAAGATTCACGAGATTACGTTCATGCTCGGTATGCATCAATAACAAATAGGCCAACTGTCTATGCCTTGCATCCCCAAATATAGTAAAAGAAATTTAATAATTTCTTTTATCAGTTTTTCAAAGTTCTTCTTACTTCTCTCTCTGTATCGCGTTTTTTAATACTTTCCCTTTTATCAAATTTCTTCTTGCCTTTGGATAAAGCAATAGAAATTTTAATCTTCCTACCTTTATTATACACTGAAAGTGGAATGATTGTCAAACTCTTATTTTTCTCACTAGCTGAAAGTTCCGCAATTTCCTTTTTTATTAATAAAAGTTTTTTATTCCGCAGTGGATCGTAATCTTTTGGTGTGTTACTTGGCTGATATGGTGGGATATTAGCATTAATTAAAAATGCTTCCCCACCCCGGACAAGTACAAAAGCACCTTCGAGAGACATTTGCCCTCCTCGGACAGATTTAACTTCCAAGCCCAAAAGCTCTATCCCCGCTTCATACTTTTCAAGGATTTCGTAATTAAATCTCGCTTTTCGATTTTCTGCATAATTTGCCATATTTAATCTTACCACATTTTTAAAAGGTTTTAATAAAAAAAACTTTTTTGTGCTAAAATATATCTATGCCAATCAGACCAGAATTAAATGTTTCCGGATATAGAGGAATTTGGGGCGAGAGCTTGAATGAAGAAATTGTCACAAAATTTGCTCGGGCTTTTGGTCTTTTTGTTAAAGCTGATACCAATAAAGAAAAACCAACAATTTTGATCGGACGTGATGGTCGCGAAAGTGGCAAAGAAATTGTAAAAATTATTCTTCAAGAACTAGAAAAAATTGGTATCCTTACAATCGATGGAGATATTTTACCGACTCCAACTGTTTTATTTTCTATTCGCAAACACAAATACGATGGCGGAATAATTGTCACCGCTTCGCACAATCCAATAGAATACAACGGCTTAAAGTTTGTAAATAAAAATGCTTTTTTTACGACAGACGCTGAAGTAAAAAAAATAAAAGAATATTATGAACATTCCTAACTTTACAAAAGAACATGCCGACCAAATTTTAGCCCACATAAATGTCCCGGCTATTCGAGCTCGAAAATTTAAAGTGGTTGTCGATATGATCAATGCTTCTGCGTGTGTCATGGACCCGTATTTATTTGAACAACTTGAAGTGGAATTAATTCCATTAAATAATATTCCAAATGGAAAATTTGCCCACCGCCCTGAACCACTCCAAAAAAATTTAGAGGAAATAATGAAAATTGCTAAAGAAATCAAAGCTGACGTAGGCTTTGTTCACGACCCAGATGCTGACAGACTTGTTATCATTAATGAATTCGGAGAAGTTATTTCTGAAGAATATTCAACCGCTTTTGGAGTAGAAATTGTCTTATCAAAAAACCCAGGCAAACCAATTGCGATAAATTTATCTACCTCGCAAATGAGTGCAGATATTGCTAAAAAATATGGGAGTGAGTGCTTCCGGACAAAAGTCGGAGAACCAAACGTTGTTGATGCCATAGTTGCCCACAATGCAGTCGTCGGGGGTGAAGGTGGTGGTGGAATTATTTATCCAGCTGTCAATCTTGCGCGAGATAGTTTCACCGGACTTGCTTTAGTCTTGGAATTTTTAGCTGAGAGGAATTTAACGGTGAGCCAAGTCGTGGCTTATTTACCAAAATATTTTATGAAAAAAGAAAGCTGGCCAATCAAAGAAAATTCAAACTTAAATGAAATGTACGAAAAACTAAAAATACATTTTAAAGGAACAAAAGTCGACGAACAAGATGGTCTTCGGCTGGAGTGGCCTGATGGATCTTGGTTCCACTTACGACCTTCAAATACCGAGCCAATTATCAAGCTTTTTGGAGAGGCTAAGACAGAAAATGAGATTAATGCTTTATTTAATGAAACTAAGTTGACTTTGAACCTGTAATAAGCTATTATCTAACAGTCAAAGCATTTATATAGAAACATTGCGTGAAAGAATAAACAACCAAATACGAGCGAGCGAACTTCGAGTCATTGATGACCAAAACCAAAATATTGGGGTTTTAAGCATTAAAGAAGCACTGCAAATGGCAGAGGCTAGAGGGATGGATTTAATCGAAATCTCCCCCAACGCCAATCCCCCAGTCGCCAAAATAATGGACTTTGGTAAATATCAATACGAAGCCAGCAAAAAGCTGAAAAAAGCCAAAGCCGGAGCCAAGCCTAGTGAAACCAAGTCTATTCAAGTGAAGATAGGCACTGGTGACCACGACCTCGAAATGAAAGCAAAAACTGCTTCCAAATGGCTCAAGGAAGGCCACCGAATCAAGATTGAACTCTTCTTGGCTGGACGGGCAAAGTATATGGATGAAAAATTTTTAAAAGAACGTTTGGATAGAGTTCTACACTTGATCACTGAAGATTATAAAATATCTGATAATTATAAAAAAGGTCCCAAAGGTTTATTTATAACAATAGAAAAGAGTAAATAGGAAATGAATCCCGTTAGAAGTTAACTTTCGGGAACAAATTATAAGATTAATTAAAGTAAGCTAATACTATTTAAAATAAAAATATTATTAGTATAACTTCTAAACGGGATGAAAGGAATGAAAACAAACAAATCATATAGTAAAAGATTAAAACTTACCAAAAACGGCAAGATTCTTTCTCGTAAGCCAGGTTTTAACCATTTCAATGCCAAACAATCACGAAACGCTCAGCTCGCAGGTCGCAAGGGCAACAATTTCGTAATTAAAAACAAGCCAAAAAGTCACTTATTACCATTTAGTTAAATACAGGCACTAAGCGCTAGGCATTAGCTTAATTCAAAAAGCTAGAGCCTAGAGCCTAAGGCCTAGAGCCTATTCATATGACAAGAGTTAAAAAAGGAGTACATGCATTAAAAAGACGTCGAAGTGTTTTAAAACAAACCAAAGGAATGCGTCATGGACGTGGTAGTAAAGAGCGTCAAGCAAAAGAAGCATTATTACACGCTGGTAATTATTCTTTCGCTCACCGAAAAGATAAAAAATCTCACAATCGAAAACTTTGGAATATTAAAATCAATGCCGGAGCAAGAAGTGCAACCGGAATGTCTTATTCGAAACTTATCGCATCTTTAAAGAAAAATAAAATTGAACTAGACAGAAAAATTCTTTCCGACTTAGCTGAAAACAATCCTACCGTTTTCGCTAAAGTCCTTGCTAGTTTAAAATAAAAAAGACAAATCACTATTAAAAAATCCCTCAACTGAGGGATTTTTTAATATTATTTAATCAGCAAGATTCCTGTAATAATAGAAGTCACGTTTGCTAACAATGAAACAATTAGTGAATCAATTAATTTTAGTTTTAATAGTCTCCAATAAATTATTGCTTCAATTAAAATAACTGAAGTTTCTCCAACTATCAAATAAATATTCCTATTATAAACAAAAGCTGGCAAAACAAACCAAAGATACGGTAAGGTTAAGGCAGAAGCTAAAATGCCAACAAAAAAAATCATTAATGTTTTTATATTCTTATATTTATACAGATATATTATTAAAACAAAAACTACAGGTAACTCGGAAACTAATGTTAGAATTAAAGCAATTAAAAATTTTTGTTGGTATAGCATACTATTGTACAGATTCATTCATTTTTGCTTTTGTATTTCTACCTACCAAACCATCAACATACAAACCATGATCTGACTGCCATTTTTTTATAACAACTACTGTCTTTGGACCAAGTTTCCCATCAACTACTAAGCCTATATTTAGGGTATCATTTAAAAATCTTTGTAATTCCATAACTGCGTCTCCCCTACTTCCACTTCTCAAGGTTATAGAACCAAAATTATAAACTTTTTTGGGGGCAGGACTTGGTGTTGGTATTATTTGTGCATTTAAACAATCTTGCTGACTATTAAATACCTGTAATCCTGGATAAAGAGTTCCACAAAATTGTCTTTGTGTTTGACAAGTTTTATTAGTATTATCAGACCAATACCTAAGAACTGTGGTGCATGAATTTGGATTTGGTGGTGGTAATGGGACATCAGCCAAAGCTAATAATGGTGGAAATACACCGATTGTGAGAATAAACAAAACAATTAATTTTTTCATATTTTAAAAATTAAACTTATAATACAAACATTATACTACTTAACATTAACCAAGGCAATTAATTAATAGTATTAGCGATATTTTCTAAATATTTTTTGAAATAAACTCTCAAAGCATAGTAAAGTGATATTACCGATACTATGATTATAACAAACACAAATTCTGATTTACCTAAAATATTTTTTAGTGCCGTATTGTAAATTGGAATTACTCCAAGAATTAAAGCTAAACAGGTTAGGCCAAAAGCAAATCCTGGCCTACCAGGTAGTATATTTGAAATAGCAACCAAAGTTATTGGCATCGTTATATTAAATAAGAACATTCCAATTATACCTAGATAAGAAATTTGAGCACCAAAAACTAAAAAAGGAATTGATAAAACTAATGCCCCAACCGCTATTTTAATCCATCCAAATTTATCTGCAAAAAATCCGCCTAGGCTTTTACCTAAAACAATAGCCACAGTTAGTACTATCGCTAAATCTATATTAGTCTTCCAAGGGAAGACTATAACCATTCCGACTAGAGACCGGATGGCAATAGATAAAAAAACTAAAATTAAAATAATTTTAAAATAATTAATATAATCTTTTTTTATTTTTTCTTTCAAATAATTCATCTCTGGTTTTTTTATAAAAAATATTAAAACAC
>CAISUD010000056.1 GCA_903888625.1 uncultured bacterium
GTATTTTATTTTTCATATTTATTAATTATTAATTTAATAATTTTTTCAACAGCAAGTTTAGGAGTAGTGGCACTTTCTATTTTAATTCTTTTTCGTTCATCTAGATATTTCCCAATCAATTTTTCACTCCAGCCTCCTGTGTTTGCTAAAGCTACGATTGGTATATTTGCTTGATAGGCAATTGCAATTTCTGTAAGCGTTCCAGATCCTCCACTAATGGTAATAATTCCGTCGCAACTCAAAATAAGGGCGGTTTCTCTTCCTCCTCCCCTTTCTAAGCCGGTTGGAATAATTACATCAACATTATTTTTTTCAAAAATGTCTAATCCGCGGTTATAAGTAATACCTACTGTCATACCGTTAGCTTTTTTTGCTCCACGGCAAGCAGAAGTAGAAAGTGAGTCATAATCTTTTTCGGCACCAAAAATAAGCGTTGCATTGCTTTTAGCAATCCAATAACCGACTTCTTCGGCAATCTTTTCTATTTTTTTTGAGTATTTAAGATCACTAGCTGACCCCATCACTCCTATTTGAATTTTTCTATTATTTTTCATATTATTTTTAATTAACTAATAATAATTTTCCCTATTACTTTAATAATGAGGAAGAAAAGATACTGAAAGTGAAAATATGTTTATTATCACTTTCAGTACTAATTTTTACTCACTTTTTGATTCTTTGACGATACCATGTTTCTAATTTGAAAATTTTTTCAATTTGCTTTTTATCATTACGATTAAAAACACCCTCTTTTCCATCAACAGTTCTTTCTGTTCTCCCAACTTTAAATGTTCGTTTACTACCACGTTTTGTGTATGTTTGATTTTCTATGTTTACATCACGAAATGTGTTTTCAACAAAATATACATTTATGCTCGGATAGTAATTAGCGCAAACAATATAATAGGAAGGATTAAATTGGTCATCATTTTGCCATGAATACGGTTGATATTTTTCAAATTTTTCATTTGAAAAGTAATCAAGAACTTTTTCAATCTGTCCTTCCATACTAAAGTCAAATATTGAATAAAACTTATTAAGTCTTTCAATATCATTTTCGTAATGAGTAAGTAAACAATCATTTTCAAAAAATGGTAATCTTTTAAGACCTGAACTGCCGATTAATCTTCCAGTTTCAGTTGAAGGAAGAATAAATTGAATTCCTAAACTTAAAACTAAACTTTTAGAATGATTTTGATTTCTAAAATCATTGTGATCAAAGCTCACAATAGCTTTTTGATGTGTTGTTTCCATTTTACATATATTTTAAAGAACTAATTTTACGTAAGCTTTGCAAATGCAAAACCCCTTCAGCTGGGAAGGGGTTATTTTCAAAATAATTTTTTAGAAATATTTATGAATTTAAAAACAACCCACTCCCAACGGAATTTTGAGAATGAGTATGATGCATTTTATTAAAAACTAAACGATAGCCACCAAGTGGGCCTTTTAGCCATTTTTGGATGCGAGCAATTGTAGTTGAAGAAAGGCCTGTTTTTTCTATTATCTCGCTGTATTGAACATTTTTTGAAAGCATTTCTGCTGTATAAAGGCGCTTTGAAAACTCATCAATTTCTTGTTTGGTGAGTAAATCTCGTAAGAAACGTTCAGCTTCATCCTTATTTTGTAAGGATAAAATTGCTTCTATGAATTCCCTCTTTTCTTTTGTCTGCCAATTTATATCGCTCATAAATCGACTTTAGCAAACTAAAGTTCTTTAGTCAAGTAAAGAACTGTGGATAACTATATTTTCTCCACCACAAGTTTAAATGAGGACTTCTTGTGTTTGATTTCTATTGGAATTTCGAATTCACCTAATTCTTTGATTGGTTTATCTAGGATGATGAAGTCTTCACCGATTTCAATTTTATGTTCTTTTTCTAATTCAACTTTGATTTCTTTTTTATGAATTGCTGAAAAGAGGCTCCCCTTTTCGTTAGCCTTACCTTTAATGATTATAGTCTTGCCCTTAATTTGTTCTAAATTTTTCATCAATAAATCTTCTTGCACTTCCCTTTCAACAATTATTTCTTTCTGGCGTTTTTCTAAATCTCCTAATGATTTGGCTGTGGCCATTTCGGCTAATTTATTTGGAAATAAAAAATTTAAAGCATAACCATCGTTTACTTCCTTCACATCATGTTTTTTTCCAACTCTTGCTACGTCTTTTAAAAATATTACTCGCATAATTCGTAATTGCTAATTTTTAATTAATAATTGGATTGCTTTATCCATCTGCGGATCCTTTTTTGCATTAACATCACTTTGAGTAAAATCGACTACGTAATCTGGAGTTAAACCTTTAAGTGATATTGATGTGCCTTTTGGAGTGAGCCACCTGGCCACGGTGACTTTCAAAATTGTGTCTGGAGTAACATTGACTACTTCTTGAACAGAACCTTTACCATAACTTTGTTTTCCAACCAATTTAGCCAGTCCATAATCTTGCATTGCTCCGGCAAAAATTTCTGAAGCGGAGGCTGAACCACCATCTATTAAAATCACAAATTTTAATTTGTCGGTAAAAATATTATAACCAGCACTGCGATAATTGTCTTGCTTGGCATTGGTGCCATAGTCCTCAGTTACAACGACTTTACCACTTGGCAAAAACCAACTTGCCATATCGACAGCTGCATCGAGGTAGCCACCCGGATTGCCACGTAAATCTAAAATTAATTTATCAGAGCCAGATTCATAAAATTGTTTCATTGCACCTCTGAAAAGATTTGCTGAATCGGCAGAAAAACTGTAAAGTTTGATAACAAAAATTCCATCTGGACGTAGTTCAGTATCTAAGGTTGGTGCATTAATAATATCACGGACAACTTTTATTTCTCGTGGAGTATTTTCACCTGGGCGGAAAATTGTTAAGGAAACAGTCGTTCCTTTGTCTCCACGAATGAGACGAATGGCTTCATCAATGGTCATATCGGAGGTCATTTTAGTATCAATTTTTAATATTTCATCACCAGATTTTATTCCAGCATTGTAGGCTGGAGTATTTTTGAGCGGAGCAATAACTGTCAAAATTTTATTTTTAATACCAACTTCCATACCAATTCCACTGAAAGATCCAGAAATATCACTCTCAAACATCTTTGTATCGTCAGGATTAAAGAACTCGCTATATGGGTCATTTAGTGAGCCCACAAGCCCTGAAATAGCCCCATAAACACGCTCTTGATCGGTAGTTTTGCTTGCATTAGGGTATTTTTCATTGATAGTATTCCAAACTTTCCAAAATGGCGCAAAATCTGCACCAATACCAGCCGGAGCATTTTTATTAGAAATCGTCGTTATTTTATCGATGGCTGGTGCTTTGCGATAGCCTACATAAATACCAAAAGCGAAAAAAATGATAACAATCAAAACGACAGCAATAGTTTGTTTGATATTAATTTTTTTTATCCATTTTTTTATTTTTTGCATATTCTATTATTTCAAATATTTGCAATAAAATCAACTAGATAAAAGAGCATTTGTAGTGTATGTATTGGCTGGATCCCATAAAGCCCATGAATCAAGTCCAGCATCATACGTAGCTTTGATTTGATCTCGAACCATTTCTGGAGTATAAATAGCTCCTAAATTAAAATCTTGAAGCCAAGGGCGAAGTTTGTAAGGGTCAAGATTTGCATTTTTTAATCTAAGAACAGCTTTTTTTATAGCAAAGTTTACTACTTCGTAAGGCTTAATGGCTGGATTTTTGTAACCATAAGTATCTGGAGCAAAATGAGATGGATATACCATTGGCATTATGTAATCAAAATTTGTAGCGTATGGAATCAATAATTGCCCAATTCCTAAATCATCTATTTCAGTAGTCACAAGTCCAAAAATATCAGCAGAAATTTTTGGACGAGGTGTCTTTTCATCATTCACTCCAGCAAAATGATCGTGTAAAAATTTTGTAAAACTTGTCATCACATCGGATTTAACTTTTCCTTCCGAAACTGGAAAATAAATATCTTTCATATTTCCATCGGCTGGAAAACGAATATAATCAAAATTTAGTTCATCGAAACCTAGGGCATAGGCTTCGTCTCCGACTTCGGCAATATAATTCCAATAATCTTTTGAACCAGAATCTATCCAATAAGTACAATCCTTTTCGTGTCCCCTTCTTATGGCTCTTTTACACTTATTATCTTGCCATAAAGCTGATTTATTGGAGAGCGTTTTGACAGCATCGCTAGGAAATTTTTTTGCCCAAAATGGATCTTGAAAAACGGCAATTCTACCTATTACATAAATATTTTTTTTATGTAATTGATCTATGAAACTTCGAACATCTTTAATTCTATTTTCTGCTGAGTTTATTTTTTTTAAATTTGGGTCATTTACAGCAAAAGAAATTTTACCGGTAGTGTCTTTAACATCAACAATCACAGAATTTAATTCAGTATCGTCTATGCTTTTAATTAATTTATTTTTAAATGATAAATCCCCGGCTACCCATGAGGTCATATAAATTGCTTTGACTGGTTTCGGTGTTGCCAGATGCGTGACTACAATATTAGCATCCAGTGTATTTGAAATTAGACTATCTGGAATAATAACAGGAGTTGTCGGTGTTGCAATTGGTTTGACAGCTACATATTTCAAACCATAAATTTTTGGAATTATTAAAAAAAATAACACAATTGAAAAAAGACATCCCAAGGAAATTGAGATTGCCAATTTGGTAGATTTTTTTTTAAATATTTTCTTCACTGGGTTCATTATTTGAGCTTGCATTAAAATCACTATTTTCTGAAAAATTGTCGAAGGTTGGTTTGTTTGTTGTTTGTCTGTGCTTGTGTTCTCTGTACATAAAGTAAGCAAAAATTACTAGTGAAAGCCCAGTAAGTACGAATAATAAGTTTTTCCAAAAATATGGAAAACCCAAATACGGCAAAATTGCCACCCAAATACCCAAAAACAAAAATGTACGTATTCGTTTCATATATTTATTATACCTTTTTGAGAGTCTTTTATGCAACTATCTTTATTTAAAATATTCTGGTGTATTGGTAGACATCCAGTCTAAAAGCTGACGCATGATAGATGAAGCTCCAATACTTCCAGTTGAGGGCCCGGATTCCATTAAGATAACGAAGGCATATTTTGGATTTTGATACGGGAAGAATCCCATGATCCAAGAGTTCACTCTATTTTTGGCAACTCCAAGTTGAGCCGTACCAGATTTTGAAGCAACCTGCACATATGGAACATTTAGGGCAACTGAAGTTCCTATCAAGACACTTTCCCGCATCCCTTGATGGACAATATCAAAATAATTTTTATTTAAATCAATTGTTTGAATTTTTGTTATATCATTCACCGTATCAGATAAAAGCACGTGTGGCACAACCAATTTACCATCATTTGCAATAGCAGCTACAGCCCGGGTCATTTGAAGCGGAGTTACTTGAAAACCATACTGACCAATAGCAGTGTGATAGGTATCTCCGATACGCCAGGTACCATCGCTTGGAAATTTCTCGGTTTTCCATTCTGGGCTTGGAATAGTTCCAGAAACTTCATTGGGTAAGTCTATACCTGTTTTTTGTCCGATATCAAAAAGCTTGGCATACTTTTCTAAGTTAGCAATTCCTAAACCTTTTTGACTTTGATAACCTCCCCCAATTTCGTAAAAATATACGTCACAAGAAACAGCGATAGCATGGATCATGTCTACCCAACCATTTGCCTTCCAGTCTTTAAAGACCGTTTTTTGTTTTGGATCATAAGGATTCGGAATCGAAATAGAACCTGTCGATAAAATTTTTGTAGCTGGATCAATCACTCCTTCATTGAGTGCTCCGAGAGCAAAATATGGTTTTACAATCGAACCCGGAACATATAAACCAGATAATGGTTTATTGATAAAAATATTTCTTGAATCATTTAAATAACTTTTAATGGTTGCAGAATCTTTTCCAAGAGATAAAATTGCCGAATTATATTCAGGGTAACTAACGGAAGCGATAACTTCTCCATTTTGAGCATCCATCAAAACCCCAGCTCCACCTTTAAAAGAATTACTATCAGATAATTTTTGAATATATGAATATAATTGACTTTGAATTCTTGAATCGATGGTTGTCGTCAAATCTTTCCCACGAACAGGGGCATTGGTAATGTTTTCAGATTGAACTTTGCCATGCACATTAGTTTCTACAATAGTTGTACCATTGGTGCCTTGTAATTCATCATTATATTGTTTTTCCAAACCGTCTTTACCCACAAATTCACTTTGCCAATAATTACCAGATTTATCTTGTTTCGGATAACCAATATAGCCAAGTAAGTGTGAAAATCCTGGAGAAAGATATGTACGAATAGGTAAACCAGTCGGATCGTCACTTTTTTTATTCCAAACTAGCTCTATTTTATTTCTATCATAGATGATTCCCCTTTCAGCAAAAATAATTTGTTTATTTAAAGTATTATTTTGACTCATCGTATAATATGCCTCACCTTTTTTAATTTGCAAATAACCAAGTCGTCCAGAAAAAACAATTGTACAAATTAAAAAAAAGATTCCGAGAAAAGCAACAGTTCGTTTTGGAATAGGTTTTTCAATTCGTCCCTCGAATTGTTGGCGATCAAAATTTTGTAAATTTTTTGAATCAATAAAAATCTCGTCGGGTTCGACAAAAAAATTCGCATTCTTTATTTTTTGTTTTCGTAATAATTTTTGTAATTTCTTCATTTATATTTTTCTACTTTTGATAAAATTTAAGTTTCTTTTTTAACACTCCAGCCACGATAAGGATGACAATAAAAACGATAGTTGAAAGAAAGGTTATATTTAAAAATCTACCTTCTTTTGCCCCACAAAGCAAGTCGGACAATAGCATTAAAATTGGGGCTTCAAGATAAAATAAAAAATAAACAATACCTGCTAAGGCTAAAATTACCGAAACATAATAAGGCAGAAATAAAACAGAGAATAAAAGTATAAAAAAAGCAAAAATTCGCAGTACCATAACTCTATTCTATCACAAATCTAAATTTTTGTTTTTATAAAAATGAGCTGTCAACAATACAACTAAAAGCGCAATAAAACTTGTTAAAGACAGCATCGGTATAGAAATATATCCGCCAAATTCGCTTACTAACCTTTGACTACAAGAAACACCGCTTAAGTCGCAAGCAAAAGGATTGGAAGCAAAATAATAAATGAAATTTTGATAAATTGCAATGATAAAACCAACAGAAAGTAATGGTAAGGAATAGCGAATTACGCGCCTATCTTTATCCCAAAGTGCGATAGCAAAAAGGAAAACTTGTGGGAATAAAAAGATTCTTTGGAACCAGCATAAATGACAAGGGGTGTAGCCGATAATTTCAGAATAAACAAGTGAAAATAAAGTTGCAAATAGTGAAAGAAGAAAACCAATTATTAAAAAATTTTTTTCAATAAATTTTAAAAAGCTACTTTTCTTTGAGCGAATGAATAGCAAAAATAAAACAATTAAAACTAAAATTTGGAGAATTATCGCCGACACCCCTAGAAAAATATTTAAATTGTGAATAGCCATTTGATTCATAGTCATATCATACCAAATAAAAAATGACCTGCCAATCGACAAGTCATATATTTTTTGTGGTGGGAATATTTATTCATAAACCCAGCCAAACCTATAAACTGGGTACCCATCAAAATTTATTGCTAATTTATCTTCCCTCCATACTAAGGAGAAATTATTATCATCGGGATGAGGAAACCCTAATGGGTTCATATTTGTGGTATCCTTATGGTCCGCCATTACAGATAAAAGATAAGTTGCGCCATCTATACAAGTAGTGCATTGAAAGAAGGTCCGGCCAGCATCGGTTTTATAGTTATTTTCTCCACCTACGCGCTTGCAATGTTTAATTGTATCACCAATCTTATTCCCGAACCATTGAGTAATAAACTGGTCTTTGTAAATGTTTGTTTTTGGTTCTTCCTTGCGGCAGGAAGTTAGGCTAACAACCATAACTATTGTTATAATTGCCAAAAGTGCTAATTTAATTTTTTTCATTGTAAAGAATTTTGGTTTAAAATATTTTTTTATATATTCTACCACTAAAAAAATTAAATAGCAATGGAAAAATCTAAGTAATTACTTTACTGAACCTTTTAAGGTTATAGCAAATTTTATTCAAACTCTACCATTAATGGGAAGTGGTCAGAAACTGTTTCCTTGTAAACCTGAAAATCCTTTACCGAAATATCAGGTGTGACCAATACATAATCAGCAAATTGAACTAGATCCCTTTTATAAAAACTGGTTCTTGTAGATTGAATTTTGTACTCCTTTATTAAGTTAATCATCCCCTTTTCTAAAATTTCAATACTCTTTTACTTGTATCCTTTTGCCATAATCCATGAAGACTCGCTATCGTGATAGTTTCATCATTTTGAACAACATCCACCCACTGAAGACTACCAGTTAATTTACCCGCTCCACTATTTTTTTCAAAAAAAGATTTGTCATAACAACGGAAGTTGCCATTGTCTTTCACTATAATTGAGTTTCTGACAAAAATTGCTTGCCCAGCTTTAAAATTTATCTGTTCTCTTTCAAATTTATCTGTTCTCTTTCAAATTTATCTGATGGTGAAATATATTGAAAGGCAGTAAAATCAGGCAGTCTTTGCTTTATTTCATTAAAAAGGTTTTCTCTAGCTTTAAGATCTGGGGTAAATTTAGGATTTTCTCCAAATACCATTTCTTGAAAACAAAAAATATCAGTATCAACTGAATGTTTTTTAATGAATTCCATTTGGGGTTCGTAAACAATCCCACCCCAGAGATTTAGTGTAATTAGTTTCATATATTTATTATATCGAAATCTTTAAGTGGACGAGTTGAACCATAAACTTTGGCGGCAAAACCACCACCGATTCTATAAGGAATATTGTGTCGATTAAATATTTCTACGATCCATCGCAAAGCATCAATACTTTTTTGTTCAAATTTTTGGTTCATAAATTTAAAACTTTGGTTTCATACTCATGCAATTGCAAAGTTTCAAAATCGGGTTCAATTTCTGCTAGTGGATTCCCCATATCTTCGGCATAATGAACAATAATTTTAAAAGGTATAATACCAAGTCCTGCATTAATTTCTTTTGTTTTTCTGCTGTAAAAAGAATGCCCTAGTGCATTTGCTCCAGCAGAGTCACCAGCAATAATTTTGTCTTTAAATACTTGATCTAAATTTTGAAACTTTTTTAAAACATTTAAAATATTTACAGTGCGACCCCCAGATAGAAAGATGACATCTGCCCAGTCGCAACCCTCAAGAAAATTTTCTTCAGTGGCCATTTTAAATTCTAAATTCTTTGAACCTTTATTATTCTCAAATTGATCTTTGCATTGTTTAATTCTAAGGTCTAAATACTCATAAAATTCTGCGAAAAATACTAAGAAAATTTTTACATTTTCTGGTGTTTCTTTAAGAGCTTGCTCAAAAAACTCATCCTTGATGTATCCTACATTTTTATCAAAACCTCCATGTAAAACAAATTTTGTCATTTGATTTAGATAAACCTATCTATTAATGTATCTCTCCTTGTCTTTTGGTAGATTGTCGTTTTTAAAATCCTGCCACATGCCTTTTGGAAAAATTTTTGCGTCGCTTGACCGATCAAGCCAAACAATTTTTGAAAGTTCAAAACTATGGGTTCCTTTTAAATTTTCAATATCCTTGTAATCAGCGACATTTAGTATTTCATAAAAAAATTCTGTGGCCTGAGTTTCTCCATCATCGAAAGTATTTATATATAAAAGTCTGCCGATTTCTGGTTTTACCCCCAATTCTTCTAGTATTTCTCGTTCTATTGTCTGAATTGGATTTTCCCCAAATTCCATTTTTCCACCCGCAGGACAATAAAAATTATTCTTGGCATTTTCAACTAAAAGCATTTTATCCCCATCGACAATCACCCCTCTACAAACAATTATGATTTTTTTATCTTCCATTGATATATTATAACATAAAATTTGTCTTAAACATTGTTTTTTTCTTGTTTTTGGTGTATTTTATATAGGTATCAATATTTATTGGGAGATCGTCTAACGGTAGGACAGCGGCCTTTGAAGCCGTTAATCTTGGTTCGATTCCAAGTCTCCCAGCACTTGACTTCTAGTATTATATATGCTAGTCTTTTAGTAGTTTTTGTACTTTGAAAATGTGGTTTTGTTTTTAGGTTAAGAGATTAATGTTTCTTTTAGATTATCAATTCTGGTAGGTTAAAAGAAACTTTAATCTCAAATTCAATTTAATCATCTAAAACAAACATTATGAAAAACAACTTGAAACTTAAGAAAATGGCCATTTATGGCATAATTGTCGGACTTGTATTGTTGGGGATTTGCATCCCGCTTGAAAAAACTCAAGGCATAGAAATGGGTAAAATCTTTTTTGCAATTCTTTTTGCCACAGGTTTTTCCCTCATCCTTAATGGAATTTTTTTTGGTGGCATGTTAATGAGGAAGAATAAGGGTACATATTATCCTACTGACTTAAAAGAAAAATGCACTATTGAGGTTTTGGAAATACTTACCTCGGTAGGTGGGATAATAATTTCTTTAGAAGGAAATTATGATGAATACATCCTAAAAACTCATAATGGTTTATTTCCTGATAACAAAGAACCCGAAGTCGGGCAAAAATACATTTGGCTAGATTCAAAATTCACAAAGGTCTTTCAATATGAAGAAGGACATAAGTATAATGATTTAGCGAAAGTGAATTAATCCATCGGCAGGCATAACGCTTGCCGATTTTTATTTTTCAACTGTAAGAATTTTAATCAACGCCAGTTCGAGTGGTAATTCAGCTATAAATGCATTTTCGATATTTTGATAGGCTTCAAGGAGGGTTGCTAGGGATGCAGAATTTAGGAGACTTTCTTTGTTTTTTGGGTCTTTATTTACCAATTCTTTTATAAAAGTAAAATCATTTTCAGATAAATCAGTAGCAATTTCTTTTTCGAATTTTGGTGCATATTTAAAAACTAGAGCTGTGCGGAATTTTTGAATAATGAGTTTCAAAAATAATTTCATATCCAAATTCTCTGCTGATGCCTTTCGGACAGCTGTAATCCCCTTTTCAATTTCTTTTTCTAAAATTGCCGAAATAAAATCATTCACTAAAATGGTTTTTGGTGAACCGGTTATTTTCTCTACCTCTTCAATTTTTACTTCTTTACCTTTTGTAAAATTTAAAACTTTTTGCAAAACTCCAAGTGCATCTCGATAAGAACCATCACCCAAAATTGCTATCAACTCGGCGGAGCTGGCGTCAATTTTGAAACCTTCTTTTTTGGAAATGTCTAAAATTATATTTTTCGAAGACAAATTCGAAGCCTTTTTAAAAGTAAAAACCTGACAACGAGAAATAATTGTTTCGGGAATTTTATGTAATTCTGTGGTAGCTAAAATAAAAATGACATGTTTTGGTGGCTCTTCTAGGGTTTTTAACAATGCTCCCCAGGCATCTTTTGAAAGCATATGCACTTCGTCAATGATATAAATCTTGTATTTTGAGTCAAAAGGTAGTGTTCTGGTGCCATCTCGGAGTGTTTTGATATCTTCAATTCCTCTGTTTGAGGCAGCATCTATTTCATATAAATCATTTTCAGAAACACCGATTTCTTTAGCAAAAATTCGAGCGACAGATGTCTTGCCGGTACCTCGGGAACCAATAAAAAGATAAGCATGCGAAACTGAATTTGTTTCAATAGACTTTTCCAAGACCTTCACAATATGGTCTTGTCCTAAAACCTCCTTAAAATTCTTTGGCCTGTATTTTCGATATAGGGCTAAACTTGTCCCGTTTGTATTTTCACTCATAATAATTAAAGATTAAAAAATAAATTACTTATTAAACTAACTATACCCTACTTAAGTATTTTTATAAAATACTTGCGGGATCATGCATTTTTATATTATACCCCGATGCAAAGTTTTTTCAAAACTTGCTACGGGGCAGGTCACATTTTTTTAAGAAAATCATTAATTATTTTCTCTACTTCTTTTGCATTTTTTGTTTCCATTAATTTTATTCGTAATTCTTTTGCCCCGTCGAAACCATTCACATACGCTTTAAAATGCTTTTTCATTACATCAAAGCTTTTATGTTTGGGTATTGAAAGCTCTTTTTCAAAAATTTGGACATGTTCTATTAAAACTTCGAGTTTTTCGCGAGTACCCTCTCCTAGGAGGAGTGGGTCGGGGTGAGGTTTAAAAATCCACGGATTACCAAAAACTCCCCGCCCAATCATTACCCCATCACAACCATATTTTTCGACTTTATCCTTTGCATCTTCTAAATTAATAACATCACCATTACCAATGATTAAAGTTTCGGGAGAAATTTTATCTCGCATTGCAATAATTTTTGGCATCAACTCCCAGTGGGCAGGAACCAATGACATTTCTTTTTTTGTCCGCAAGTGAATAGCAAGCACTGGCAATTTTTGTTCTAAAAGAAATCCTATCCAATCATTAATCTCTTCTTTCGAAAAACCAATTCTGGTTTTGACCGAGAGTGGAATTCTTTTACCAGCAGATGCTATCCCTGCTCTTGCCGCTTCAATAATTTTCAAAGCCAATTCAGGAGTTTTTATTAATGCCGCTCCGGCACCTTGGCTAATCACAGATTTATCAGGACAACCCATATTGATATCGATACCATCAAAATCAAGGCTCGCAATATATTGGCAAGCAATTTTCATATTGTCAGGATTTCCTCCGAAAACTTGAGCGACGATTGGTCTTTCGCTTTCCGAATATTTCAAAATATGTGCTAATTTTTTTCTAGCTAATTTATTACACAAACCATCTGCTGCGACAAATTCTGTCCAAAAAACAATTTTATCTTTATTTTCTCTATTCTTACTATATTTTGCCAAGATGCGACGGAAAGCAATATCGGTGACGTCCGACATTGGTGCCAAACAATAAAATGGTTTCTCTAATTTTTCCCAAAAGTTATTCATTGTTTAAATTTATAATAAACATTATTGCCAAAACGAAGGTCTAAATAAAGTAGCGAAGGAAAATTAGTTTTTAATTTTGTCGCAAGTGGTTCTGTGGTAATAGTTGCTTGTAAATTCTCGGCTAGTTTTCCATAATCTGCATCTAATTTAAAAATTATTTTTGGTGCTAAAGCCGGATCACCTCCAAGTGAAATATTACCAGCACCATTTTGATCTATCCAAAAAGCAGTTGGTTTCAAATTCATCTCGGCGATATCATTTTTAAAAGTAACTAAACTTTCAAATTGATCTTTCAAAAAATAGGCACCGGTTGGATTTAAAGAATTTTCTCCATTTTTGCCATAAAATTTAAAATAAACATCTCCAGAAAAATATGGGGATTCGTCAAAAATATAGCCAACTTGATCCATAAAATAACACTGTGAAATTAAGCTAGGATCTATTCCACACCACAAATATTTTCCATCACGCTCTATCACAGCAATATTAAGAGTTTTGAAAGTATCAAGATTAATTGAAATATCAGAAAATCTTTTAAAAGTATTTTCTAAATCTCGATTAATTTTACTTTTAGGGTATAAAACAAAATTTGTTTTTGGAAAAACCCACAAATATTTTCCTGCCAGGTCGCTTCTGACTAGATTTTCTATATCATTTGTTTCTATCACTTTGTTGCCAGAAATTTGGATATTTTCAATATTAAGTTTTTGCCAACGAGAAAGGAATATTAATCCAGTAAAAATAATTAAAAAACAAATACCAAAAAATATTATTCGATTTCTGAAAACTTTCCTTTTCTTTTTTTTAAGTTGCTCGATATGAGGAGAATGTAAAATATATTTTTTCTTCATGAATTAGGTTCTAGGTTCTAGGTTCTAGCAACTAGTCACTAGTACCTAAATACTAATTATTTAATAAATTCTTTTCCTCCCATATATTTTCTCAAAACTTCGGGAATTTTTACACTCCCATCTTCTTGCTGGTAGTTTTCTAAGATTGCTTCAATAATTCTTGGAGTGGCAACAGCGGTATTGTTAAGAGAATGAGCATAATGCAATTTACCATCTTGTCCTCTATATTTAATATTTAAACGTCTAGTTTGAAAATCATGAAAATAAGAAGAGGAATGAGTTTCTCTATATTTATTTTGTGATGGAACCCAAACTTCTATATCATACTTTTTCACTTGCCCTAAACCAAGATCTCCTCCGCAATTTACAACTACGTGATAAGGTAAATTAAGGGCAATTAATAAATCTTCAACATTTTTTGTAATTTCTTCGTGTAATTTTACACTTTCTTCATGACTTGCTTCAGATATAATCACTTGTTCTAATTTATAAAATTCGTGAACTCTAAAAAATCCTTTAACATCCTTTCCGTGCGAGCCGGCTTCTCGACGAAAACAAGTAGAAAAAGAAGCGAATTTCAAAGGAAGTTTTTCTTTTTCTAAAATTTCATTTGAGTAGTAAGACATTGTTGCCACCTCTCCCGTGCCAGCAAAATAATCATCATCTTGATTTCTATAAAGATCATCTTCACCCCCTGGAATATATCCTGTGCCCATTAATGCCTGCTTTTTCACAAGTGACGGAACAATCATTGGAGTAAACCCTCTATTTATTAAATTGTCTAAGAAAAATTGCCAAAGAGCAAAACATAAAAGTGCTCCTTCATTTTTTAAAAAATATCCACGAAAACCTGAAACTTTTGAGCCTCTTTCAAAATCTGCTAAATCGTGATTTTTAATTAAGGTTAATTGATCTTTCATTTCAAAAGGGAATGTTGGTTTCTCTCCCCAATTTCTAACTTCTTGATTTTCTTCATCACTTGCGCCTTCTGGTACAGAAATATCCGGTACATTTGGAACTTGCAACATTATTTTCTGCCACTCGGTAATCGTTTCTTTGAG
Source organism: uncultured bacterium (assembly GCA_903888625.1). Classification (GTDB taxonomy): domain Bacteria; phylum Patescibacteriota; class Minisyncoccia; order Phycocordibacterales; family UBA9973; genus UBA9973. Next base: position 14,899 of record CAISUD010000056.1, read on the forward strand.
TTTTTCTTCTCTGGCTTTTAAATCTTCCTTCACTGAACGCATTTCTTCAATCAATTGAATTTTGAGTGCTTGGTCTTGATTGCGACCGATATCATTGGAGACTCTATTTATTTCCCCACGTAAATCCTCAACTTCTTTTAGTTGTTTTAAACGATCATCGTCTAAAGCAATCAATTTATCAATATCAACCTCAACTTTTTTCTTCAAAGCCCCCGCCTGCACAATTTCCTTATTTTCTTTTATAAATTTGATATCTAACATTCATATAGTATATAATAAAATAATTAAAATTACAAAAGGTAATTTATGCAAATAAAAAAACTATTAAAAGAAAACTTTCCAAAAGGTTTGCTGGAAATTCCGCAACCGCCGGAAGATCTTTGGATTATTGGTGAATTGCCAGATGAAAATCTGACTTATTTATCTGTGGTTGGTTCTCGCCGATACACTTCTTATGGCAAAGAAGCTTGTGAAAAAATTATTGCTGGGCTGGCTGGCTACCCGATTGTTATTGTTTCTGGTTTTGCTATGGGTATCGATACTATCGCTCACAAAAAGGCAATGGAAATTGGTCTCAAGACAATGGTCTTCCCAGGTTCTGGACTTTCTGATACGGCAATTTATCCAAAAACAAATGTCAAAATGATTCGTGAAGTTGTAGAAAGTGGTGGCTGTTTAATTTCAGAATTTGAACCCGATTTCAAAGCAACTATGTGGTCTTTTCCAATGCGAAACCGTTTAATGGCAGGAATCTCACGTGCTGTCCTCATTATTGAAGCCGAAGAAAGGTCTGGCACTCTCATCACCGCCCGACTAACAACCGAATACAATCGAGATTTATTAGTTGTGCCCGGCTCTATCTTCTCACCCAATTCAAAAGGTACCAATCGATTAATTCATCAAGGGGCAATTCCAGTAACATGTGCGGAAGATGTTTTAGAAGCACTTGGTTTTACCGCGAAGGATGATGAAGATAAACAAAAAAAACTATTCGAAGATTTGTCTCCCGAAGAAATGAAGGTGATAGAAATTTTACGAGAACCAATGGAAAGAGATGATTTAATAAGGGAAATGCAAATGAAAACTGGTGATGCCAATTCACTACTTTCAGTAATGGAAATAAAAGGAATGATCAAAGAAGAACTCGGCCAAATTCGGAGGTATTAATTTTCGATTTTTAATTATAAATTTGCAAAAATATTATCTTTCGTGTAATACTAGAGATTATATGAAATTATTAATTGTAGAATCACCATCAAAAGCAAAGACTATCGAGAAATATCTTGACGGCAAATATACCGTGCGGGCTTCGGTGGGACATATTCGAGATTTACCAAAATCAAACAAAAAAGCTATCGATATCGAAGGTGGCTTTATTCCATTTTATGAAATTTCAAAAGGCAAAGAACATGTCGTGCATGAACTTCAAACTCTTGCAAAAAAAGCCGACGAAATATTACTTGCAACCGACCCCGACCGCGAAGGAGAAGCTATCTCTTGGCATTTAAAAGAATTAATTTCTAAAGTGAAGGCTCCGATTAGACGAGTAGCTTTCCATGAAATTACTAAAGAAGCAGTTGAAGAAGCGATCAAAAATCCTAGAGATATAGATTTAAAATTGGTCAAAGCTCAAGAAGCCAGACGGGTACTCGATCGACTTGTGGGTTACGATTTGTCGGGACTTATTTGGAAAAAAGTTCGTTACGGACTTTCCGCCGGACGAGTTCAATCTCCTGCTCTTCGAATAATTATGGAACGCGAAAGAGAAATTCGAGCATTTATTCCTGAAAAATTTTGGCGAATTTCTGGACTTTTTGAAACTGTTTCTCACCACCCCGCCCTAAAGGGCACCCCTCCTCGAAAAGGTGGGGAAGAAATACTTCTCGATTGTTCCGTAGAACCACGAGACGAAAAAGAAAACAATTTCATTATTGAAAATTCTAAAACTGGTGATTGGTTTGTGAAAGATATTAAGGAATCCGAACAAAAGCGTTCTCCACGTGCCCCTTTTACAACTTCGACTTTACAACAGACAGCAAGTTCTAGGCTTGGTTATTCCCCTTCTCGAACAATGCAAATTGCGCAGAAGCTTTATGAAGCAGGACACATAACCTATATGCGAACTGATAGTACAAATTTATCAGTTGCAGCTCAAACTCAAATTCTTACTTATGTAAATAAAAATTTTGGTGAAAAATATGCATTGGCTCGAATTTATAAAACAAAATCAAAAAATGCTCAGGAAGCTCATGAAGCAATTCGTCCAACCCATATCAATGTCGAATATGCTGGCACACCAGAGCAAGATAAATTATATCGTTTAATCTGGGAAAGAACTGTAGCTAGTCAAATGGCTGATGCCAAACTTGCCAAAACAAAAGTATCTGCCAATATAACTTCTCCCTCTCCTTTACCAGAAGAGGGTCGGGGTGAGGTTCATTTTCCAGACTTTACTGCTATTGGCTCGAGAGTTTTATTCGACGGCTGGCTTGTAGTTGATAAATCCGCTCGCGGTGAAGATGTTGAATTACCAAATATTTCTATTGGAGAAAAATTAAAATTATTAAAATTAAATAACGAAGAAAAATTCACCGAACCACCAAATAGATATAGTGAAGCCGGATTGATTAAGGAATTAGAGACGAGAGGCATCGGCCGACCTAGTACTTATGCTTCAATTATGAAAACATTGGAAGAACGAGAATATGTCCGAAAAGAAAATCGCACCCTTTTCCCTACTGACACTGGAGAAGTCGTTTCGGATTTTCTTGAAAAAAATTTTCCAACATATATCAGTGATACTTTTACAGCGGAAATGGAAGATGAACTTGATGAAATTTCTCGTGGGGAAAGAGATTACACAAAAACCTTAAAAGATTTTTATAGTCCATTTCATAAAGAAGTTCAAGAAAAAGATAAACTAGAAAAAGCTACCAACTTGGGTGAGGCTCCAGATGAAATTGTCTGTCCAAAATGTGGTAGTAAAATGATTGTCAAACTTTCCAGAGCCGGTAAATTTTATTCTTGCTCTAGATATCCAGATTGCGACGGTGCATTAATGCTCGACGGCACCGAACTCCAAGGACCAAAAGAAACTGGAGAAAAGTGTCCTCTTTGTGGTGATAAAAAAGTAAAAGGTGGCGGTGGTAAATTAGTAATCAAAGAAAGACGTGATGGTGGGGGAACTTTTATTTCCTGTTCTCGTTATCCAAAATGCAAATTCATCAAACAAGACGAAGAAGAATTAAAAAGAAAAATGACTGATATCACCTGTCCAGTTTGTAAAACTGGTAAAATGATGGAACGTCGTGGGCGTTTTGGCATATTTTATTCTTGTTCCAATTACCCAACTTGCAAAAATGCTATCAAAGCCAAACCAACAGGCAACATCTGCCCATTATGTAATGGTCTGATGATGGAAGGCACAAAAACGATCCCAGAGAGATGCAGTAATAAAGCTTGCCCAAATCACAATCCACATAAATTAAATAAAATGGAATAAAGTGTTATAATTGGTCTATGGTAAATATAAAGCCAATTACAGACCTAATCCAAGGTGGAATAAATAAAAAAGATGAAGAATTAATTCAAAAAGCAGCTGATTTTGCCGAGCATGCACACGAAGGTCAAAAAAGAATGAGTGACGACCCATATTTTGTCCACGTATTTGAGACTGCAAAAATTTTAGCAAAAATCGGAATGGATGCCAAAACAATTGTGGCTGGTCTTTTACACGACACACTAGAAGATACAAAAGTTACAGAAAAAGAATTAATGGAAAATTTCGGTGAAGAAATTGTCTTTCTAGTCAAAGGAGTTACAAAATTAGGAACTTTAAAATATCACGGCCATGAACGCCACGTTGAAAGTTTACGAAAATTTTTTGTTGCGATGGCCAATGACTTGCGAGTAGTTATCGTTAAGCTTGCTGACCGTTTACATAATTTAAATACCCTACAATTCGTTCGAGAAGATAAAAGAAAAAGAATTGCCTTAGAGTCTATCGACGTTTATGCGGCACTCGCCAACCGCCTTGGTATGGGAAAATTGAAGGGTGAAATAGAAGATGCTGCCTTCCCCTACGCTTATCCAAAAGAATATGCTGAAGTTGAAGAAATCATTAAAGAAAAAAGAGAAATTTATCAGAAAGAACTAGAAGAAGTTCATCATGAATTAGAAAAGATTTTAAAAGAAAATAAAATAAAATTTGTCGAAATTAACTATCGGGTTAAACACAAATATAGTCTTTGGAGAAAATTACAAAGGTATAATATGGATATCGAAAAAATTTATGACATCGTTGCTCTTCGAGTTGTCGTCACAGATATTTCGGACTGTTATAAAACTCTCGGTTTAATCCATTCTGTTTGGAAACCTCTCCCAAATAGAATTAAAGATTATATTGCCCTACCGAAACCAAATGGTTATCAATCAATTCATACCTCAGTTTTTACTGGTATGGGCAATGTAGTTGAAATTCAAATTCGAACGAAGGAAATGCATGCTGAAGCAGCCTATGGTATCGCCGCACATTTTACTTATAAAGAAAATGGCAAAGCAAAACTTGATAAATCAAAAATTGAGTGGATTGAACAATTAAAAAATCTTAAAAGTTACGAAATGGATCCGAAAGGTTTTATAGAAAATTTAAAAATGGATTTTTTTAGCCACCGAATTTTCATTTTTACCCCAAGGGGTGACGTTATCGATTTGCCCGAAGGTGCTACCCCAATCGATTTTGCTTTTATGATTCATTCTGATATCGGTAATCACATTTCCAGTTCAAAAATCAATGGCAAGATGTCACCAATCAATACTCCATTAAAAAATGGGGATATTATTGAAATCATTACCAAAAAAGACGCCCACCCATCGAGCAAATGGCTTGAATATGCCAAAACAAATATGGCTAAAAAGAACGTCCGAACATATTTAGAAAAAAACAGCCTGCTTTCTAAATTAAAATCTTTTGGGAGAAGTTAGAGACTAAAATTTGAGATATTATATAAATCAGTGTCATCGACTTCGATCTCATCCTTACTTCTATCGTCGATAGGTTCGGACAGAGATGTGGTTTCAGAATTTGTATTTTGAGCAATATAATTTTCCATCATTTCATCTGGCTTTTTATCAATACTTGATTTATTTATCAAATCCAAAATTGCCCGCAAATCTTCAGTAGAAAAAAAATCAATTTTAATTTGTCCACCCAACTCCTTGCGGTCAATATGCACTCTTGTACCTAATTTATCTTGAAATTCTTCTTCCAATTCAACAATTTCTGGATCTGGCATAAATTCTTTCTTCCTAACTCTATCAAAAGCAATTTTACGAGCCAATCTTTCCGCTTCTCGAACCGTTATTTTTTTATACAAAATTTCTTTAAATAATACTAATTGTTCCTCGGGATGGTCAGCCAACATCAATATTGGTCTTGTGTGTCCTTCGGTTATTTTACCTAGAGCTAAAGCTTGCAAAATTTCTTCAGGAAGAGAAAGGATTCGAAGTGAATTTGAAACATATTCTCGACTGCGCCCCATTTTTTTAGCTACTTCATTGTGGGTAAATTTAAATTCATTGACCAATTGAAAAAAAGCTCGAGCCCGATCGACAACATTCAAATCCTCACGTTGTAAATTTTCTATAATTGCCAATTCTAATTTCATCATCGAGGTATCACCCTCTCGAATAATTGCTGGTACTTGCGAAACTCCAGCTAAAATAGCTGCCCGAAGTCGGCGTTCTCCAGCGATAAGCTCATATTCTGTCATTAACCCACCTCCTTCTTTTTCAATTTCTAATCTCGAAACTGTGAGCGGTTGAAGCACTCCATATTGTTTTATAGAATCGGCTAAGTCTTGCAAACGAGCCATATCAAAGTCCCGCCTTGGTTGATAAGGGTTTGGTTTAATTTTATCTGTGTCAATCCAGAAAATTGAATTAGAATATAATGTGGACATACAAACATTTTAGCACAATTTAAGAAAATAAAAAATTGATTTTATGAATAATTTTGTGTAGAATATGTGGATTGCCGTGGTGGCGGAATTGGTAGACGCAAACGACTCAAAATCGTTCGGGGGCAACCCCATGAGAGTTCAAGTCTCTCCCGCGGCACAACAAGATGTCAAAGAGACCCTTTGACATCTTTTAGTTATCCACAGTTGCATTATATCATATATGAGATATACTGTAATAATGAAAACAAAAACAGAGCAACAAAAAATAGGTTACTTTATTAAAAATTTACGAGAATCTCGTGGAATGACTCAAGAAGAATTCGCGAAAGAATTGAATACTTCACAGAGTTCTGTCCCTCGAATGGAAAAAGGCGAACAAAATTTCACTACAGAACTTTTAACTAAAATCAGCCATGTTCTCGACCATAAATTAGTATGCTTAAATGACTCAATAGATTTTCAAGTGAATGGTGGTAAAAAATTAAGTGGAACCATTAAAACAAATTTTTCAAAAAATGGCTCAGTCGGACTTCTATGTGCTTCCCTATTGAATAGTGGCACAACAACATTACACGGCATTGCTAGAATTGAAGAAGTAAATAGAGTTATTGAAATCCTAGAGAGTATCGGAGTCGTAGCGAAATGGACAAATCAAAATACCGTCGTCATCACTCCCCCAAAACAATTTAAATTAGAAAATATTAATGTTGATTCTGCTATCAAGACTCGTTCTATCGTGATGTTGATGGGCCCACTTGTTCACAGATTACCGTCTTTTTCTTTACCCCATGCTCAAGGTTGCAATCTTGGCAAACGCACTATCGCAGCTCATACTTACTCGCTCGAGGAACTTGGTATAAAAATTAAAACTACTAATACTAGTTATGATATAAGTTATAAAAAATTAAAACCAGCAAACAATATTGTGATGTACGAAACGGGAGAAACAGCTTGTGAAAATATTTTACTTGCAGCCTCTCTAATACCTGGAAAAACGATAATAAGTTTCATGAGTAATAATTATATGGTACAAGAAATTTGTTTTTTTCTTGAAGCTCTCGGAGTAAAAATTGATGGAGTTGGAACCTCAACCCTTGTTGTTCATGGAGTAAAAGAAATTAACAAAGATATTGAATATAGTAATAGTGAAGATCCGATCGAATCAATGATGTTTATTTCAGCTGGAATTATTACTGATTCGCATCTTACAATCACCCGCTCGCCGATAGATTTCCTTTCACTTGAACTAGAAAAAATGAAAAGAATGGGGCAAAAATACAAAATTCTTAAGAGATATTTTTCTTACAACGGTCGCACCAAGTTGGCCGATATTGAAATTTTTCCAAGTAAACTCACTGCTCTCCATGACAAAATTCACGCCAATTTATACCCAGGAATCAATATCGACAATCTACCATTTTTTGTTCCGATTGCCATCAAAGCTAAAGGTCAAACTATGATTCATGATTGGTATTATGAAAATCGAGCGATTTATCTTACAGAATTAAATAGATTGGGTGCGGATATTACTTTAGCTGACCCACACCGTCTATATGTAAATGGTGGCACGAAGTTAAAACCAGCCCAAGTCGTCTGTCCACCTGCACTTCGTCCATCAATGGTTATTCTTATCTCAATGTTGGCTGCTCCTGGCACCTCGATCCTTCGTAATGTATATATGATAAATAGAGGCTATGAAGAAATAGCCGAACGCCTAAACTCCATCGGCGCAGATATTAAGATACTAAAATAAATGAAACCAAGCTTTACAATTAGTGTTTTTGGAATGATAAAAAATGAACAAAATAGAATTCTTTTATGTTTAAGAAATGATTACGATTTGTGGAATTTACCAGGTGGTGGATTAGAAAATGGTGAAACCCCATGGCAAGGAGTAATTCGAGAGATAAAAGAAGAAACAGGATTAAATGTTCGTGTAAAAAAATTATTTTGCGTATATAGTAAACCAGAAAAAAATACAATAGGTTTTGATTTTGAATGCGAAGTTGTTAATGGAAAAATTACTCTAAATGATGAAGCTAAAGAAATAAAATATTTTTCATTAGATGAAATACCTAAAAATACAGTTCCAAAACAAGTTGAAAGAATTAAGGATTTTTATATAAATAAAACTGAAACTATGATGAAAGTACAACGGGGAAAATCTGCAATTGAATTAATTAACGAAGGAAAATTATAATATATTTAACATCTCAAATAATTCTTTTTTAATTTCATCTGGTGGAATATTCTCTTTTTCTGGATATTGATCTTCTAAATCATGAACTCTTTGTTTTAAATTCTTTATTTTTTCCATAACTAAATTATATTTTTTTTCACCCAATTCATTAACTACTCTTTTCACACCCAAATATAATTCACACTGAAAGATTATACTCTTAAAACAAGACAACCAAGGGTTGCCACTCTCACTGAATTCTTTTTCAACACTGATTGGAGCATTAATAATAACCTCTTGTATCATATCAATAATAGATTCATTTTGCTCCTTTTTGCCAATTTCTGCAGATTTACCTTTGAATCCGAACACTTGTTAAAATAGAAATATGAATAAATTTAATCATTTTGATTTTAGCGAAAGAAGAAAAATCGAAAGATATTTAAGAAAAAGAAAAAGCTTGCGAGAAATCGCAAGAATTTTAGA
>CAISUD010000057.1 GCA_903888625.1 uncultured bacterium
AAAATTTAAAAAAATAAAACTGCCAAAAAGCACTCCTAAAATAAAACCAAAACAAATTGTATAAAAAATTCTGTCCCGATCCATTTATACCTAAAAAATCTTTTGATAATCTTTTAGATTGCCCGTGAAAAGTAAAATTTTGTCTCCGGCCGAAAAACTAGTGGCAATCAAATCACATCTTTCATTTAACTTCACCCCATCGTGACCTTTTACTTTAGTCCATTTAATTTCATATTTATTTTTTAAATCAAAGGTCAATTTGTAAAGTTCTTCCCATAAATCTTTATTTAAAACTGGGTCTTTAGCAGCATTGCGCCAATTATTTTTCATCCAGCCAAAAATCCAAATGGTTATCCCATTTAAAAGATAAGCGGAATCAGTATGCACATTGATGATTTTTCCTTTTAATTTTCTTTCTTGGATTAAACGAAGAGCGGAAATTGCTGCCGTCATTTCCATTCGATTATTAGTAGATTCTTTTTCTCTGCCACCAAGTTCTACAACTTTCCCGTCGGGAGACGAGACGACACTCCCCCAGCCCGAAGGTCCAGGATTTCCAAGCGACGATCCATCCGTATAAACTATTATTTCATTTGCCCCGTTTGAATTTTTACTTTGTTTTATCATAAATTAATTTAAAACCCCTTAATTACATAACCTTACTAATTAATTCTTAAAATTCATGTGGGGTCTTTTTTCATAAAGTAATTATACTAAAAAATATTTATTATGCGAAGACGAAGTTCTTCTTTACCGCCAAAACGAGAAAGCTCTATCGTAGCCAACAGATTTACTTTTAAATTTTCTTCGATTTTTGTTTCAAAAGAATCTTGATTTGAGAAAAAAGAAATTGCTTTAGCTTTGCCTTTATTAACATCAGAAAAAATTATTTCCAAATGCTCTCCTGAACCATTTTTGCCAAACTTCTTTATTTTTTCGATCTTTATATTTTTAAACAAAAAAGTTGGCTTTGGATTACCAAGGCCAAAGGGTGCCAATTTTTCTATGTCTTTCCAATTCTTATGACTAATTAAAGAAAAGTCGCCTTCTAAATCGCTCTTTAAGGCAAGACCTTGAACTCCCTTAAGGTCTTGCCTTTCTAAGCGATTTTGTAATTTTTGATAAGCTTCACAAAGTTTTTCTTCCAAGAAGTGAATCTTTTCATTTTCAACAGTAAAACCACCCGCCATTTCATGCCCTCCATATTCGAGAAAATGCTCACTATTTGACGACATCAATTCTACTATTGAGATATCACCACTGGAACGGCAAGAACCTTTTATACAATCGTTTTCATCCTTACCCCAGACAAAAACGGTTTTACTATATTCATCACAAATCTTGCCAGCAACAAGTCCCAATACCCCCACCCGCCAAGTTGGATTACCAATTACTATTACTTCTTTCAAGTCTCTTTTCTCGAATTTTTTCTTTACCTCGCGCATAATTCCTGCCACAATTAATTTTCTTTCGTCATTTATTTTTGATAAATGTTTGGCTAGTTCCCCTGCCTCTGCCTCACTTGAAGTTGCAAGTAATTCATAAGCACGAAGTGGATTATCCATTCGAGAAGCTGCATTTAAACGCGGAGACACCATAAAAGTAATATCATCTTCGACTAAATATCTGGCATCAATATTCATTTTAGCTAAAAGCTTTTGCAAACCAGGCCGACGAGTTTTTCTCAAAACCTTCATTCCAAAATATGCCAAAGCCCTATTTTCTCCCAAAAGTGGCACCATATCTGAAAGCGTAGCAATCCCCACCATATCAAGCATCCACTTGTCCCAGCCAGAGCAGAAGGGGGCTGATGATTTTGCAGTCGAGGACTGTTTGAGCGTAGCGAGTTCCGCAGACAAAAAATTATCAGCACCCTTCTGCTCATGAAGAGCATCATAATATTCTCCATATTTTTTAATAAAAGCCTGAACAAATTTAAAAACAACACTCGCTCCGCATAATAATTTTTCTGGATATTCATCAACTTTTGGATTTAAAATAGCACAAGCACGAGGGAGAGTTTCATGTGGTAAGTGATGGTCTGTAATTATCACATCTATTCCATTCACTTTGGCTTCCGCAATTTCAGCCACTGCAGTAATTCCCAAATCAATCGTGATAATCAATTCCACTTTTTTATCAGCAAATTCTTTGATAGCTGACATATTGAGTCCGTAACCTTCAGAATTTCTCATCGGAATATAAACTTCGTAATTTTTGTAACCAATTTTTTTAAACAAATCACCCAAAATAACTGCTCCTGGAATGCCATCACAGTCATAATCTGCATAAATAATTATTTTTTGTTTTGCCTCGAAAGCCTCAAAAAGTCGAACACAAGCTCGTTCCATATCTCGCATTAAAAAAGGGTCAAATAAATCGTTTTCAAAACTTGGGTTTAAAAATTTTTCAATTTCCACCTCACTCTCAATTCCTCTATTTTTCAAAAGAGTTAAAACTAACTCTGAATATTTTTGCATTCGTAAAGTATAGCATATTCCAAAACTTGCTACTTAAACCCTTTTCTGGTATAGTGTTTTCGAACAAACAGTTCATAAATAATTTATTTAAAAATTTAAAAAAAAATTAGACTGATGGAAAAAAATCTTTCTGTTACTGACATTATGGAATGGGATCCAACAAATCCACAAACAGACCAACTTTACAAATTTAAGGAAATTTTACTTGCCCCAAGTATCCCAAAAAGAGAGAAAAACCGAAAATCAAATCTTCGAATGGAAAGAAGTTTTCTTTATGGAAGATATTTAGGGATCAAGGAATTTGGGCATAAATTTATTGGCAAAAAAATAACCATAAAAGAAAATATGGTAAAGTTAAGCGGTGATCATTATTATTTTTACCTACCAATGGGTTCATCAAAAAATTAAAAGTAGCGCCCGTTACTTTAAAAACTTATTAGCATCTTTTAACCTCCCCGGTTAAAAGATGCTTTTTTTATTTCCAAAATTTAGTATGATATAGAGATGAAACACGAAAAAAATTGCATTTTTTGCCAAATAGTTAAAGGAGAAATTCCAAGCTATAAACTTTATGAAAACAAAAATTTTCTAGCATTTCTAGACATCAAACCTGTCGCTGATGGACATCTCTTAATAATCCCAAAAGAACATATAGTCTGGATGTATGAGTCGAGTGATGAAATTATTTCTGATATTTTTAAATTAACTAAAAAAATGATGATCACACTAAAAGAATCACTAAAGTGTGATTATATCATTGAAACTGTTGCGGGAAATGAGATCCCTCATTTTCATATTCATTTAATTCCTAGATATTTTGACGACAATCTAGCAGAATTTCCAAGAAAAGAATATCAATCAGGACAGGAAAAAGAATTAATCCAAAAAATTACTTCAAAGCTTTAATACCAGGAAGTGTGCCATTGGCTAAATAGTCTAAAGTGGCTCCGCCACCGGTTGAAACAAAAGAAAACTTTTTTTCCATTTTCATTTCGGAAATTAAAGTCACTGTATCTCCTCCCCCAATAATACTTTCTGCCTTGGAACTAGCTACCATTTTCAAAACTTTTTTTGTTGTTCCACCACCACCTGCTTCATATTTGCCGAGTGGACCATTCCACAAAATTAACTTTGCTTTTTTTATTAGTATGTCTAATTCTTTAATTGATTTTTCTCCAACATCTAAAATGTTATCAGTTTTCAAAACATCCTGAACATTTTTTTCTATAAATTTTCCAGCTGTATTTTTTACTAGCACAAATTCTGGAATAATTAATGAATGATTTTTAATTATTTTTTCTATGCCATAACTTTTTTCGTCTACTAATGATACTCCAACTTCAAAACCTTTAGCTTTCAAAAAATCATTCAGCAATGCTCCACCGATAAAAATCTTGTCTGCTATTTTTAAATATTTTTTTATCAAAGGCATTTTAGTAGAAAATTTCGCCCCGCCTAAAATAAACAAAAAAGGATGTTTTGGATTTTTGACAACTTTAGATAAATTTTTTATTTCTTCTTCTAATTGAAAGCCTGCATAACTTGGTAAATATTTTGGGATACTAACGACAGAAGCATGGGGCCGGTGACAGACAGAAAATGCATCATTCACATAAAAATCCCCGAGCCCTGCAAGCTCACGTGCGAATTTTGGATCATTTTTTTCTTCACCTTTGTATTTGCGGACATTTTCAAAAAACTCAATTTGTGTTTTAGAAAATTTAGAAATTTTAAAAAAATCTTTAATAACTGGTCCAAGACTCTCTGTCCCATCACTTCCTAAATGAGTTATTAAAATAATTTTTTTTACTCCTTTTTTCAATAAAAAATCGATCGCCGGAATTGCTTTTTTTATCCGAAAATCATCCAGAACTTTGCCGTTTTTTATCGGCACATTAAAATCTACTCGAACGAGCGCCGTCTTACCTTTAATATTTTTCAAACTTTTTATACTTTTCATTTTTTATGAAATACCCTCAGTAATATTAATAATTTTTAAAAACTTTTCTGAACTCAAACTTGCATTACCTACTAAAACTCCGTCAGAATTTTTTTCCTTTAAAAATTCATCAGCATTTTTAGGATTAACAGATCCACCATAAATAATCTTTGGCATTTTATTTTTTACTCCAAATTTATCAGAAAGAATTTTACGGATAAAAACATTCATCTCATAAAAATCATCTCCATTTGCATCTCGGCGGCCAGGAGTAGTAGAAATTGACCAAATTGGTTCGTATGCAATAATTATTTTTGAAATAAAATCCTTTTTAACACCATTTAAGCACTCTAAAATTTGTATTTTTACTATGTTAAAATATTCGTGATTTTCATTTCTTTCTTTTTCGCCAATACATAAGATTGGAATAAGCCCAGAAGAAAGGGCAGTCTTGATTTTTTTATTTATATCTTCGTTTGTTTCGCCGAAAGATCTCCTTTCGCTGTGGCCCAAAATAACATATCTTGCTCCAATATCATAAAGCATTTCGGCTGAAATTTCTCCAGTAAAAGCACCACTTTCTTCGTAAGAACAATTTTGTGCCCCCAATTTTATCTTGTGGGACATTTTTTTAAATTTACTTAGATACAAAAAAGGTGGACAAATCACTATTTCAGACTTTGCATCTGAAATATTTTTTGCAATATCAGTAAACAATTTTTCAGCCAACTTAAGAGAATTGGGATTCATTTTCCAATTGGCAATTATAATTTTTTTATTCATTAGCTTTATCATATCACAACTGGATAATTTTTGAATTAAGGTCATCCACTTCCCTTTTCTTTAAATCAATTTCAGTTTTTAATTTAGTAACTTCCATCTCCAACTTTTTTTCTTCAATTTCAAAATTGCTGAGTTGCCTTTCTTTATTGGTAGATTCTGTATGCATTCTTTCAACTTCTTGCCGTTTTCTTTCCAACTGTCCTTTTAACAACTCTAAATCTCTTTCCTCTTTTTGTATCTTGCTTTTATTTTCGAAAATTTCTCTTTTTAAAACTTCATTAGTGCTTTTAATTCCTTTTAATTTCAAATCCTTCATTTGGAAATCGCTCTGCATTTTATCAAATTCACGTTTTGAATTGCCAAGCTTTAAATGAAGCTCCCCTTTTTGGTGTTCCTTTTGGGTCTTTTTAAAACGCTCGTCATCTTCTTTCCTTTGTTCTTCTAGCCTTTTTTTATTTTGATCATCATCGTTTAGTATAGCCATAAATTTATTATAGCATTTTGTAAACAAAATAAAAAACGTTTCAATGTTGTTTAAACACGAAACGTTTTGTAAAACAAAGGCTACAAACCTTGTTTAATTTTTTATAATTTTTTTAACAATAATTCCTTTCTCTGTTTCCATTTCCAGGAAATACACTCCATTTGATAATGAAGAAACATCAATATTTGTTTTTACCTTACTACTTGTAAGGATTTTTATTAACTGCCCCTGAACATTTAAAATTTTCATCGTGGCTGACTGTGGATTTTCAATAATGATATTATCAATTACAGGATTCGGATAAACAGAAATATTATTATCAGAAAAATTTACTTCTGATAATCCTGTCAATTCAGATAATGGTCGTTTCCAGATACCAACACCTGTCGCAATAAAAACATCTGAACTAGATATTGCAAACGACTCCACTTCCGTATAAGAAGGTAAACCATCATTTATCGTGATCCAACTATCACCACCATCCTGTGATAGAAATACACCATTGTCTGTTCCAACAAAAATATTATTATTGGTTGCCGTCAATGACTTGATATTTAAATCAGTCAAACCAACAGTATTTTTAGGAACCCAATTGTTCCCATTGTCAGTAGTTAAATATATCCCGCATCCATCTTTACCCATAATGACAGTATCACCTTTCACAGCTACTATAGTCCAATAATTGTAAAGTGTATCAATCCTCGACCAACTAACTCCGTTGTTGGTGGATAAATATAAACACATACCAAAACTTCCAGCAAAAATGTTATTACCACTTATTGCCAACGACTTAGTTAAAATTGTTGAGTCAATTTTTAACCAACTATTACCATTATCAATTGATCTAAATATCCCATTAACATTGCCGGCAAAAATGTTACTACCTTTAATCGCTATTGTAAAAATATTATTTTGCGACAAAGACTTCGTCCAGCTAGTTCCGTTATTTAATGACAGAAACATACTGTCATTATAAGTCCCGGCAAAAATGTTATTACTACTTACTGCCAATGATAAAATGGCCGTGTCTAGTAATCCAACGTTTACCCAACTTGCTCCGTTATCTTGGGATAAAAATATCCCATCGTTTGTCCCAGCAAAAATGTTATTACCATTCGCAACCAATACTTGAGTACTGGTATCTAAAACATTTTGCCATTGTGCACTTGCGCTCAAGCCAAAAATGGCGAGCATCGTTACTAAAAGAATAAAATTCTTTTTCATTTTTTTGTCCTCCAAAGTTAAAGTTTATTTATTGTTTTTAATATACTGTTTTTTCTTAAAAAATACCGCTCAATAACTTAAAAGTCAATCAAAAAACGACTAGGTCAGACCTAGCCGTTTTTTTATTACATTTTTTGATTAAAGAACCAACAATCCGTTAATAGACATAATACAGCCGGCGTTATTACCATCTATCATATGTTCAGTTCCAGAACTAATATAAGTCCATGACCCATTAGCTCCAATATCATAAACTGCACAACCTCCATCACTATGAGGAACCTGGACCAAACGACTAGCTGTATGTGTTGTTGTAAGTAATGTAGTTAATGCACTTCTAGTAGCAGAATCAATAACTCCAGTTTGCGCTATATTTTTAGCTTTTTGAAACTTGATTACCGCTGATTGCATTGAGCTTCCATAAGAGCCATCAATTATAGCAGTTGTTGGTAAATATCCTTCACCTTGCAAAAAACTTTGAAAAGCTTTTACTTCTGAATTATTTTTTAAACCGATACTCAAAACTTTTGGAGTAACAGTGGCAGTGGCAACCTGCGCTGTAGTTTTGCTTGGTGGAATATTAGCTGAAGCAGTTGTTACTATTGCTGTATGTGGTTTTGTTGCTAATGACGCAGGAAAAACTGTATTCCCAGACCAACATTCAGTTGCATTTGCTGGTGGTTGCGGATGAGTAGTACCAGTGGTATATACATCTATATTATTATCACCTAAATAAACACTACAGGTACCGTCTGCGTTCCAACTAATACTATATGGTGACCCTTCATAAACTTGCCCAGCAGGAATATTGTTATTAACGACAACAGATTTAACCGGAGTACTAGTAACTGTTTTTGTAATAGGAGCTATTGGAGTAACAACTTTTACAGGTGCTACTTGCACCGCTTTTAATGCCATAGCTGATTGAAGACCAGTAACTTGTTGTTGTAATGAAGTTAACTGTGCCATTAAATCATCTAAGGTGTAAGCTTTACTTACTTTAGGAACGGATGCTCCTAAAAATAAAACACTTAGAACGACTAGAAAACCTATATATTTTTTCATAAATTTTATACTGATAATAATTAACTTTTAATACCAATATTATAACCCCCCCCCCAACACAAAAAGCAAGATACAAATAAAAAAGCGTTTCTGAAATTCATCAGAAACGCTTATGCTCTTTTGTCTTGCTTGGAATTTTATTTCACAAGCTTTTTAGTTTCAATTTTATCTTTTGAAATAATTTCCAAAAAATAAACTCCTGAAACCAAATTTTTTGTATCAATTAAGATATTCTTTGATTTACTAGCCGTTTGATAAACAATGTGGCCAACAACATCATAAAGAACAATTTCAGCAGGGAAATCATTACCAATCTGGGTGATTTTAATTTGATCAGCGAATGGATTCGGGTAAATAGAATTATTTTCATCATTATTTATTTCTTTTATTTCCACAAAATCAGACAATGGTCGTCTCCAAATTCCAGTACTATCTGTGCCAACAGATAGATAATTATCAGTTATGGCTAAAGATATGATAGATGTATCAGTTAAACCATTGTTTATTGCCGTCCAATTATTTCCATTATTGGTGGATAAATAAATACCAACATTGGTTCCGGTAAAAAGAGTGTTTGGAGTTATAACCAGTGAGTTAATTTTAAAAATAATGCCTACATTTAATGGGAATCCATTATTAATGGCTGTCCAGCTGTCCCCATTGTTGGTAGATAAATAAATACCATTATCGGTTCCAGCAAAGATATTATTTCCGTTTACAACTAATGAATAAACACCAAGATATTGAATACTGCCATTATTTGTGCTGTCCACAGCCGTCCAACTGGTTCCATTATTAGTGGATAAAAATATACCAAGATAAGTTCCAGTAAAAATACTATTGCCATTTACAGCTAGAGATAATATTCCTAAACCTAATTGATTTGCTGGTATTCCATTATTCATTGCCGTCCAACTAACTCCGTCATTCATTGATAAAAATATACCACTACAACAAGTTCCAGCAAAAATACTATTGCCATTTACAGCTAAAGCTGTAATAATTGTGTCAGTTAAACCATTGTTTATTGCCGTCCAATTATTTCCATTATTGGTGGATAAATAAATACCATTATCAGTTCCGGCAAAAATACTATTGCCATTTACAGCTAAAGCTGTTATTTTAAAATCTGTTAATCCACTTACCATCCAACTATTTCCATTATTGGTGGATAAATAAATACCATTATCAGTTCCGGCAAAAAGAGTATCTCCGACTACAGTAAGACAAGATACGCCTCCAGAATCATAATTTGTATGTTCCCACTGTGCGTCTGCTATGCTCCAGCCAAAAATGGCGAGCACTGCAATTGATAAGATCATAAATCTTTTCATAATTTTTCCTTTCTGTTTGTTTTTGTTTATTTTTCCGTTTTACTTAATTTATTTATTGTTTTTATTTTATTATAAAAGGGTGAATTCTCTTTTGAATTAGAATGAATTAGAATTAAAGTAATCCGTCAATAGTATACTCCTAAGTACAAAAAAAATCAATGCCTCGTTCTAACTCATTAAAACTACATGCATAATAAAAAGCTTCGTATTAACGAAGCTTTTTATTTTACAAAGTATATTTCCCTTAGTTTGCACTACCACAACCGCTTGTGGCTCCGTTTATAGGTCCGTAAAATGTATGTGTCGCTGTACCACTATGACTAGATGTGTCCGTCGCTGTTACGGTTATCACATAAACATTTCTTGATGATGGATTAGTAGCACTAGATACTGGTATAGCTAAATATGCGCTATTTCCACCATTAACAGCTGGATACATAAAATCACCATTAACACCACTAAGAGGAGTACTGTTATATAATCCACTAGTACCTTCCCAAGAAGTCTTAGCGGTATTTATTGAACCCCCACTGCCATTATCAGTACCACTTCCTACTGATGACCATGTATATGTATAATTTGAACCAACTCCTCCAGTTGCACTTGGAGTTAATTGCCAGACAGGAATTTGATTCGAACTAGTACATAGACTAGAATGTAGTGAAAAGATAAAACTTGTTGTAACTGGTACTACACCAGTGCTACAACTAACATTTCCACCTTGACCGTCTGTACAACCCCAATTCCATGGACCAGTACCTGTAACACCTCCGGGTTCAAGAGTACCAGTAGCGCAAAGATTTCCGGGAGGAGTGTCTGTTGGCATTGTTGAGCTATTTCCACTAGTTGCTGCTGGTCCACAAGTTGGTCCGCTATTGTTGCACAACACTATATTTCCTCCGCTATTTACGCAAAGTGGTACAGGGGCTGAACGGTGAGCAGCGAAAGAAGGAAAACCAATTACTCCGGCAGTAATATTACTTGCGATTAAGGTATTTGCGGTAGCTGTTCCAGACACATTAAATGTGGTTGGAATAATAGCTCCATTTTGTTCTGTAAATGTAGGCCAACTTGTTATCCCCACAGCCAAACCACCTGCTTTTGTTTGATTGCTTAGTCCGACATTCAAAGGACCATCAACATTACTTGGCAAGGTAGCAGAAACATAACTGATTCCAACCCCAAATAATATACCTAAAACTATAACTTTCACTGATTGCATTACTTCTTTTTTATTCATAAAACTTTTTGTTAATTTATAATATTATTTTTAATTTTTAATAAAACGAACGACCATTTTAATTTTCTATATAATGTGGATTTTTTGAATTATTTGAAGGAGTAGGTGGAGGTGGTAAATCACAAGAATCACTAAGATTCTGACATCCGTCTGTAGATGCCCCAGCACCAGGTAAGAGTTCACATGAATTATTATGGCAACCAAGGTGAGCACTCGTAACACAATCATTGCAGTTGTCCTCTCCTGGCCCAGATACTGTACTGCATATTTTACCAAGACCATAAGTATTCACACACGTATTATGATATTGCTGAATTGTACAATCATCACTCGAAGCACAACTTGATCCTGAACCACCTAAAACACATTGTCCGGTAGTATTACATCCGTAAGCAACAAGAGGAGTTGATACCACATCTACCGAACAAGTTGCCGTTGTTCCATCTGTACCTAAACATAGCATATTATAAGTTGGAGGTGGAGTTGATAATGCTCCGGTAGAAAAAACACCTGATGATTGCCTACCATGCAATGGCCAACCAGTTGAACCCCCTGTAGTACTACACACTACAGGAACTCCAATTGCAAAATTAGTTGTATACCAAGAAATATTCCATGAATTCGCTAAACCCCCAATATCTCCAGTTGATGTTAACGTGCAAGAAGGAACAAGAGGGATACTACCAACCGTCACCCCAGAAAAATCTATCCAACCTAAAACATTTCCGCCCCAAGCATAGCCAGAAACTGTTCCATCATTTGCAACTGTCACACCGATAGGAGAAACTCCGCCATAACTAGTACCAGCAATTCGAGTATTGATATCACTTGCATTTAAACTGATTTGCCCAGTAGCCCAATCAGTTGATTCGCTATCATATTCAAAACTTGGAACTGTAGCCGTCCAACCAGAAAAATTAACCCAGCCATATTCTGGTGACCAAGCATTTCCACTAAAACCAGTGGATGGATCATATTGAACACTTCCGCCATTAGCATTCACTCCAGAAAAATATATTGTATAATCCGGCATATTGGTTATAGTAGCTGTACCAGAAACGACACTGCTACTTCCAGTTGCTTCTACTTTATGCGTAGAATTAAAAATATAAACAGAAGTAATTATTATTACTAACACTATTAGAGGATAAATTAATTTAAATTTTTTCATATAATTATTGATTATGATTAAGGGAATTTAAAATATTTGTTCTTTGCTCATCGGTTAAAGGTTCTATCTTTTTTGTCCCTGTATTTAAATCTTTTAAGATTTTACTTCTTTCAGTGCTTGTAATTGGTTTCACATTTGCCCCAAAGTTTAACTCATTTAAAATTTGTGCTCGTTGTTCGTCGGTCAAACCATTTGAAATTGGTAAAACCTGTTTTTGATTTTTAAATTTAAAATAGGAAAAAACTGAAACTGCCAACAAAATAATTATTATTAAAATAATAATAAAATTACGCACTTTCTTTTTATTTGGATTCATCCCGTTAGAAATGTTAATTATTGATAATTCAACCTTATGACCCGTTTGAGAATTTCTAACGGGATTCATAACAATATTATACCCCTCGGGTTTATGGAGTGCAAGGGAATTTTAATTCTCTTGGTAATGAGGATTTTTAGGATTGTTTTTTGAGGCAGGAACGTCATTGGCTGGTAGCGAAGTTACTTCGCAACTTGAACTTGTATCATACCAAGCACTACCATATTCACAATTCGCACTAGCAAAAGCTGTGCCTAAAATTTGATTATTGTAATAAAGAAAATAAGTGCTATTACCAATCTTGATCGGATTACTAATATTTGTTCCGGCAGGAGCAGTCGAAACAGGAGTAAATTCTGGATTATTTCTAGTAACGGCAAATAATACTCCATGAATTAAATTTGAAGTTGTCCAATTTAAATTCGAATTACAAGTAGAAGCTCCGTTTGGAATAGTGCAAGAAGTGGCAGAAATTGTGCCAGCTGGTTGATTTAAATTTGAATGAGCATTTATATCTATTGGATTTACAAGAGAAGATAAAACACATTTTGTTCCATCCCATACATCCCCTGTAATACATTCAGCATCTACAGCACTAGAACCTAAGATTGTATTATCATAATAAATATAATAAGTACTAGCTCCAAAATTTATTGGATTAACAAAATTTATCGCATGACTCTGCGAAGAAATATTTGTGTGATTTGGGTTATTGCGAGTTATTTCAAAATGAACTCCAGAAACTAAATTGGCAGTAGACCAAGTAACTTTAGAATTACAAGTCGAAGCTCCATCTAAAATAGTACAAGAGGTAGCAGAAATATTTCCAGAAGGAACAGTATGAGTATTTGGAAGAACTGTCACTGTTCCACTACAACTGGTGGACTGTGCTATCCCAGTAGAACTAGGATTCCAAACACAACCTCCATTAGCAATACATTCATTATGACTAAACGGTGAACAAGAAGCTTCCGTGGTTGCGTATTGATTCCAATGACAACCGTGAACTACCCAACCAGCACACGCATTTTCATCAAAAACATTACAACTTTGTCCTTCATAGTCACCGGTACTGCCGTGGACTGTCCCCTGGCACTGTCCGACAACTGCTTGATAACTGCCAGTACAACCACTTGCTGTATTTACCGCATTTTTTGTACAAGAAACATGATAAGCAGTTGTAACACTTGGAGTAACACTAAAACTCCCATTGGTTCCTGTGCCATGCCCACTAGAATTACAAGAATCGGCATTCATGGATGTCCAATTGATAACTGAAGTCTCACCACTAGATAC
Source organism: uncultured bacterium (assembly GCA_903888625.1). Lineage (GTDB taxonomy): Bacteria > Patescibacteriota > Minisyncoccia > Phycocordibacterales > UBA9973 > UBA9973. The sequence goes on from CAISUD010000057.1 coordinate 13,333, forward strand.
CTGACTTGGAGTAGCCGTAACAGTACAAGTTGGAGCAACTGCTAAAACCCTACTGGCCACAAAAAATATAGAAATAAAAACAAAAATACTTAAAAATAGTTGTTTATTTAAATTCATAAAATATTAAAATATTAATAATAATTACTCTTTTTATGATACCATATTGGCTTGCATTAAAATAGCCTTTGTGCTATATTTAATTTGTATAGTCCTGTCGCAACAGGGCTTTTTTGTTTAAAAATAAAGAGTGTAACGAGTATATTTTTTACATCCCGTACGAAGTAAGCCGCTTGACGGCTGCCGCCTAAGCGGACTTCGTACGGGATTGGAAATTTTATATTCATTTCATTCATTAAAATTTCCATGCTCGATATAAAAACATTTAGAAGTGCATTAGAACAATTAGAAGAAGAAAGAAAAATTCCTAAAGAAAAAATCTTAGAAGCTATCGAACAAGCGATGGCGGCTGCTTACAAAAAAGATTACGGTAAAAAAGGACAAATCATCCGAGCTAAATTTGATTTAGAAACTGGTAAAGCAGATTTTTTTCAAGTTAAAATTGTCGTCGATGAAAGTATTGTTCGAATGGAAGATGAAGAAATAGAAGAAGGTGATGAACGAGCTCATTTTAATGAAGAACATCATATTCTATTAGAAGATGCTCGAAAAATTAAAAAAGGAGCTGAACTTAATGATGAAATAATTTTTCCACTTGAACCCAAAGACGATTACGGCCGAGTTGCCGCTCAAACTGCCAAACAAGTTATCATTCAAAGAATTCGTGAAGCTGAACGAACCTCGATCATCGATGAATATGGCACCAAAGAAGGAGAAATAATTTCTGGGATTGTGCAGAAAGTTGAACGTGGAAATGTTTATATTGATTTCAATCGAGCAACTGGTATCTTGCCTACTGAAGAACAAATTCCTGGAGAATTTTTCCAACGTGGACAACGAATTCGGGCTTATTTATATTCTGTAGAAGATAGTCCTCGTGGGATCAATCTACGACTTTCTCGTACTCATCCGAAATTTATTGAAAAACTTTTCACCATGGAAGCTCCAGAAATTCAAAATGGAATTGTAGAAATAAAATCTATCGCGAGAGAAGCAGGTGCCAGGTCAAAAATTGCAGTCTTTTCTTCCGATGAACATATCGACCCTGTCGGTTCTTGTGTCGGACAAAAAGGTACCAGAGTCAACACCGTCACTCAAGAACTCTCTGGAGAAAAAATTGATATTATTCCTTGGTCCGAAAATCCTGAAGAATTTGTTTCCAATTCCCTTTCTCCAGCTAAAGTCCTTTCTATAGAAATCAATGAAGCCGATCACAAAGCTGTCGTCGAAGTCGCAGAAGATCAGCTATCTCTGGCTATCGGTAAAGGCGGACAAAATGTCCGCTTAGCAGCCAAGCTCACTGGTTGGAGAATAGACATCAAAGGCGATGGCAAAGAACTTGCTTCCACCGACGGAGACAAAGTCGAGGTTGCAGAAGAAGAAGAGGAAAAGCTAGAGGACTAATTAAAATTCAAAACACCTCACCCCCTGCCCCCTCTCCAGAATACTGGAGAGGGGGTTTCTGCTTGACAAAATCCATTTTTTCTATAAAATAAAATTAAGTTTTTAGTTCCTTGAAAAATAAGGTTTATTTTGGTTTTGTTGTTTATTTTAAGCGCCTCCGTGGGCTTTTAGAATAAATAACAAAATTATTAATTAATAATCCTAAAAAACATCATTATATGGAGAAAAAAATTTATTTTATTTTGGCGGCTTTTTTAATAATAATCTCAGGAATCTGGAAAGGAATCTATTTAGAATTTCGCATAGAATATTATGGTTTATTCCACTTAATTGATTTTATTATTTTTTGCATAGGAACGATTTTTGCTACTTTATTTTTATTTGAGTTATTAGAAAATGATCGTAACTGCAATATAAAAATGTTATTAACCTACGTATCTGCTGGTGCTATTTATTTTTCAATATTCTTTTTAAGCAGTGCTGTAATACATTATTTTATTTTATAGAAAGTTAAAAAATCTTATGCTAAAAATTTCTTAACTTCATACTGTAAAAGGTTTCAGAATTAAAACACTGAAGCCTTTTTTATTTCCCATTTTTTCAAATTATGCTATACTGTTTCCGTATTTTATATAAATAATTTTAAGGATATGAATCCCGTTAGAAATCATTTAGTTAATTAAAAACAGGAAACTTTGAATAATTTATATTTATTATAATAGTCGTTATTATTAAAATTAATTTACGGAAATCTAAAGATTTCCTATTTCTAACGGGATGAATTCATTTTTATTGTTTGCAGTTATAAGTTCTCTCATCGCAATCGTTTATGGTTTGTTCTTAGCCAAATTTATTTTAAAAAAAAGTGCTGGGAATGAAAAGATGCAATCTATTTCAAGTGCCATCGCCGAAGGTGCCAAGGCTTATTTAAATAGACAATACAAGACAATCGGCGTCATCGCTATTATCCTTTTCTTTATACTTTGGATTTTCCTTGGAATAACTTCCGCTTGTGGTTTCCTCCTAGGGGCAATCCTTTCGGCACTAGCTGGCTATGTCGGAATGAACGTCTCTGTCCGAGCCAACGTCCGCACTACCGAAGCTGCAAAAAGTGGCTTAAAAGAAGCCTTGAGTGTCGCTTTTAAAGGTGGCACCGTCACTGGGCTATTAGTTGTCGGTCTTGCATTGCTTGGAGTTACAGCTTTATATGCTATCACTGGTGATGTCAAAGCCTTGATTGGTCTTGGTTTTGGAGCTTCCCTTATCTCTGTTTTTGCTAGATTAGGTGGTGGAATTTTTACTAAAGCAGCTGATGTCGGAGCTGACCTAGTCGGGAAAATTGAAGCTGGCATTCCAGAAGATGATCCAAGAAATCCTGCCGTGATTGCTGATAATGTCGGAGATAATGTCGGAGACTGTGCTGGAATGGCCGCCGACCTTTTTGAAACTTATGCCGTGACGTCTATCGCCACTATGTTGCTCGGTTCATTATTATTTATCGGTTTTAAAGGAGCAATTTTATATCCACTAGCTATCGGTGGTGTTGCTATTCTCTGTTCAATAATCGGAAGTTTGTTTGTAAAATTGGGAAAGAAAAATAATATTATGGGTGCTTTGTATAAAGGTTTAATTGCTTCTGGCATCCTCGCTGGAATTGCTTTTTATCCAATTACAAAAATGCTAATGGCTGATAATGGAATTTATTCTGTCGGTAGTTTATTTATTTGTGCTCTTGTTGGACTTTTGGTTACCGCTTCTCTCGTTGTTATTACTGAATATTTTACTTCAACAAAATATAGCCCTGTAAAATCTATTGCCAAAGCTTCTGTCTCTGGTCATGGCACGAATGTCATTCAAGGTTTGGCTATTTCTATGAAATCAACTGCACTCCCTCTTATCACAATCGTTTTAGGAATTTTAATTACCTATCACTTCGGAGGACTCTATGGTATCGCTGTCGCTGCTATGTCGATGCTTTCAATGACTGGAATTATTGTCGCTATTGATGCTTATGGACCAATCACCGACAATGCTGGAGGTATTGCTGAAATGGCAGGACTACCTGAAGAAGTTCGGGCTGTCACCGACCCACTTGATGCTGTTGGTAATACTACGAAAGCTGTCACCAAAGGTTATGCTATTGGTTCCGCTGGACTCGCAGCTCTCGTTTTGTTTTCTGCTTATACGCAAGAAATCACCGTAAAACTCGGACATGTCATGGCTTTTGATTTAAGTAATCCAAAAGTTATCATCGGTTTATTCATCGGAGGATTGTTGCCTTATTATTTCGGAGCTCTCTGCATGGAAGCTGTTGGAAAAACTGCAGGATTTGTTGTCGAGGAAGTTCGCAGACAATTCAGAGATATCAAAGGAATTATGGACGGAACTGCAAAACCTGAATACGGTAAATGCGTCGACATCGTCACAAAAAGTGCCATTAAGCAAATGATTCTTCCTGCTTTGATTCCAGTTCTCGTCCCAATTTTAGTTGGTTTCATTTTAGGACCAGTTGCGCTCGGTGGACTTTTGGTTGGAGCTATCATAACCGGATTATTCGTTGCAATCTCAATGACTTCAGGTGGTGGTGCATGGGACAACGCAAAGAAATATATTGAAGAAGGAAACTTTGGAGGCAAAGGTGGCGACGCTCACAAAGCAGCAGTCACTGGTGACACAGTCGGAGATCCATACAAAGACACAGCCGGCCCTGCTATCAACCCAATGATTAAAATCTTGAACATTGTCGCTCTTCTCATCGTTGCTTTCTTGATTAAATAAACCCCCTGTATTTAACTTTTTTCCTGTTTTGATATATACTCTAAAATATGGAAGAAGAAACAAAAAAAGCACATGGAGCCTTAATCGGCTCAATCATTATTATCGTTATCCTTATCATCGGTGGTTTTTACGTTTGGCAATCTAAAGTCAAAGAAAGCCTTTTAAATAAACAAAAACAAGACCAAAACATTATTCAAAATAACCCTGCGAGTGACACAGCAGAAAACCAATAACATGAAAACAACTATAAAAAAATTACCAAAAAGTGAAGTAGAAATCGAAGGAGAATTGTCGGCCGAAGCTTTTGAACTTTATTTCGACAAAGCCTTGAACAAAATCGGGGCGGAAGTCGAAGTCGATGGTTTCCGTAAAGGCAAAGTTCCTCAAAATATTTTACTTTCAAAAATTCCTGAAATTAGAATTTTAGAAGAGATGGCGGAAATGGCTCTCGGTGAACATTATCCAAAAATAATTGCCGGAGAAACAGGTAGTGAAAAAATAGATGCGGTCAGTCGTCCAGAAATTTCTATTACCAAACTTGCTCGCAACAACCCACTTGGTTTTAAAATTAAAACTGCGGTCTTGCCAGAAATAAAATTACCAGAATACAAAAAAATTGCTGAAAAAGTAATCTCTGGCACTAGTGAAAAAGAAAAAGATTTCACTGTAACTGAAAAAGAAGTAGCAGACACAATCCTAGATATTCGAAAATCTAGAGCCCCAAAGAAACCTATGGCGGAACATACTCATACTCACGAAGATGGCACAGTGCATACAGAACCTCATTCTGAAGAAGAAAATACCAAAGAACCTCACCCCGACCCTCTCCTTAATAAAGTAGAGGGAGTAGATAAGGAAACAGAACTCCCAGAATGGAACGACGAATTCGTTCGCTCCCTTGGACCCTTCGAAAATATTGCCGATTTCACCGAAAAACTAAAAGCCAATATTAAACTTGAAAAAGAAAATGGCTTGAAAGAAAAAACTCGCTTGAAAATTATCGAAAAAATAATCGAGGATTCCAAAATGGAATTGCCAGATATTTTGGTTGAAGTTGAACTTGATAAAATCATGTATCGCATGGAATCCGACATTTCTCAAATGGGACTCAAGTTTGATGATTATTTAACTCACATCAAAAAAACAGTTGAAGATTTAAGAAAAGATTTCCGAGCGGATGCCGAGAAAAAAGCCAAACTCGGACTCGTTTTAAACGAAATTTCTAAAACAGAAAATATCAAAGCCGATAGTGAACAAGTCGACAAAGAAGTCGCTATGATCCTAGAACATTATAAAGATGCTGACCCAGAACGCGCTCGCCTGCATGCTGAAAATGTCCTCACCAACGAAGCTGTTTTCCAATTTTTGGAAAAACAGTAAAAATGCTATAATAAGTTCAGAAATTAGTTTATGAAGAAAGCCTTGGAAGTCGCGACGGCGACGGACAGAGAAAATTTTTAGCAAAAAATTTTTGTGCTTTCTGAATAAAGCTAATTTCTGAACTTATTAGTTAAATAAACAAAATTTATGTTAATCCCAACAGTAATTGAAAAAAGTCAGTTTGGCGAGAGAGCTTACGACATCTACTCTCGTTTACTTCGCGAACGAATTATATTTTTAGCTGGACCGATAGACGACAACACTGCCAATATCGTCATCGCTCAACTTCTTTTCCTTGAATCAGAAGACGCCAAAAAAGATATCTATCTATATGTAAATTCCCCTGGTGGATCCGTCACCAGCACAATGGCCATCGTCGATACGATGAACCACGTCCGCCCTGATGTCTCCACTTTTTGTGTTGGCCTCGCTGCTTCTGGTGCTGCCATTATTTTATCAGCTGGCAAAAAAGGCAAGAGATTTATTTTACCAAATGCTGAAGTTATGATTCACCAACCAATGGGTGGAGTCGAGGGCCAAGCGACAGATATTGCCATCACCGCCAAACATATTTTGAAAACTCGAGACAATTTAAATAAACTCCTAGCCAAAAATACCGGCAAATCTTTTGCTCAAATAGAAAAAGACGTCGAACGTGATTTCTTCATGGACGCCGAAGAAGCCAAAAAATATGGAATTGTCGATGAGATAGTTTTAAAATCTAAAACTGTAAAATAAAATTTTACTTAGAATTTCCAATGAAATGCTCAGATTGAGCTAAATAAAAGAGAGCAACTCGGTAAAAACCGAGAGAGGAGAGAGATTGGCTCTCTCCTGTTTAGCTTTTTTATCCCGTCAGAAATTTATATAATTTCCTTCGGGACAATCCGAGCAATTCACTGAAAATTTTTTTCCTATTAACCCGCAATTTTTAAAATTAGAGGCAATTCCTCTTTTGCTCCAGAGATTTTGCCTCTTGTTTTTCCTTAAAAATTGTGAACTAAATAAGAAAGGAAAGGGCGAACGAATCAACCCTTTCCAAATTCAAATTACCCAAAACCTTTTTGAAACAAACCAAATCGAGCTACTTGCCTGTTTCAGTATTCCCCGTAGCTTGGAGAAATTACAGTTAAAGAATTATATATATTGAATATACCCGTAACTATAATTTTCAAGATCACCCTTTTCAGTGGTGATGATTTTAAACGGTTTTACCGTTTCAAATAAAATCACATAGGGTTTTCTTGCTCCTGTGTAGCCTGTATAGTAGCTACTACAAGACACGAGGTAATATTTCCCTTTCGAAAAATATACCTCACATGAAGATATCATTATTTTTCCCCCATCTTGGGGATTAATTTTTTCAAAATTTTCAAAGTTTATCTTTGAAAATTTTTGTTCCTGAGCTTTTAACTCAGAAATAATTATCTCATAATCCCCATAAACACCTATTGTTCCAGTATTCAGCGGAGTTTCCTCCAAATACTTTTGCGTCTTTGGTGCTAAAAGCACCTTGGATGCAATATCCAACAGATGGACACCTGCCCCAAAGGGAAACCGATTCCCTTCTGGCAGTTTTTTTTCTTTGTTCCAGTAGGCAATACTGCCGGCTGTGCGGTTAATTACCGCATTTTCCCATTCTTCGGACAAAAGTTTTGCATCCGAAAAATAATTTTTTGTTCTCATTTTTTTGTGCCGCTCTTAACGGCTTTTTTAGTTAAAATTTAATTTATTTGAATCCTCATTTTCAATATCCAAATATAAATATCAAAAAAGAGAACTCAAATTTTATTCAACTAAAAAATAAAAATGAAAAACTACTCGCAATGAATTTTCTATTTACCCAAATAAAAAACTCAATAACAAGGCCAAGTTAAAAACTTGGCTTTAGTTACATTTTTAAACCCCAAAACCCAGAGTCAGTTTTTTCTCTAGAGGTTATCTCTCCTCTATCTAGTCGATTTAACGTGTCAACTAGCTTTTTCACGCCTGAGAAGTTTATCTCGATGAAGGCTTTACCTTCTCAGAAATCTCCTGTTATGCCATCAAGACAGGAATTTAGAATATCTAGAATCTGCAGGTTTCTCTGCGTATTTTTCATACACAAATTCAGAAATCTCTCCAACTACTTCTTCCAAAGATTCATCATTTTTCAAATAAAAATCTTTGAATCCATATGTTGAAAACTTTTCATGAAGAATCCCTGTAAGGTCAGATCGCAAATAAGGAGATATCGCATTGATATACCATCCTCTACCTCCAAAATGGATTTCAAAATGCCATTTTTGAGGAATCTTTGCAATCTCATCAAATCCTTCTATGTCTTCCGGCTTTAGCTCAAAAGAAAAAATCTCTTCTTTGAGAATTTCTATTGGGAACCGTGGTGTTACGCACGGTACTCCTAAATCCGAATAACAAAAGGTATTCATCTTGCGATATGAAGAACAGAATTCTTCGTATAACAATTTGAATTTTTGAATCCTAAATTTCTCGGGAATCACTTCTTTCAGAGAAACGTGATAACTTGTGATAGTTTCAACTATCTCATAGTCATTACGCTTTCCCATTTGATCGTCTGATTCCCACTCAGACCCTTCTCTCCTTCTATAAATATTAGGAGAAAAAGAAATCAAAAAAAATTTATTCATTCTAAACTTTTTTTGTTTTTACTTCCCTACTTATATCTCGAGGCATCAGTATCCCCGTCTCCATTTTAACGTCAGTGAGAATGACTTATCTATGCTACTTATACACAATATAAGCAACATAGATATTACCACAATAAGCTTGCCCTTCATTGGCAATACTTATTGAAGTTAAACGAATTTCTGGATTTTCATCCATAAATTCGTTTAATTTTTTTTGAAGACCTTCTATTGAAGGTTCTTCAAATTTTTTTATTTTTTTAAATTTTTTTGGGCATACGATCCCGTGATACGTCTCACCACACTGTGCGAGAAAAAGATATTCGAATATTCAAAGACCTTTTTCTCGCACTAATTTTAAAAATGAAAACTTCTGTTTCGTCCTTTTGGACTCATCAGTTCCAGTACACACTGGAAGACAGGAGGGAGAGAAAACAGTTTTCGCGTTTTGTCTCCCTAAAATTAACCCGATTAATTTCAACCCCTGCTAATTATTTTCTCAAGCGAGAAGGTTATAAACCTAGAAAATATCTTTCCAAAGTTCTCAAGTGACTATTGATTACTATGGTACTTCATCAAACTTCACCTATTTTTCTCACAAAGAACATGTGAGTCTTTCGCTTCTGTGTTACTGTCTCACTTTAGCAAAGTATTCATTATACTTTACTAAGGAAGCTCCTGAACAAGCAGCAAGATTATCATAATCTTGCATAACTTGTTTCGGAACTACAGTGACCAAAATCCAAGAAAGCTTCGTACCCTCAGGGAGAGTAGTTGCACCTTCTGGAAGTCTGCCACCGGAGAACTGACCAACCAGCAACTGGTCTTCTTCAGCTAAAGCGACGTTTGTGCGTTGACACAAAACATCAAACCCTAACTGTGAAGACATCACAGCTGCTGTGTCAGCATGTCCGACACAGCTCGTTGCAAGCTTTGCAACTTCTTTAGCTTCTTCTTCCGTTACCGGACGAATAACTAAAGTGTTACCGCTCGACAAGTCGAGCATTTGCAACGAAAAAGCATTTCCTAAAAATATTTTCATATTTTTAAAAAAATTTTTGTTTTAACTCCCCTACTTTTTTCTCGCGATTTCAGTTTCCGCGTCTCCTCTTTAACGTCAGTGAGAATGACTATTCACCAAACAAATTTTCATTTATTTGGTATATCTAAAAACCATTTCCTTTCGAAAATCACCTTCAGAATATTTTGTTTTCAAAGATTTTATCCTTACCACAAAGCAAGTCTCTCTCCTCTTTGTGCTCTCATTATTAACTCTCTCCTTAATAACAAGTTCCTTCGTAAGAATAATTTTGTCTCTCCCCTGTCCCGTAGTAAATTTTTAAATTTTACTATGGGATTCGTAAAGACATTCCTGGCAAGAAAAGTGGGTTAGGCCTTTCTTTCCAGACGTCTCCTTACGAAACGGTTGTGAATTTGTTTGTAATCAATAGTTTCGGTTTACGGCTTCCACTATTTATTACTATTCACATGTAAACAGATTTCAAAAGATTGTCTCTCATCCCACTCTCTCCTCTTTCCTAGCTTACAGGTCTAGGTACCATC
>CAISUD010000058.1 GCA_903888625.1 uncultured bacterium
GATGGTACCTAGACCTGTAAGCTAGGAAAGAGGAGAGAGTGGGATGAGAGACAATCTTTTGAAATCTGTTTACATGTGAATAGTAATAAATAGTGGAAGCCGTAAACCGAAACTATTGATTACAAACAAATTCACAACCGTGACTGCTCGAAGCAATTCGAGAAGACATAGGCAGACCATAAGGACCTAACCCATTCTTGTGATCTGAAATGTCTTTCAAAAGGAGAGAGACAAAATTATTTCAACAAGTGAGGAGACTCGTTGAAAGAAGTGTGGAGGAGAGGATAAAATCTATAGGAGTTGGCACTTATGTTTTTTATACCTCCACATTCCTTTTCGCGAAGGAATTCCGATTTTTAGAGAGAGAAAAAATTGGAGAGCTCTGAAGAAAGATCAGAGGCGGAAAGAAGAACTTTGAAAAAATAATATTTTGCTCGGCATTTTGAGGAGGTTTTTCTCGAATTTTTAGAAAGGTGCGACCTTGAGAATTTTAGAAGGTCGTTCCTTGCTAAAATATTTTTTTAAAAATGCTTGGCAGATAATCCATAGAAGTTCTACTTGTGTGGAGAATATTTCCTGTAGCTTTTAGTAAATTTTTAGAAAGGTGCGACCTTAAGAATTTAAAAAAGGTCGTTTCTTGCTAAAAAAAAGTTTATTGAAAGCTATGGGAAAAAATATAATAACCTTACTAGTGGCCAGCTTGCTGGTACTAGCAGGATACGCTGGAATGTGTTCCAGCGGTTCTGATAAGCCAGAATTATTCTGGCTGGGAGTAATATTCCTATTTTTAGGAATATTTGTTCCTTTGCTGTCGATTTTTGACAGCAAGTCAGGGTGCCAGTCGCGTTAACTGGCTTTGTAAAAAAGTTGGGTTGAAAGATAACCCATAAAGAAACGCAAAAACTTTCTGTCATTCTCACTGACGTTAAAGAGGAGACGCTGACATTCCACAAGCGAGAGATTGGAATTAGTAAAAAATATTTTCGGGTTAATCGGGTTAATCTGGAAGCGCAAATAATTTTAGTTATTTGCGACTTTATTAGATTCACAAATAAATTTTATGAATCTATAGAGTTAATTATCAATTTAAAAATCCTCTGATGGCGTAGGAGGTAAAATTTTCATTTTACTTTTTTAGAGCCGATATTGGTTCTTTGAATATTATTTATTTAGTATTTAGGGAACCAATATTGGTAAAAACAAAAAATTTTTAAATCTAAAAAAAGTCCCACTGAGTAAAGTAGGTGGGCATTAAAAAAATGAAAAGAGCATTTAGTTTCGATTTTGGTTATGGAGCATTCTCCAAGACCTTGTATTATGGGGTTTTAAATCTTGAGCTGAAGCTCGAGCACAGAAAAACCATTTGGATTAAATTAGGGAATGAAGAAGTAGTACAAATAAGTTGTATTACGTCAACAACACCCAAAACATATTACTCTGGTAACAGGGAATACGGCAAGTACGTTTTCATAGTTCCTGAAAACATTAAAGTTTTACAAAGTGATTTCGCTGGTGGTTCGAACGCTGAAGCATTTGAAAGAAATATTTCATTGCTCAAAAGTGGAGGTTATAATTCCGGTTCATTCGGATTTGATTTTTACAGAATTACCAAAATTGGAGATGAAAAACTATCTATGGAGGTATCTGAAAAAATCAAAAATTTATCATTTGAGGGATTCGGGGATATGTCTGATGAAACATTTCTTTCCAACGCAATGCCCGCAAATCTTAGAGAGATAATTCCAAATTTTCCACATCAAACCTCTGGCTGGAAGAGAAATGATTCTGAAACATTTTTACATGCCGTTACGAGAATTAATGGTGTGAATGTTTTCATTCCATTCGCAACTAGTTCAATGGAAATCCAGGAAATGGATACTATTGAAACTAGGTATCTGAAGCAGATAAAATAATTTTTGTTTCATAACTTCTTATAAGTTGGCGTCACAGAATCGAAAGATGAATGATGCATGACTGGTTAATTATGGGTTAAAAACATAATAAAAAGAGCAAGCACATAAAAACTGCTTGCTCTCGTTATTGAGATTTTAAATTTTAGGTAAATTTGAAATTTCATTGCGAGTAGTTTTCATTTTTGAATTTTTAGGTTTGTCTTTTATTTTCGGAACCTCTTTTTTGTTAATTTTAAAAAGTTAATAAAAAAGAGGCAGCCGAAAATCTTTAAAAGAGTAGGCAAAAAAATAAAATATTTAAAATGGACACACTAACAATCGTATGCCTACTGATCATAGTGATTGGTATGGCATTTCTTTCTCTTGCATCAATATTGCAAGAGAAACAAAAAAAATATTTTTCTTCTCCTGATAGAATACAGGAAGGAAAATTTCTCGGCTATGTGGAGGAATTCATTCCTTGGTCATCATATTATAAAGATCACAAAAATGGACTTCTTAGTTTTCAAAGGAGGGCAGTAGGGGAGCCATTTTATATTCCCGAGAGTAGAATAATAGACTTTGTTCGTCTGAAAGATAAAGTCTTTTTGTTTGAAGGAAGAATCTTCATTATTCATTGGGATGAGGTTTATATGATAGATCCAATGATCTATGTCCTAGATTTTGGTGATTATCAAAGTTTTTGGGGAAATGTAAATAAAAAAGCATTTTCTTGCTAGTCCTACGCTACGGGAATACAGAAACAAGCAAGTAGCTAGAATATGCTTGTTTCAAAAAGGGTTTTAGGGTTTAAAATTAAAAGGAAACTGACTTCGGTTGGTTTCCTTTCTTATTTAGTCCACAATTTTTAAGGAAAAAACAAGAGGCAAAACCTCGAGAGCAAAAGAGGAATTGCCTCTAATTTTAAAAATTGTGGGTTAATAGGAAAAAAGTTTTCAGTGAATTGCTCGGATTGAAAGTGCTAAACAGGAGAGAGCCAATCTCTCTCCTCTCTCGGCTATGCCGAGTTGCTCTCTTTTATTTAGCTCAATCTGAGCATTTCATTGGAAGTTTTAATTAATTTAATAGTTTCTTTTTAAGAAAATATTCTATAACATTTTTTTCATTGATAGATTCAAAAGTTGCATTGGGATAAGCATTGGAAAATGCAAGCGGTGGTTTTTTTGGGGATTTATTTTCTGAAAGTTTAATTTCTATAGCATGAATTTTACTTGAATCAGCACTAGCTTTTATATAATCGACTTCTGTTTTGTCTGTTGTTCGCCAAAATTGAGGTCGATCTAAAAAAGTTGGATGTTCAAATTTTGCGAATTCTGCAAAGACAAAGTTTTCAAATAATCCACCAGAATCAACTCGTAGTGACAATGGGTCAAAATTTCCTAGTAGTGCATTTCGAATCCCAGTATCAAAAAAATAAATTTTATGTTGTTTTATTATTTCTTTTGCTTTATTGGTATGAAATGGAGTAACTCTAAAAACAATAAAAGCTTTTTCTAAAAGATTTATATAATTTTCTATAGTTTGTCGTGATGTTTTTAATTTTTTGGCAAGGGAGTCGTATGATATTACATTGCCAATATTGAGAGCTAACATTTGGGTTAAATCCTGTAATAATTTTGAATTTCTAATACCATTATAAGTAAAAAGATCCTTAAATAAATAATCTGTGATAATCCGATTTAGAATTTTGTCTTTATTTTTATTATCATTTGAAGTGGCTATCTCTGGATACATACCATATAGAATATTAGACTCTAGGAGTCTTTGTAATTCTATTTTATCGTGAACCGTATTCATCTCAAGCAAACTCATAGGGCCTATATAAAAATCAATATGTCTTCCGGTAAGTGGTTCGTTAATTTTATTAGCTAAATCAAAAGAAGAAGAACCAGTCGCGATAATTTGAATTTCAGGAAAATTATCCACCAACAATTTAAGAGTAAGCCCAATATTTTCTACTCGTTGGGCTTCGTCTATAACCACAAGATCATAATTACCAATAAATGCCTTCAATTCAGTTGACGTTTTGTTTGTAAGAGCATTAATTACATCTGGCTCATCACAAGAAACATACCTGGTTTTTTTACTTGAAAAATCACTAAGTATTTCTTTTGAAAGGGTAGTTTTACCTGTTCTCCTAGCTCCATAGATTGTAATAATATGTCCTTTAAATAATTCTTTTACTATTAATTCTTTATAAGTTCTTTTTATATTCATAATTATACTTTACAAAAAAAGCGTATTTTTTGCAAGTATAGATGTGGATAACTTTGTTATGTCATTACAAAAACACCAAATAATTTGGTGTTTTTGTGTTGATTACGGTATTATATAAATGTATGATATTCAAATCTGGACAAATTATAATTAGAATAATAAAAAAATGAAAAGCCCCGAAATCCAAACAATTTCACTAAAAGCTCCACTAGAAATTGATAATTTAAAAACTACTGATTTCAAAGATGAAAAATTTCAAGAAATTTTTCCTTTAGTTGTTGGAGATCCTGTCGCATACAAGAAGTGGAGTTCAGATCTCGCTAATATAATAAATGGCACCTTGGACAAGAAAATTAATATTTCAACTGAAAACGAGGATACAAGTAATCCAGAAATTTCTATTTTAGAAAGTAAAATAAAAAGATATCTTGATGCGATAGTTTCAACTTACGAAAAAGGTTCTTTTTCGGATAAAGTGAATGTTTTAAATTTTATCAATGAAGAAGCTTTTTTGTCCTTTTCAGGATTTAGAGATGAAGTTAATTTAAAATTAAAAGATTTTTATCAAAAGGAATCCGGACCTAATGGAAATTATTTTTTATATATTTTTCTTTCGTCTTTTTTTGAAGAAAATTTAAAAAAGAATGAGAACAATGAAGGAGGGTACTCTTCTTTGGGTTATGATCTTGTTTCTTTAGATAGATACATTCATAACGATGGTAACGATTTATTGATTTCAAAAAATGGAGCAAAAGAAGAAGTAGATTTTTTGTTAAAAAAAGTAAATCAGATTGTTAAAGATAAAGAGTGGTCTAAAGCGGGGACTCCAAAACAAACAGAAGAGTTATTTAGTTATTTTCAAAAGCTTGAAGAAATTTTTGGCAAATTTACCGGAGAGGATATTTCTATAGTTGGAACAGATAAAAATATCAGCAATAAGCAAGCCCAAGACGTTTTAGATTATTCAATTTTTTTAAACGAGAAAGTAAGAGTAGTTTTTGAAAAAGAGTTTGGTGTCCCATTAACTGCTTTTTCGTTGCCAGAGCAATTTGGATTTATAGAATATTTCAAAAAAAGTACCAACGAGGATGTTTTTAAAAATAAAGAATTTGCAAAACAATATGGAATAAATGGTCTTCGTACTTTTCTCTCTCTCGAAAAAGGCTTAGAAGAGAATAGTGAAGGAATGGGAGATAAAATATTAGAACTTGGAAATCCCAAGAACCTAGAACCAAAAATTGCTGAGAAAGTTTTTTCTAAGTATGGTGAAATAATTGATACAGTTGGTAATATTCAGAGTATTTTAGACAAAATGCTCGTTAAAGAAACTATCGAATGTTCACAGAGTGAGATTAATGAAATAAAAGAATCTTTATTAATTAGGGCAAAAAACTTCCTTTCAACTTTTTATGATAAAAAAGGGAGTAATTCTGTTGATTTATTAAAAGATTTAGAAAGGTACAAGACTGAAACTCTTTTATATGCTGAGACTTATAATAAATTAAACCAATCTGGTAAAAAAATTAAATTAGAAGATATAAAAAATACACAAATAACTATTTTGTCCCAAGAAGAAAAAGAGAAAGTCGCAGATAAACTTTGGGATGTCACAAAAGCCAATAGACCTTTTATAGAAGAAGTTGATAAGATTCAAAAGAGGAAAAAAGAATTTTTTAACAGCATCGAAAATAAAAATTCTGATTTTTATGTGTTAAAATATAAAGACAATATTATTGCTTTTTGTTCTTTTACCCCTGATAAAGATGGTAATCTATGTGTCGAGTCACTCAACACAGAATCTGAAATAAAAGGAGCTCAGATCGGTAGTGAATTTTTTCCAATCGTTTTAGATAAAGTTAAAAAGCAAGGGAAAGATATTTATGGATATGTACATGCTAAAAACAAAGATATTCTTTTATATTATAAAAGACTAGGATTTGTAATTAAAGAAGTACAGAAAGATGATGAATTAAAATATGAAATAAGAATTCCAGCACAAATGGATGCTAATTTGGCAGCTTAGCATTTTCCCAAAGTGTTTCGAAAATAATTTTTTGCATTTCACAAATAGCTTTATCCTCAATTATCACTCCGATTGCCTTATTTGGATCAAGGGTAATAAAAGTTATTTTGTTATCATAAATTTGTGTTGCGACTTCAAATTTTTTATTTGAATTGATTAATCTTCGCTCGGTGATTTCGGGGTTATCTTTTTTTGCTAGTTCACGAATAAAGGGGGTATCAATTGAAATAATACGTTTTTTTATATTGGATTTTTTTCTAGTTTCAATATTTTCTTTATTTAATTCCGGGTAATATTTATTCATTGCTTCGTTGTCTGCAAAAGTCAAAATTTCTGTTTGTGAAGTTAGGCTGTCCCTTAAAACTTTTTCGATTCCTTCTTTGCCTTCAAAGAATTGTACGTTGGGTTTGCCAGTTATTAGATTATATTTTGAAGATAGATTTCCAACTGAAGATTTGATTATTTCTTTCGACAATAAAAATGATTTTTCCTTTTGCTCCATCATTTCTATAAGTTGATTGGGGCTATTGGGTGAAAAGACGGTCACTGTTCCATCACCTCCTTTTTTCACAATCAGTCCCAAATTTTCAAGTTGGTCTAATACTTTGTAAACTAAACCCTTTTTAAAACCAATCCAAGTTGATAGCGCCCCAGCTTTTAATGGCCCTTTTTCTAAAAGGGCAGAATATACTGCTGATTGTTCTTCAGATAAACCTGCTTCTATTAATATCTTTTCGTTATTATCTTGTTCCATAATACTGTTAAGTATAACATTTTCATAATTTTCATGCAAGTGTGAAACTTTTAATCCAAAAATATCTATATTTTATAGTACTAAATTTAATTTAATTATATCATAATCACATGATATTGACATTTATATAAAAAAATGATATACTATCTCCAGATTCAAGTTCATTGAAATTTGGCAAAAAAGAGAAAGGTAATCTATGCTTAGTTAGATTGCAACAAGAATAATAGGACTCGTTAGATCAAATACTATTTATGGTGACAGGTATTCTGAAATAGTCTGGAAGTTGGGCTGGACGATAAATCAAACCAATTAAGAAAATGAAAACTTTAAGTTTTAAGGGATTTGGTTTTAAAAATGATATTGAGGTATCATTTAGAATTAAAGTGGATGAAACAACCTCTAAAGCAAAGGTTGCACTGGAAATTTTTTGTAGTGATTTGGATTTTGAGGCAGCGAAAGAATCATACCAAAACTGTAATTCCGATAATTGGACGCAAGTCAAAATTATAAAGTTTACGTCCCTTTGCGACATTCTAATGGACGAAAACAGCGATTACGTTATTGGCTTAGGTAGTTTTGGTTATTATGTTGCTGAAACAGACGAAAGTCCTTACTCATGGAGTAAGGATGAAGCTCTTTTAGTTTTTTGTTTTCAAACAATAGAAGAAACTGTTGTTTGCATTAGAGAAATAGTTTCTCTAATTAGAAACTATTGGAAAGCCCAAAAAGGTGATTACAATAAATTAGTAGCTTCTCTCCGTTCATTAAAACTGGAAGATCTTCTTCCAGAAGATGCTGAAGGAGAAATTACTATTTCCCACTCCTTTAAAAGGAAATAGAAAATGTATTAAGGAAGGCGAGATAATTTCAAACCTTCCTTTTTTTATTTATTACGGTATCATATAGAAGTATGATATTCGAATCTGGACAAATTATAATTAATTTGGTTTAATATACATATGAAACTTGGTCCACCTCAAAATATTAAAAAAAATAGCGATATGGAAACTACTCTTGGTCAGTATAATGTAGTTCCTGAAACAGAATCTAAAAATATTGAGGAAGAACTTAATGCTAGCTTTTTGTCTACATTTGAAAAATTTAAGGAAATAAACTCTATTTCTGGAAAAGAAGATTTAATTATTGATTTGTGTTCGACTTATGAAAATTATTTAAAATTACCGAAATCTAATTCAGAAAACATTTTTTCTAAAATGAAATTAAATGATAAGGTTGATTTAACCTTATCTAATTTTATGTTTTCAATAGCTAAAGTTGCTGCAGGGTATAACTTTCCTGAAACAAACAATTTGGTCAAAACATATTTTCGTTCAATAAATTTAAACCAAGAAGAGGAGAATTATTTAATGAATTATCTTCCTAAGCATTTTCTTGGTATTTTGGAAGGGCATATACAACAGGAGTATCAACATTCACTTTATACTAAATTTGATGAAAAAACTTTTATAACTAGAAAAGAGGACGGAATAATTTATAAAACTCAGCCGGAAAATGAATCCCAGATAATAAGCAACTGGAAAACAAGTCATAAGTTAGAGAAAATTGAAATTCTAAATAAAGAAGAAAAAGAGAAGTTAGATAGTATCGGTCCAAAGATAAATGATATAAAAAAAGAATTAAGTGATTTATATGTGGCTGAATATCTTCCTGACGGTTCTTTTTCTAGTTCTGGAAAATTTAAGTCAGAAGGTAAATTATTAGAATATACTAGAACTCTTGAAAATGAAATAAATTCTTTAAGTAATTTAGCTGAATTCATTATCAAAAAAAATAATCCAGATATCGACGATAGGTATGAAAAGGCAGATAAATTGCATAAAGAAAACGATCTTTTGTTTAATGAGAAATTAGACTTTAATAAATTTAAAGAAAAATTAGTGGGAACTAACTTAGATAGTAAAGAATTATATGATGATTATTTAACTTTTTTGTCCGAGCCTGATATACGTAAATTTTTAGAAACAGATATTGGTTTTGACTTTACACAGTATAATTTTCAAGAACAAGTATATTTTTTGAATTATTTAAAAACTGTCTCAATAAAGAAATCTAAAGAGATAAGGGCATTTTCAGAAAATTACGGACCAAGTGGTATGAGAACTTTTTTTTCTATTTCTTACGGTGGCAAAGAAATGGGTGATAAAATCTTATCTCTTGGAGATAAAAAAAAATTACCAAAAGAAACAGCTGAAAAAGTTTTTGCAAAATATGGCGAAATTATTGATGTTGCGAATAAAGCTGAAGAAGAGATTAAGAAACTTTATGAAAAAGAAAATATTTCTCCTAAGGTTCTTGATTCAGTTAAAGAGCATTTACTAAAAAGGGGAGCAGAAATGCTTTCAGAATTAGCAGACACAAAAGACATAAATGAATTAGAAATTTTGAAAGAATTAGAGAATATAAAGACAGAGACAATGATACTCGGTTCTTCTTATCTTGAATTACATAAAAGTGGTGAAAAAATTCCTTTTGATCAAGTAGTAGGAACAAGTGTGGAAAAAATTTCTGCTCAAAATATTACTGAAGAAAAAAAAGAGGAGATAATTAAAGCATACATAAATGGTCGTCCAAAAGAAACCTATGAAAATGAAGAGCATTTAAAATTACTTGCTAATGAATTTCGAAATGATTTAAATAAAAAAGAAACGAATGTATTTAATATTCGTTTTAATGGAGAAATTATTGCTTTTGCTGATTTTCAGAAAATAGATGAAGATACATTTCATATAGGAGGACTTACATTCTTAGAAAATGTTAGAAATTCAGCGATAGCAGTAGCAGTGATGAATTCTATTATGAAAGAATTTAGCAAATATAATATTACTGCGGAGGTTCACAGTAAAAATACAATTTTAAATATGTATACAAGACGTTTTGGATTTAAAATTATTGGAGAAATGCCACTTGCAGAAAATGCTGGAGAATTATATTACAAAATTGAAAGACAAAAAGATATAAAACTTGAAGGAAATCAAGAATTTGAGAAAGCTGCTTAAAGTTGTTCGGCAGTTTCCCAAATATAATCAAAAATTGCTTGATTGGTTTTATAAATATCAGGATCTTCAATAATTACCCCAATTGCTCTATTTGGATCAAGTGTAATAAAGCTAACTTTATTATCATAAATCATTACAATTGTAGCGAAATGAATTTTTTGTTTGACGATCCTTTGTTCTGTATGATTTTTGTCATCAGTTTTTGCCACCTCTCGGACAATAGTTGAGTCAGTAGAAATAATTTTTTTCTTTACGTTGTTTTTTAATCTTTTACTTACATATTCTTTATTAATTTCTGGAAAATTATTCAAAACGACGTCAGTATCAAAAAAAGAGCAGATATCTGTCTTTGAAGTTAGCGAATCATAAGCAACTTTTAAAATTCCCTCTTTTCCTTCAAAAAACTGCACGTTGGGTTTGCCGATAAAAAGATTATATTTTGAAATCATCGAGCCGATTGATTCATCGAAGGCTTTTTTTGTATTTTCAATTTCTTCTTTCTTTTTATCTAGAAGTTTTTCAAGCTCTCGAGGATGTACTGGGACAAAAAGAGTTATCTTGCCTGTTTCTTTTTTTTCGACAATTCCTTTCTCGATGAGGTCGTTTAAAACTTTATAGGTTAATTGTCGCCCGACACTAGCTTTTATAGAAATAGCTCGAGCAGGCATTAATCCCTTTTCAAGTAGGGAAGAATATATGTTTGCCTCATCGCTCGTTAGCCCTAAATCAATTAATATTTTTGTGTCCATTAGCCTAGTATATTCTTTTCATTTGTATTTGTCAAATATTTTTGACAGAATTAGCTCTATTTTTCAATAAATCTTTATATATTGTCATATTTTAGCTTTAAATTTAAAGTTATTTTGACAATATATATTGACATTTGGCAAGCATTATGCTATACTATCCTCAGATAAGTTCGTTAAGGAGATAGCAATAGATTGATGCCCACCTCTGAACCTTTAGTCAAGGAAATGACCAAGGGGATGGTACCTAGACCTGTAAGCTAGGAAAGAGGAGAGAGTGGGATGAGAGACAATCTTTTGAAATCTGTTTACATGTGAATAGTAATAAATAGTGGAAGCCGTAAACCGAAACTATTGATTACAAACAAATTCACAACC
>CAISUD010000059.1 GCA_903888625.1 uncultured bacterium
TCTGACTTTTGATTCGTATGCACACCTTTGGTTTTTGTTTGCCATATATTGTTTTAGGCTTTCGCCCTTTAAAATATTAATAGTTAACCTTTGTCACCCCAATTCTATCAAACTGTCACCCCATATGGTTAACTGTACAAAGAGTATCTTAATATTAAAAATATCCTTGACATAATCTAGGTTATTTTTGTTTAGCTTATTAAGTGCCACTACATACAATATTGATTGGGCATTTAATAGGCTAAATATAATTATTAATAACCTTAAAAAAAAATCTTACAAATGAGAAAAAAATTTCAAAGAAATTCATTTTATGCAGTAACTGAGGACACAGTTTACTACATTAATGCAAAAAAAGAAGAGACAATTTTAAAAAAAGTCCCAATTAGAAACTGCAAAACTTCTAATAATTTTCCTGATAAAATTCCTAAAAATTTAATGATCTCAATTGGAAAAAATTTAATTATTTTTATCCCGAAATTGAAAAAAGAAAGTAACGAAAAGGAAAGGCAAATTTCAAAAGTCGGCGGAAAAAACTGGAGATGGCAATCATCAAAAGTTATTGGGCTTTTTTTCGAACCTGATAAAGCAAAACAATGTTTCGCTTCAAAAATTTTTGACAAAGAACATTGGATTGATCATTCAAAAGAAGTGCTAAGTAAAATTGATCCCGAGCATAAGGTATTTTCAATTCCAACAAATCGTCATCTTACTTTGTTTTACTAATTAGAGCGATTTTCTGCACAAGGTCATATTTTTATATATGACCTTTTTTATTCCCACTCGATGGTGGCTGGGGGTTTGGAACTTATATCATAGACGACTCTGTTGATACCTTTTACTTTATTTATTATTTCATTAGAAATTTTAGCTAAAAATTCATACGGTAAGTGCACCCAATCAGCCGTCATACCATCGGTAGACATTACAGCTCGAAGACATATAACATTTTCATAAGTCCTTTCATCCCCCATCACTCCAACAGATTGAATTGGTAGGAAGATAGCTCCTGCTTGCCAGACAGTATCATATAAATTTTCATTTTTTAAACCTTCAATAAAAATGTCATCAGCTTCCTGTAATATTTTCAATTTTTCTTTTGTAATTTCTCCCAGAATTCTGATCCCAAGCCCAGGTCCTGGAAACGGATGCCTTTTTAAAAATTCATCGGCAATACCAAGCACTTTACCAACCCTTCTGACCTCATCTTTAAATAAAGTATTAATCGGCTCAACAATTTTTAATTTCATATAATCAGGCAACCCTCCGACATTGTGATGAGATTTTATAGTGGCCGAAGGACCTTTAACTGATTTTGATTCTATAATATCTGGGTATATTGTCCCTTGGGCTAGCCAGACGACGTCTTTTATTTTTTTTGATTCCTGATCAAAAACATCAATAAAAGTTTTGCCAATTGCTTTGCGTTTCCTCTCCGGCTCTATTACCCCTTTTAAATTATTTAAAAATTGTTCTTCTGCTTCTACCCCAATCACATTTAAATTTAATTTTTTATAAGATTCTAAAACCTTTTTAAATTCATTTTTACGTAAAAGTCCATTGTCGATAAAAATACAATACAAATTTTTTCCAATTGCTCTATCAAGCAAAACTCCTGCCACTGTGGAATCTACCCCGCCCGACAAGCCCAAAATGACTTTATCATCACCCAATTTTTCTTTCAATTCAGTAATTTTTGTTTCAACGAATAAATCGGGCGTCCATGATTGACTAGCTCTGCAAATCTTTACAACAAAATTCTCTAATAGAATTCCCCCTTCGGTGGAGTGATATACTTCTGGGTGAAATTGCACTCCATAAACAGGTTTATTTTTTATTTGAAAAGCAGCTACTTCAACTTCTTTTGTCCCAGCAATTATTTCAAAATTCTCTGGAATTTTTTTAATCGTATCTCCATGCGACATCCACACTTGTGAACCGAGATTCATGCCTACTAGTAATGGATTATTTTCTTTTATCATTGATAAATTTGATCTGCCATATTCACGAATTTTTGAAGCCATGACTTCTCCCCCATTATTTTGTGCAAGCATTTGCGCACCATAACACACACCAAGCACTGGCAAATTCTGTCTTATTTTCTCTACATCGATATTTGGCGAGCCAGCGTCACGAACAGAATATGGGCTTCCAGATAAAATTATTCCGAAATAGCTACCATCGATTTTTGGAATTTTATCATAAGAATATATTTCACAATAAACATTCAACTCTCGCACTCGACGAGCAATCAACTGAGTATATTGTGAACCAAAATCTAAAATTAAAATTTTTTCTTGCATATTATTATTTATAGTGAGCTTGTCGAACTATCTATATTTATTAATTTCATCCCGAAGTTTTCGAGCCTCCTCTTTCGGGTTTTGAGAGAAGATAATCCCTCTTGAAGAATTGATAATCAAACCAAGTCCCTTACTATTTTTACCTTTTTCTAAAATATTTTTTACTTCCCCACCTTGGGCACCGATACCAGGAACTAAAAAAGTTAATTCTGGAGCTATCATTCTTGCTGTTATAACATTATCTTTACTTGTTCCACCAATTACCGCCATTAAATTATTATTTTTATTCCACTGTGTATTTATTTTTTTCAATAAATTTTCCCATAAAATTTCTTTATTCTCTAGTACTAAATCTTGCAATTCTCCTGCGCCAGTATTTGAGGTTTTAGCTAAAATAATTGAACATCTATCTTTTCTTTCCAAGAAAGGAATTATCGCTTCTTTCCCTAAATATGGATTCACCGTCACTGCATCAAAACCAAAATAATCAAAAATTGAAGTCACATAACCATTATTGGTATTTCCTATATCAGCCCGTTTCGCATCTAAAATTGTAAAAATATCTGGATATTTTTCTTTTAAATAATCAACTGTTTTTTTTAATGCTTCCATTCCTTCCAACCCCCTTGCTTCATAAAAGGCCACATTTGGCTTAAAAGCTGAAACATATTCTGCAGTAGCATCAATGATATCTTTATTAAATTGAAATTGAGCTTCACTTCCACCTAATTTTTTATATTTTTCAGGCAATTTTTCATAATCAGCATCTAAACCTACACACAAAAGTGAATTTATTTTTCTTGCTCTTTGGTTATATTTTTCAATTATGTTATCCATTATTTTTTTCTTCTAAAAATTTTTTACCATGACCGACGTTGGTATTGATTGGAATATTATTTTTACATAATGGGCAAAGTTCTCTTATATAAGTGGTGACAAATAAATTTGCTAAACTTTCAAAAGGAACGCCGAAAATATTTTTATCCAAATTTTTATTTTTATTAATCATAGCACATGCACCAATAATATTTCCTCCAGTATTTTTTACCGTTTGAATAGTTTTTAAAATTGAGCCACCAGTAGTAATAATATCTTCAACTATCAAAATTCTTTTACCATCTTTTACATATTGCTCATAACCTCTAGTAAAAACTTGCTCACCTTCAGATGATTTCTCAGTGTAAATTGCTAAAACTTCTTTTCCATAAATTTCACTTAAGTGACTAGCTACCCACTGTGATAATATTATCCCGCCAAGTGCCGGACATACAACAACCTCAATGTCAGCATCTTTATATTTTTCTGCTATTTGTCTGCAAATTTGAGAAGTTTCTTTGGTATGTGGATATAAAAAATCTTTATTAACATAAGTATCAAAGTGGAGTCCTGAAGTGCCAACAAAATGCCCATCTGGCAATATCGCTCCAACTTTTTTAAAAATATTTATTACTTGATTTTCCATATTAAATGATTATAACTGTTTTTTAATATCTTCGGCAAGGTATGGATTCCACATTGCCCCAGTTGCCGACATTACAACATCCGCACCTGCCTTTCTGTATTCAAAAAAATCTTCTGCTGTTGTCACTCCACCGACGCCAATAATCTCGAAATTATATCCAAACTCTTCTCTTAATTTTTTTAAACGCTGTACCATCTCGAGCCCCGCCCATTTTATCGCGGCACCACAGACTCCACTACGCTCTCTACCAACACCCGGAAGTGCTTGTCTGCCGTTTAGGTCGACGATCTTGGCTGGAATTGTATTAATCGCAGAAATTGCCTGTACCACTTTCCCAATTTCTTTTACAAAATTTTTCAAAAGTTCTGCATCTTGAAAATAAGCAATTTTTACAATTAATGGAAGTTCTCCAATTTCATTTTTAATTATTTTTACAACTTCTTCACTCCTTTGTATATCAAAACATAAAAGATTTTCAGTGCCTTCATTTGGACAACTTAAATTTACCTCAAAAACTTTTACTCCTGCTTCTTTTAAAAGTCGAGCTGTCTCTCCGAAATCGTTAATGTAAGATTCTATGTCGCCAGCATTATTCTTTGTACCTTGAAACCCTCCGACTACAACTTGACCTTTTTTTATATTTTTAATTAAAGATGATATATCTTTTTGCCAAAAATTTGGATCTTGTGATGGCACGCCAAAAGAATTAGTAATCGAGATGGGTTCTTTGTAATTGTGATCTGCGACTAATTCATTTTTTGCTTTCTCAAGAGTCAAATCACCTTCGACTTTCACTGATAAAACATTGGGCCACGAGTGACATGGGAAGAAATGACTGCGAACAGTTTTGTAAACTACGATATCAAAACCCCTATCGAGTGCCGCTTTGGCAAATTTCCCATTAATTAAAGGTCCGGCTGGAATTCCAAAAGGTGCATAAACTTTTTGTCCCAAAAAATCATACCTTGGTTCGCCGAAGCTTTGTGCAAAGGAGACCTGTGGCTCTCCTTTTTGTTCTAAAATTTCCTGGTCAGCAAAAGCTCCAAAAGGTCCATCTTTAAGATTTTCCTCATAACTTTTCTCTGGGTCATAAAATGGTTCGTGTAGCATAATTTATAAATACATAATAACAAAAAATAACTTTTTTAGAAACATCACTATTAAAATCGACAAAATAAAAAAGCGTAATGCATGCAACTTGTACACACATCACGCTTTTGTTTATCGTTTATCTTCAAACCATTCAGGTGAAACAATTGCGATAAATTCTCTAATCTCCATAAGAAAATGAATCATATTATAACGACCGGAATCATTTGCTGTTGGTTCAATGCCATAATGCGTGTAACGTTCTACTAAATTAGCTATAGCATCGGTAACAGTAATTCTTTTTTGTCTTTCAATTCCATCAAATAATTGTTTTTCATACCTGATGAAATCTTCATTGTTTTTGTATGTTTCAATAGAAACAGACAAATTTACCTGAGCGTCAAAGAGTTTTTGCAGCGTAAGCAGAAAAATTTTTATATCTGCATTGCAATAAAGGACTTGAAATACTTCCGAATTTTTTGTTTTCATAATTTAAGTTTTTTTGTAAAAGGTTTATAAATTTATTTAACTGTTAGAAAGATTTTTTGAAATCCCGAAAAGGAGCTCGAAAAACCCTTCTAACTAAACAAAACCTTTGTATTTCAAAGATCTAAGCTTTCCTGTAGTTTAATCTAAAATTCTGATTTTGTCAATAGTGTCGAGTTAATATAGAATTGTTATAATCAAGACATTATGAAAAAAATTTGGGATAAAAAAGGTGCGATGGAAATTAATAAAGCGGTTGAAAATTATACCGTAGGAATCGATTATTTATTAGATTTTGATTTACTCCCCTATGACATAAAAGGCACAATAGCTCATGCTAAAATGCTTCATAAAATAAAAATATTAAACTCTAAGGAACTCGCAACTCTCTTAAAAGGTCTAAACGAAATTTTATCACTTTGGGAAAAAGGAAAATTTAAAATTAGTAAATCACAAGAAGACGGACACACCGCCATCGAAGCCTATCTAACTGAAAAATATGGTGACGTTGGTAAAAAAGTCCACACCGGCCGTTCTCGCAACGATCAATCTCTGACAATGCTTCGACTTTTCATTAAAGAAAACCTTTTGCAAGTGAAAAAAGAAACTGAAAATACTTTGAAGGAACTTGATATTCAAACTAAAAAAATTGGGAAAATAAAAATGCCTGGTTATACTCATATGCAGAGAGCAATGCCTTCCTCTGTTGGTATGTGGCTCGGATCTTTTTATCATAGCTTGAAAGATGATTTAATTATTTTAGATTCAACTTTGAAAGTAATCGACCAAAATCCACTCGGCTCAGCTGCTGGCTATGGAGAAAATGTTTTAGGTTTAGACAGAAAATTCACAACTCAAGAACTTGGCCTGAAAAAAGTTCAAGAAAATCCAATGTATTGTGCTCTTTCTCGTGGTAAATTTGAAAATATTACCTTACAAGCACTTTCAAATATTGCTTTCACATTAGGAAAAATGGCAAGCGACCTACTGATGTTCACGACTCGAGAATTCGACTTTTTTGCCCTACCTGATTCATTTAAAACAGGCTCAAGTTTAATGCCTCAGAAGAAAAATTATGATGTACTAGAGCTTGTTCGTGGAAATGTCTCTATGATAAATGGTTATCGTGACCAAGTCGAAGGTATTACAAAAAATCTACCTTCTGGTTATAATACCCAAAGGGGATTTCCCCGTCGGCTTGCCGCGGGGCTCCTTGTAGGAAAGATTGAAAACCCTCGGTTTTCAAGTTAAACTAGAGGCATGAGCCTCAAACGAACTTACCACAATATATATGACACACACTATCA
>CAISUD010000060.1 GCA_903888625.1 uncultured bacterium
GGGTTATGGTAACCACTATTTTCATTATCCTTATGGAATAGCAACTGACTCTTCAGGCAATGTGTATGTTGCGGATACTGGGAATAATCTTATTCAAAAATTTACTTCAGATGGACAATATATTACTCAATGGGGAAGTTACGGCACTAGTAATGGTCAATTTATTAGTCCTTCGGGAATAGCAACTGACTCTTCAGGTAATGTGTATGTTGCGGATACTAATAATTATCGTATCCAAAAATTTACTTCAGATGGACAATATATTACTCAATGGGGGGGTTATGGTAACCACTATTTTCATTATCCTTATGGAATAGCAACTGACTCTTCAGGCAATGTGTATGTTGCGGATACTGGGAATAATCGTATCCAAGTTTTTTCGCCAGCAATTTTTTCAATTGAATCTAATGGTGGTATTCCTTATATTTCATACAATTTCACTTTAAAAGCAAAAAATTTAGGCAGTGGGTATGAATATAATTATTCGAAAAATTTTAGTGGTGGAGCAACTTTACGAGTAACTCCATCTCTCCCAGAATAATATGAAAAATTTAAAAAATAAAAAAAGAAAAATAAATTTGGAAAGGCAAAAAGGTTACGTGACATTGCTGGTAATGTTGATCGTAGCAACGGTAAGTTTTGGTTTGATTCTTTCGGCTCTTCGTTCAAGCGTAAACAGCACACAAGATTCATTAGCAATTTTAAAAGGTGCTGAAGCCAGAGCTTCCGCCAATGCTTCTATGGAAGATGCTCTTTATGCAATATATAGTGATCCATATATTGCAGCGGGAACGGTTGGCACAGTTATTTGTACTGGTGCTCCACCAGAGACATGCACAACAAGTCCAGGTCACCGAGAATATACAATACAATCTACTGATCATGTTAATACTTCTTGTGAACCTCCTGCTTGTACACCATACACAAGTCAAGCAAGTACTAATTGGCAAATTTTGGCAACAGGTGTTGCTGATGGAGTTACTCAAAGAATACAAGTAAATGCTGTTCTAAATAATGGTGTTGTCTTAATTAATAATTGGCAAGAAAATGATTTTTCTGAGTAAAGACTATATTTTGAGATAATTTTTATTAGTGTTAATATTAAAAATAGGGTATAATAGAAAAAGTGTTTATTATTAGTAAATTATAAAAAATATGCAATTAAAAAAACAATTTAAAAAACAAGGTGGCTTCACTCTTTTGGAAATTCTATTGGTTGTCGCTGCTATTGCTATCTTGGCAGGTATCATAATTCTTGCTATCAATCCAAACAAACAATTGGGTGATACTCGTAATTCTCAACGTCGCTTAGCCATTGATTCCATTATCAATGCTGTTTATCAATATTCACTTGACCACAATGGGCAATTACCCGGAGAGACGGGTGCTGCCCTCTCAATTCCAGTGGGGGACATTAGCTCAGCGGCAGAAATTTGTTTAAATGATCCACAAGACCCAAATGGCAGACATATATTGGGATGTAGCGATCAAAATGGTGGTGCTGTTGATTTATCTGATTTAACTAGAAATGCCACCTATCTCACTTCTATCCCAGCTGATCCACTTCCTTCTGCTACTGATTCAGGTATTGCGGAAGATGGTAATGATTTTTGGTCTTGTTTTAGTTCTGATGGTGTAGCAAATAATGACTTAGGCTCATATGGTATATCTGGACCTGATGGCAGTGATCGGCTTCCACTTCCTACTGTAAATAACAGTTACGATGGAACCAGAAGAGGCTCAGGCTATTATATCTATCAAGATTCTAATACTCATCTTATTCATGTTTTTGCTCCTTGTGCCGAACAGACTAATTGGGATGAAGCAAGTGGAACTGGTGCAATTGATCTTTCTACTGTTCGTTAATTATGGAAGAAGCAAAGAAAAATAATTTTCATTTAAAGATTAAAAAAAATGCTGGACCAATTTTTGCTTTTTTGGTTTTGTTTATTTCACTTACTTTAACTTATTTTGCTTGGCGTTATAATCTTCAACTTTTAGAAAGTCAGGCACAATTACTATCCAGTGCAGGGCAATCTTCTTTACAGAGTTTTGCTATTTATGCTTCTAGTAATCAAATTTCTAAATTGATTGTAGTTGGAGGAATTATCGCTTCTTTTTCTATTTTTGGAATTATGCTTTCGATTTTAAGTGCTAGACGTAGAGCAGTAGATATTGCAGAAATAATTACTAAAAATTTAAAAGAAAAAAGTTTAGAATTAGAAAAATTAAATAAACTTTTAGCTAAAGAAACCAATGAAAATAACGCTATTTTGTCTTCAATGGGAGAGTCTTTGATTGGAATTTCCGGGGAAGGGAAAATTCTTTTTATGAATCAGATGGCGACGGCGTTAGTTGGACTTGCCAGTGGTGATGCTTACGGAAGAAACATCGATGAAGTTTTGCCTTTATACAAAAATGAAGAATTAATTGAACCTGAAAATTCTCCTATTCATCGAACAATTAAAGAAAATGAAATGGGTAGAGTTTATTTGTATGACAATATTTTTACTAAAGATAAAAATGATCGTCGTTTCCCAATTGTTCTTTCTTCTGTTCCAATCAATCAAGAATATTCAGTCTATGACATTGCGAGTATTATAATGTTTCATGATATTTCTACTGAAAAAGCAGTTGATCGTGCAAAAACAGAATTTGTGTCGCTAGCTGCTCACCAGTTGCGAATGCCACTTACTACTATCAGATGGTATGTAGAAATGTTATTAGCTGGAGATCGAGGAGCCATTACTCCTGAACAGAAAGAATATATTGCAGAGATTGAAGAGAGTAATAAACGAATGATTTTTTTGGTGAATAATTTATTAAATGTTTCAAGAGTTCGGTTAGGAACTTTTTCAATCGAACCTGTGCCAACTGATTTAAGTAAAATAGTAGAAAGTGTGATTGCTGAATTTAAACCTATTATCACTAAGAAAAAAATGAAAATAGAAACAGAAATTAGTGAAGGCATAAAAATATTTAATGCCGATTCAAATTTAATGCGAGTAATTTTTCAAAATCTTGTTTCAAATGCTTTGAAATACACTGGCGAAGAGGGAACAATAAAAATTTCAATTGGTGAGAATAATGATCGTTTTTTTATTTCGGTAATTGACAATGGTTATGGTATTCCAAAAGATGATCAACCAAAAATATTCTCACAATTATATCGAGCAGAAAATGTCAAAACTAAAGAAGCCGATGGCAGTGGTTTGGGACTTTTTATGATAAAAACAATTATTGAAGAAGCCGATGGCACCATTTCTTTTAATTCTGAAGAAAATAAGGGTACGAAATTCTTTGTGACTTTTCCTAAAACTGGTATGAAAGCTAAAAAAGGCAGTGTAAAACTGACATAGTTGCTTTTTCTAAAAAGGTGGTATGATTAATATGTCGGGTCCTATTTACTACATTAATTTACTCGAGGACATTTATAAAATAACTTATGTTATATGGTTTATTTAGATAAATACGTCATATTAACTATTAAAAAAATGAAATATAAAAAACAAATTGCTACTACAGCACTCGCTATTTCTCTCCTTGTTGGAGGCACCAATGTGTTTGCTGCTACACCACAGGATTTAGGAATAAAAAATATTACTCAATCTTATCAAAAACAAAATAAGGATAAGGGAAAAGAATTTAGAAAACAACATGACGTTGTCGGAGTTGTTTCAGTTCTGACAAGTACTGGTTTCACACTTAATGTTAAAAATTTAAAAACCAAAAAAACTTCTTCAACTGATATTCTGACCAATTCCACTACTACCTACAAAAAAGATGGACTTAAAGCATCTGAGACAGATTTACTAGTTGGACAGAAAGTAGTTGTGACGGGGACGCTCGATACAACGACTTCAATTTTTACTGCCAAAACTGTAAAAATTGTCACTAAAATTTCCACTACCCCAAAAAGTAAAAATAAAGTATAAAACCCTACAGGTCTTGCCTGTAAAACTAAAAAATACACACCAACAATGGTGTGTATTTTTGTTTGCGGAGACGGTGAGATTCGAACTCACGGTACCTTGCGGTACTCTTGTTTTCAAGACAAGTGCGTTAGACCTCTCCGCCACGTCTCCGTATAGTTACTCTACTTTATTTTGAGATTTTTCTCAAGTATATATAAAAATACCCCAGATTGGGGTATTTTATAATTTTTTATTTATTCTCTGTGGAAATATTTTCGGTAGTTGGATTTTCTTTTTTAACTGGAGTAATTTTTTTAAACAAAATAATTTCCGTAAAAACTCTTTTAACATCTGTCCATTTTTTCTTGGCAAAACCAAAAAGATAAATAATTTCAAGAATTCCGACAGTGTTGAAAACAAGTAAAGCTAAAAACCAACCTCGTTGACCTCTTTTTGCGGCTGTCCAAATAGCGTAACCTTTCCAAAAAAGTGTCCAAAGTGCTAATAAAACTATTAATAATAATGGTATTCTCAAACCTGAATATTGGTTAATCATTTTTGTATTATATCAGAAAAACACTTTTTGTGCTAGTATATTTAACATATATGCAGAAATTTTTAGGGATAGATTTTGGGACAAAAAGGGTAGGATTAGCCATTTCGGATGAAAATGGCCAGTTGGCTTTCCCATTTAAAATTTTGAAAAATGATGCCGAATTATACGATATGATTCATAACATTTGTGGGGAAGAAGACATTTCCGAAATTGTACTCGGTGAATCGTTGGATTTTTCTGGTGAGGAAAATGTTTTAATGGAAAAAATAAAACAATTTAAAAAAGAATTAGAAAAATTAAATTTACCAATTCATTTTCAAAAAGAATTTTTGACAACGGTTGAAGCGAGGGGCAGGGGTGGTAAAGAAAAAAATAATGCCAGGAAGGTGAAAAAAGTAGAAGCTCAAAAAGCTGATGCCGTAGCTGCCGCTCTTATTTTACAAAGGTATTTGGACCGAAGAAATTCACCTCACCCCTAGCCCCTCTCCTTATAAAGGAGAGGGGCTAGGGGTGAGGTTCTTTAGGATTTTAATTAAATTTTTGCTATCATAAATCTATGAGCTATGTGTCTTATGATGAATTTAAGAAAATGGAAATACGAGTTGGGACTATTTTAAAAGTAGAACCTGTTCCAGAAACTGACAAACTTCTTTGTTGTCAGGTTGATTTCGGTTCAATTATTATTGAAAATCCTGATGGCACGAAAGAAGAAAAGAGAAACATTAGACAAATTATTTCTGGAATTCATGAATATTATCCCGATCCAAGTGTTTTAATCAACAAACAAGTTTTATATATTGTTAATTTAGAACCAAGGACAATCAAAGGTTACGAGAGCAATGGGATGTTGATGGCAGTCGATGGAATAGATGGCAAGCCAGTTTTCCTTGTTCCAGAGGTGCCAGTTAACCCTGGAAGTAAAGTTAGATAAAATGGAATATAAAAACGAAACAAAAAACTGTCAGAATTGTAAAAATGAGTTTGTAATCAAACCAGACGATTTTGGGTTTTATGAACAAATGAAAGTTCCTCCTCCTGTTTGGTGTCCACAGTGTCGCTTACTTCGACGTATGGCTTGGTATGGATATCGAATTTTATATAAACGTAAATGTGATTTTACTGGTGAAAATATAATTACTTTTTATCATCCTAGTGTTCCAGGAAAAATTTATAAACAAGATATTTGGTGGAGTGATAAATGGGATCCAAAAAGTTATGGTCGCGATTATGATTTTTCTAAACCATTTTTTGAACAATACAAAGAATTATTTGAGGAAGTTCCTAAGGCTTCACTTAACACAGAATATACTACTATGATAAATAGTGAATATTGTAACGCAGCTAGTTTCCAAAAAAATGGTTATCTTTGTTTTAAACATATTACTGGAGAAGATTCTGCTTATACAAACGTAGCATTAAATACAAAAGATTCTTTAGATCTTGCTTATTCATCCAACCCAGAACTTTGTTATGAAATAGTGGATGTGCGAAATTCTTTTCAAACTTTTTTTTCGCAAGATTGTGAAAATTGTCACAGTGTTTATTTCTCTAGAGATTTAGTAAATTGTGGTGATTGTTTTGGATGTACCTCATTAAGGAATAAAAATTATTGTTTATTTAATAAACAATTAACTAGAGAAGAGTATTTAAAAAAAATTAAAGAATTTGATCTTGGTTCAATGAAAAATGTTTTGGAATTTAAAAGAAAGGCTTATCTTTTGTCATTAGATTATCCACGTCGAGCAACTCTTGGTAGAAATAATTTAAATGTTTCTGGAGAATATATATATAATTCAAAAAATGTTCATGATGCGTACTTTGTTTCTGATTCAGAAAATATTAGATACTCTCAGTTATTTTTAAAAGGGAAAACTCATAATTGTTATGATTTTACAGCTTTTGGTTCTAGTTCAGAATGGATATATGAAGTAACTTGGATGGGATTAAATACTTCGAATGTTAAATTTGGAATTTGGGGATATCGTAATCATCATACAGAATACACTTTTGGTTGTCATGGGTCTGCTTATTTATTTGGTTGTGTTGGTTTAAATAAAGCCGAATATTGTGTTTTTAACAAGCAATATTCCAAAGAAGAATATTTTTCATTAGTTGAAAAAATTAAAAAACAAATGGAAAAAATTCCTTTTATTGACAGAAGAGGATTAAAGCATGGATATGGTGGGCAGATACCCATTGATCTTTGCCCATATGCTTATAATGAATCTACTGCTTTTGAATTTTTCCCATTAACAAAAGAAGAGGCGATTGCTAAAGGTTTTACTTGGCGTGACCCTGATTCACGTGAATACCTTCCAGCTAGTATTATTATTCCAGATCATATTAAAGATGTGACAGATGATATATTAAAAGCAATTTTAAAATGTTTAGCTTGTGGTAAGAATTATCAAATAATTCAAAAAGAGTTACAATTTTTACGTCGTTTTAATTTTCCTATTCCACATGATTGTCCACTTTGCCGAGATAGGAATCGTATTAAACAATTAAATCCGATGCAAACATATAAACGTAGCTGTGGTAAATGCAATATAGTAATTGAAACTTCTTATTCACCAGATCGACCAGAAATAGTTTATTGTGAAAAATGTTATCAGCAGGAAGTTTATTAAATATTTATAGTTTTAAAAAAATAAATGGAATATAAAAACGAAACAAAAAACTGTCAGAATTGTAAAAATGAGTTTGTAATCGAACCAGATGATTTTGGATTTTATGAAAAAATAAATGTTCCACCTCCAACTTTTTGTCCAGAGTGTAGAATGAAAAGAAGAATGATTTGGAGGAATATAAGATTTTTAACTAAAGGCAAAGATGCTAAAGGGAACGAAATATTTATGTGTATTCATCCAAAAGCAAAGATTCCAGTGTACGAGTTTTCTTATTGGAACAGCGACAACTGGGGTGCTTTGAGTTTTGGCAGAGAATATATTTTTACTAAAAACTTTTTTGATCAGTTTCGAGATCTTTTTTATTCTGTGCCATTTCCAGCAAAAACTATTCAGAGATCGATTAATTCTGATTATTCAAATAATTGTGATGATATGAAAAATACTTATTTGTGTTTCAATGCTACTTTCTTGGAAGACTGTGCTTATTGCATCGGTGCTAGTAAGTTAAAAAATTGTTTTGATATGAGTACTTGTTATGAAGATGAACTTTGTTATGAAAGTGTTCGAGTAGATAAAAGTTACCACACTATTGGATCTTATATGTGTGATAGCTGTGTAGATGTCTATTTTTCCAAGGATTGTGTGGGTTGTAATAATTGCTTTGGGTGTGTAAATTTGCGTAATTCTTCTTATAAAATATTTAACGTACAATACACAAGGGAAGAATATATTAAGAAATTAGAAACATATAATTTACATACTTGGGGAGGTTTTTCTAAGGCGAAAAAAGAGGCTGAAAATTTTTGGAGAAAGTTCCCGATAAAATATATGCTTGGTTTTCGGAATCATATGGTTTCAGGAGAAGATATAAAAGATAGCAGAAATGCAATTAATTGTTATGGGGTAAAAGGAGCTGAAAATATTAAATATGTGCAAGATGCTTCTTTTGGTGGAGCTAGTAACTCTTATGATTTTACAAGTTGGGGATTAAACGTGTCTCAATTGTATGAATGCTTAGTGTGCGGAGAAAACCTTTATGATTTGAAGTTTTGTTATAATTGCTATCCTGACTGTCGAGAACTTGAATATTGTATTCAAATGAGAAGATCTAAAAATTGTTTTGGATGTGTAGGGCTTAGAGATAAACAATATTGTGTTTTGAACAAACAATTTTCTAAAGAAGAGTATTGTTCACTAGTTGAAAAAATCAAGAAACAAATGGAAGAAATTCCTTTTATTGATAAAAAAGGAAATATATATAAATATGGGGAATTTTTTCCAAGCGATCTTTCTCCTTTTGCTTATAATGAGACTTATTTAAATGATCATTTTCCTTCCAACAAAGAAGAGGTTGAGAATATTGGTTTTAATTGGCGAGATGCAGAAAAAAGAGAATATGCAACCACTTTGGATTTTAGTGAATTAGTCGAATCTATTAAAGAGGCAGATGAATCAATAACTAAAGAAGTAATAAAATGTTCAGCCTGTAATAAAGCATATCGGATTTTAAATAGCGAGTTTAGTTTTTTAAAAAATTTAAATTTACCATTGCCTAGAAAATGTAATAATTGTAGATTTTCCGATAGACAAAAGTTTATAGTTCCACCAAAATTTACAGAAGCTCAATGTATGTGTGGAGGAGAACAATCTATGAATTTTAAGTATAAAAATACTAGAATACATGATTTTCATAGAGGAGGAGAATGTCAAAATTTTTTTATGACCGCTTATGACTCTCAAAAAGATATTATTTATTGTGAAAAATGTTATCAGCAGGAAGTTTATTAATTTATTAAAATGAAAATTTTTGAAATATTACCTTTAATACAAATGGTTGGACTTATTGGAATATATTGCTTTATTTTTGCCGAGTCGGGATTATTTTTTGGATTTTTTTTGCCAGGAGATTCACTGCTATTTACCGCTGGAGTTTTGGCTTCGGCTGGATATTTTAATTTTGGATTTTTATTTATAGGTTGTTTTGTTTGTGCAGTATTGGGAGATTCAGTTGGTTATTATTTTGGTACAAAAGTTGGCCCTAAAATTTTTACCCGGCAAGATTCTTTTTTTTGGAATCAAAAAAATATAGAGAAGACAAATAATTTTTATAAAAAATATGGGAATAAAACAATAACACTGGCTCGATTTGTGCCAATTATTCGCACTTTTGCTCCTATTATGGCTGGGGTTGGAAAAATGAAATACAAAGTATTTTTATTGTGGAACATATTAGGCGGTTTCCTGTGGGTAGGCGTGGTGACTACGCTCGGGTATTTTTTAGGGAACCATATAAAAAATATTGATAAAATTATTTTACCAATAATTCTTTTGATAATTTTTATTTCTATCGTACCAATATTATTTCAATTTATTCGAGAGAGAAAAAAGATTGACCCAAGGTCTTAAAAATGCTAATTTTATCTTATGCGCGGTTAGCTCAGTTGTAGCGACGCGTGGAAAACACTGTTATAATCAATTTGTAATATCATATACAATGCGCGGTTAGCTCAGTTGGTAGAGCAACCCGTTTACACCGGGAAGGTCGCAGGTTCGAGTCCTGCACCGCGCACACAATGCCCTCGTAGTTCAATGGATAGAACAGAGCTCTTCTAAGGCTTTGATGTAGGTTCGATTCCTACCGAGGGCACAATGAAAATAAAAGTCCTATATGAAGACAAAGATATTTTAGCCATAGATAAACCAAGTGGTATTTCGGTGCACCCTGATGGTAAGAGTAAAGAATTAACAATTACTGATTGGGTGCTTAAAAATTATCCAAAAATAAAAGGGGTTGGCGAACCAATAACTTTTAACAACCAAGAAATCGATCGCCCGGGGATTGTTCATCGATTAGACAAAGATACTTCGGGAGTTTTACTTTTAGCAAAAAATCAAAAAGCTTATGAATTTTTAAAGAATCAATTTAAAGGGAGGGAAATAAAAAAAATATATCACGCAATAGTTTCTGGTTGGGTAAATCCGCCAGCTGGCAGAGACAATGGAATAATCAATAAACCGATTGGCAGAAGCCCGAGTGATTTTCGTAGGCGTTTGGCGGGGCGCGGGGCCAGAGGAGAACTGCGTGAAGCAGTTACAGAGTATAAGGTTTTGAAAAAATTTACCTCTGGAGAAAAATTTACTTATTTAGAAGTAAAACCAAAAACTGGTAGAACTCACCAAATTCGGGTGCATTTGAAATTTTTAAATCATCCAGTTGTTGGGGATACTTTATATAACCCCAAAGGGCCAAAGTTGAAAGGTATTGATCGTTTAGCTCTCCATGCGAAGTCTATTGAATTTAAAAATCTAAAAGGTGAAACCGTCAAAATAGAATCACCACTACCGAAAGAGTTTTTGAAAATTGAGAAATAAATATAAAATTATGGAAAAGAGCATATTAAAGAATCAAACAAAAATATTACGCTTAGCCCACTATAATATTTTTAAAGGTGGAGAAAAACGAATAGATGATATTTTTACTGTTATAAGAGAAATTAATGCTGATATCATTGGTATGCTGGAAGCAGTTAGCTGGCAAAAAAATAATAGTCAAATTAAAAAAAATATTCAAAAATCAGGATATAAGTTTTATAAATTAGCTATTGCAAATTCAAAATACAATATTGCTATTCTTTCAAAGATTCCAGTTTATGTAAGATGTATTAAAAATGGATTTAGGCATACGTTGGTGCAGGTTTTATTGAAAGAAGGTAAATATAAGGGATTTTGTGTTTTTTTTGTTCATTTATCTCCAGTGTCAGAGGAAGACAGGCTAAAAGAATTAGAAAAGGTATTAGAATTTGTTTCAAAATTTCCTAAATCAATTATTATGGGAGATTTTAATTCGCTTTCCCCGCATGATACTTATAATAAAGAAAAACTTTTATCATTTTTTAAGAATAATAATATTACAAAATTTGGTAAAGAAAATTTATGTTTTGAAGTTATCTCAAAAATAGAATCATATGGGTTAATTGATGCAATGATTTATCTTGGTAAAAAATTTGATTATTCTGTTCCAACTCCATATAACACCGATATTAATCATTCAATGAAAATAAGAGTTGATTATGGTTTTCTTTCAAAAAAAATAATAAAAAGATTATGTAAAACAGAATTATATAAAACGAATATTTCTAATCTTGCCTCAGATCACTATCCTTTTTTTCTTGATATAAAATAAAAAAGAAGTGGTTGTTAAATTTGCAGCCACTTCTTTGTCGCTAGACACATATTTGTGCCTGCATTAAGATTTTAATTTTATCCATTCGTTCTTTTTTAGTAAGATTATATGGACAAAAGTTGCTTGATAGGTTAAAAATTTCTTTTAGAAATATTTTTCTATCACCATTTGAAGGAATTAATTTTAATGCTAATTCTCTGATTCCATCTGGGTCATTTAAATTTAATTGATCAAATGCATCATTAACTTCTAAGTGATCCAAAAACGTGGTAAAGAAATTTTTTGCTTTAGCCGCTAATTCATACCCAAGAGCATTGTGAATACAGCATAAAATATCGTTTTCTGTAAAACCAACATTTTGTTCTAGTATAGCAAAACGAAATCGGCGTAATATTCCCATTGGATCAAACTTTCTTTTTAATTCCTCTTGAATAGTTTTTTGATTTGTAGGATTCGGAAAATGTACAATATATTTTTCTCCATATTTTACTAATGGGGGAAAAGTATCTACATAATAAATTTCATTATTAGGTCCGATGCAAAAGTTTGATAATCTAGCATCAATTCCAACTTCAGGAGTTTTTTGTTCTAAAACTCCTTTCATTGCTGTAAGCATTTTTTCTATTATTAGAAGTTCAGCTTTTCCTCCTTGAAATATTTTTTCTATGTCAAGTCCAACATAAGGAGACTGCTGTATTGCTTTTCCATCTTTTTCAAAACAAAGATAAGGAGAAGCCAGTGGAACTCCAAGTTTTGATAGTTTTTCTCTAAAAAAAATACTTACTTCATTAACCCATGAGATATTTGTAATATTAACATCCTTAGGTGCAATTTCTTTTTCGACTATTATTCCTCTGCCATTGTTTATGCAGGAGACTAGAGCATAGTTAGACTCTATCTGCCAAATTATTTCTCTTCCCATGTCTTTTTTGTCTTTTTCTATTATGTGTAAATTTTTAGGATTATCTAAAACTCTAAATCTAAAATAGAGGCTTAGATAATCCTATAAACAAACTCATTTTTTTCAAAGATTTTTCTTAAAAATATCATATAAAAGGAATATAGTAAAGTTTAATTTGTGTATATCTTTCATCACACAATTTGCTTTTAGAAAAATTTTATGATAGAGTGTGTTAATTATGACAGTTACAAAAATAAAATTTAGTCCGGTAGATATTGAGGCTCGCAAGAAGCTTACTTTTGGTGCTGGAGACACAGTTCGAGTTTGGTCCAAAATTGCTGAAGAAAAGGTTTCAACTAAGGCAAATAAAAAAGCTGAAAAAATCATTAAATTCCGTTTACAGGCTTTTGAAGGGATAGTTTTAGCTCGAAAACATGGAACCGAAGCTGGAGCTACTTTTACTGTTCGTCGAATTGCTTCTGGAGTTGGAGTAGAGAGAATTTTCCCTCTTTTTTCCCCAATGGTAGAAAAAATTGAAATAGTTAAAAAATCTCGAGCTCGAAGATCAAAACTTTATTACATTCGAACCAAAGCTATCAAAGACGTTCGCCGAAAAATGCGTTCAGTCACAATGCAAGAAGGGGACGAATCCCTCGACTCCGCTCAAGATGATTCTTCAGTAAAAGAATCAGAATAAAAATTTTAATCAAAAAAATCCATTTCACAAAAATGGATTTTTTTGATAGAGTTGTTATATGCGCAGGTGGAGAAACGGTAGACTCGCAACCTTGAGGTGGTTGTGCTCGTAAGGGCGTGGAGGTTCAAATCCTCTCCTGCGCACATTAAAATTAATTAAAAAATTTTATGTTATATACAAAAAAAGGGGATGATGGGAAGACGAAGACTTTTGGTTGCGATCAGAGAATTTCAAAAAGTTCAGCTATTGCTGAAGCTCTTGGTGCACTCGATGAGATAAATTCATATTTAGGACTTTGCAAAATTAAAGCAATTAAGGAGAATAAAAAAAATTCTAATTTTTTAAAAATAAATAATCTTAATTTTGAAGATATTATTTTAAATGTTCAAGAAAATCTTTTTATAATTCAAGCAGAAGTTGCCGGTTCAAAAATCTTTCTCGGTGAAGAAAAAGTAAACGAATTGGAAGAAATCATAAAGGCAATTGAAAAAGAATTACCACCAATAAAATCATTTTTTATTTCTGGTGGAGTGAAGTTGGCAGTATATTTTGATATTGCCAGGACCATAGCAAGGCGAGCCGAAAGGCGAGTGGTAGAAGTAAGTGAAGAAAATAAAATTGAAGTTAATAAAAATACACTGGCATATTTAAACCGTCTTTCAAGTTTATTATATGCACTCGCTAGACTTACCAACCATAAATTTGGTATAACTGAAGAGAGCCCTGATTATAAATAGGGTATATATGGTGCCTATAGTGTAATGGTTAGCACTAGGGTTTGTGGAACCCTCAGTTCGAGTTCGAATCTCGATAGGCACCCAAAATTTTATTAATATTATTTTAATATTCGACATTTACAATTTAAGACAGAAATAAATTGTTCTTTTCTTATTTTATGGTCGATTATTTAATAGTTTAGCTAAATTCAAAAATTTATGACAAAAAGCTCTAAAACTACTCTGGTAACTATTGGTATTATTCTACTAGTACTTGGAATAATCGGTATGATAGCCAGCTTTCATGTAACTTGGATGTGGTTGCTCTTGATTTTGGGGGTAATCGGAATCCTCTTCGGTTGGTCAGCTAAGAGCGAAAACCAAATGAAATAATCGAAACTAAAAGCGTCTCCGAAGAAGGCGCTTTTAGTTTGGGTAGTTTTAGAAATTAAAATTTTTTTAAAAAAATGTTATGATATTTTAATGACTCAAAATGAAGCATTAGATATTTTGAAAACTGGAGCGAATGTTTTTTTGACTGGGGAACCTGGCGCTGGAAAAACTTATACTATTAATGAGTATATCCGATATTTACGTGAGCATGAAATAGAAACAGCTATTACTGCCTCGACGGGAATTGCCGCGACCCATATCGGTGGGATGACGATTCATTCTTGGAGTGGCATTGGAATAAAAAATAAATTAACTAAATATGATTTAGATAAAATAAGTTGCAATGAATATGTGTGCCGAAGAATTCGCCGAGCGAAGGTTTTAATAATTGACGAAGTCTCGATGCTTTCAGCCGATACTCTTTTGATGATCGAAGCTGTCTGTCGCGAAGTAAAACAAAAAGCAGAAATTTTTGGTGGCTTACAAGTTATTTTTGTGGGTGATTTTTTCCAATTACCACCAATAGTAAAAAATTTTGAGCAAGACCCTCAAAGTTCGCTTTATGAAAATAAAACGGAATCAATTTTTGCTTGCAATTCTATCGTTTGGGAGAGAGCCCGACCAATAATTTGCTATTTAGATGAGCAATATCGCCAAGACGATACAGATTTTTTAACTATTCTCTCAGCGATTCGAGCAAACTCATTTTGCGAGAGTCATTTAGAAAAGATAAAATCTCGGAAGGTTGAAAAAACAAAGTTACCAAAAAATGTCCCGAAACTTTATTCGCATAATTTTAATGTTGATTTTGTGAATACTGAAACTTTGGCAAAAATTGAAAAAGAAATTGAAACTTTTGAGATGTCTGCTGTTGGGCATTCAGCTTTGACTACGATTCTAAAAAAAGGTTGTTTGTCACCAGAGATTCTGTCGCTTAAGATTGGAGCTGAAGTGATGTTTACTAAAAATAATCAAAAAGAAGGTTTTGTGAATGGCACTTTGGGCACGGTGGTTGATTTTTCACGAGGGACGAGATATCCAATTGTTAAAACTAGGAGTGGACGAACGATAGAAGTAGAACCGATGGAGTGGGTAGTCGAAGAGAATGGCAAAATTCGGGCTAGAATCATCCAAATTCCACTTCGTTTGGCTTGGGCGATAACAGTGCACAAAAGCCAAGGAATGAGCATGGATTCGGCCATTATGGACTTGTCGGAAGTTTTTGAATATGGGCAAGGTTATGTGGCTTTGTCGCGAGTGCGTCGGCTCTCGGGGATTTATTTAATCGGAATAAATGAAAAAGCATTTAAGGTGCATCCAGAAGTTTTATTAAAAGATAAAAATTTTAAAAAAGAATCGGCTGAAGCAAAAAAAATGTTTGGGGAAATACCACAAGACGAACTCCAAAAAATGCATGAGAATTTCATCATAGCTTCCGGCGGGGAAATAAAAGTAAGCGGAAAAATAAGAAAAGAAAAGAAAGAAAGAAGGTGGGAGAAAACTCTGGAATTAATAAAAAGTGGTAAAACAATAGCCGAAGTTGCAAAAGAGAGGAGTCGAACGGGAGAAACAATCATAGAACACCTAGAGGAGTTAAAAAAAATTAATAAATTACCAATCAAAGAAATTAATCACATTTTTGCAAAAGATGATTCTAAAATTAAAAAAATTTATCCTGTTTTAAAAAAAATGGGGCCCGAACCATTAAGACCAATTTTTGACCATTTCAAAGGCCAATTTTCTTACGAAACTATCCGTTTAGCCAGGTTGCTATTATAAATCCACTAGGTCTTGCCTAGTGGGTTAGGGCGGAGGCGTTGCCTCCACTTTTAATATTGAACACCGTCATTATTTTCACCGTACCCAAATGGTTTTTTAGGTTCTAAATTTTTGTTTAATTTATATTTACCTATATTTGCGATATCATTATTACCAAGTTCTGGGTCAAGTTCTTTTATATCATGAACAATGTCACTATTTTCAGTTGAGGTTGGAGCAATTGTTTGGTTAGGGATTTTATCTAAAGGATTTTTTATGTGGTACATAATGTCAGAGATTTGATCTTCTGTTAATCCTTCGGCTGGGAGTTTTTCATATTGAATTTCATCATAATATTTATCTGGCGACTCGAGGTATGTGCTATCACCAGGGAGAGTAAAAGCATATTTTTTTAATAATTCTTGTCCCATTGGAGTACTTACAAATGGTATATTAAGTGAATCCTTGTTTTGAGTATTTGGGTTTTGTGCGTTGTCTTTAAGTGGTATGGCACCAAGAACAGCACCAATTCCTATAATTCCTGCTTTTTTAAAAAATTTATTTTCTTTAAAATTCATGTTTATTATATAATATTTTTAATTTAACCCAATTCCAAACTATGTAAAAATTTTTCGAGTTCTTTGCTTTTTATTTGTCGATAGGAGCCATCGGGGATTTTGCCGAGTTCGATATTCATAATTCGAATTCTTTTTAAGTCGGAGACTTCTTGGAAAAGGGCTTCGCACATTCGACGGATTTGGTGTCTTTTACCTTCAGTTAAAATAACTTTGAAAGTATTTTCATTCACAATTTCAACTTTGCATTTTGCCGTCTTTTCATCTTGGATTTTTACTCCGGCTTCCATTTTATTTTTAAAACTTGAGCGTAAAGTATTTTTTACTTTTACTAAATATTCTTTTTCGTGCAAATAATTTGGGCCGAGCAACCGATCGGTAATTCTGCCATCATTCGTTAAAATAATTAAACCATGAGAATCTTTATCAAGCCTACCAATTGGAAAAACATCTTTTAAAGCTACTACACTTTTTATTTCTTTTTCTTCGCCTTGAGCCGAATGAGTGACGATGCCTTTTGGTTTGTTGTAAGCAAAATATAAATAGGGGATTTGTTTGCCTCGGAAGCGAACTTCAATAGAATCTTTTTCGGTGACTTTGTCACCTAGCACTGCCAGTTTGCCATTGATGAAAACTTTTTTATCAATGATAAGTTCGTCCGCCCCCCGGCGAGTTGAGTGTTTATTTAAAGCTAAGTATTTATTTATCCGCATTGGATATATTGGTTTTTCCATAGACCCTAGTATAGCATTAAATTTGATATTGCTCCCTCTCCTTAATAAGGAGAGGGCAAGGGTGAGGTTCTTTTGGATTTTTAATTTATAAAATATGTTAAAATGTATAAATGCGGAAAACCATTTTAGAAAAACTTTTTAGTGCACCGGCGGAGGTTTTAGAGCGGGGGGTAGAGGTGGGTAAGG
The DNA here is from genome assembly GCA_903888625.1 of uncultured bacterium. Taxonomy (GTDB): domain Bacteria; phylum Patescibacteriota; class Minisyncoccia; order Phycocordibacterales; family UBA9973; genus UBA9973. The sequence continues at coordinate 17,244 of CAISUD010000060.1, forward strand.
AAATTGAGCATGATATTGCTAATGAAAAACCAATAAAAGAAGCCAAGGAGTATTGGAAGATTTTAGGGCCGGGGCTCACAACTGGGGCTGCGGATGATGATCCCTCTGGAATTGCTACTTATTCGCAAATGGGAGCTTCTCGAGGATTTGGCTTACTTTGGCTATCTTTATTTACTTTTCCACTGATGGGTGCAATCCAAGAAATGTGTGCTCGGATTGGGATGGTCAGCGGGGTGGGACTCGCGACAAATATCAAAAGGCATTTTTCTAAAAAAGCATTATACTTTTGTGTATTTCTACTTTTACTTGCGAATGTTTTTAATATTGGAGCAGATTTAGGAGCTATGGCAAAATCACTTCAGTTGATTTATCCAAAAATAGGATTTACTTTTTTAATATTTTTCTTTGCCCTTGGCACTCTTGCTTTGCAAATTTTTGTTCCTTATAAAAAATATTCTAAATATTTAAAATATTTATCCTTAGTACTTTTAGCTTATGTTTTTTCTGCTTTTGCTGTTCATGTCAATTGGGGTGATGTTTTTCGCCATATAGTTGTGCCAACAATAAATTTTTCTAAAGATGAGATAATCTTAATTTGTGCTGCTTTTGGCACAACCATTTCTCCTTATTTGTTTTTTTGGCAAACCTCTCAAGAGGTTGAAGAAGATATTTTAAAAGGAAAAAAAACAGAAGAAATGCGTCGAGAGCAGACGACTAGGGGGGATATTAAAAAAATGAGAATTGATAATTGGTCTGGGATGCTTTTTTCAAATTTAATTATGTTTTTTATTATCGTTACTTGTGCGGCGGCACTTTTTCAGAATGGAATTACCAATATTGGCACGGCTGCTGACGCAGCTTTGGCACTCCGTCCTTTTGCCGGCGATTTTGCTTTCTTTATCTTTGCACTGGGTGTTATCGGTATTGGGCTACTCGCAATTCCAGTCCTGGCTGGTTCGGCTTCATATGCAATGTCTGAAACATTCGGTTGGAAGACAGGGCTTTACCGAAAATTAAAAAACGCTACTTCATTTTACGGAATAATTATTGTGGCAATGGTGCTCGGAATTATTTTAAACTTTATCGGATTGGACCCAATCAAAGCCCTCATTTACGCGGCAGTTTTAAATGGAATTACTTCTCCAGTAATGATTTATTTTATTGTAAAACTTTCTGCCAAAAAGGAATTAATGGGAGAATATAAAAACAAAAGAGCAGGGAATATCATTGGTTGGTTTTCGGTCGGATTATTATTTGTAGTTAGTTTGGTTACATTAATATTTATTTTTAAATAAAATATGCAAACCTTAAAAGACTTTGATTTAACAGATTACAATACCTTTGGCATAAATGCTAAAGCAAAATTTTTAGTTGAGATAAATAAAGAAGCAGATTTTTTAGAATTACTTGAAACTACTGAATACAAAAACAACCAAAAACTTTTTTTAGGCGGAGGAAGTAATATGCTTTTAGTGAAAGATTTTGACGGGCTCATTGTTTTAAATAAATTAAAAGGCATTGAAATAATTAAAGAGGATGAGGAAAATGTCTGGGTAAAAGCGATGGGTGGGGAAATATGGAACGATTTGGTTTTATTTTCAGTTGAAAAAGGTTTTTGGGGACTTGAGAATTTGTCGCTCGTGCCAGGCACCGTCGGTGCTTCACCAGTACAAAATATTGGAGCCTATGGGTCTGAAGCTAAAGATACTATCTTTGAAGTTGAGGCTATCGATATAAAAAATGCAGGGAAAAAAGTTTTTACAAATAAAGAATGTGAGTTTGGTTATCGAGATAGTATTTTCAAAAATAAATTAAAAGGTAAATATTTTATTATTGCAGTTATTTTTAAATTAAGTAAAAAACAAAATAAAAATGTAAATTATCGAGCCTTGCAAGAATATTTGGATGAAAATAAATTGGAAATAAAAAGCTCGGGGGATGTAGCCAGAATTATTGCCGAAATCAGAGAGAGTAAATTACCCAATCCAAAAATTTTAGGTAATGCTGGAAGTTTTTTCAAAAATGTATATGTGGATATAGATAAATTGTTAGAGATAGAATTGTTATATCCGGATGTTCCATGTTTCGAAGAGGAAAACAGAACCTCACCCCTGACCCCTCTCCTTAATAAGGAGAGGGGAAACCAGACAATAAAAATCCCGACAGCGTGGCTCATAGAGAAATGTGGTTGGAAAGGCAAAAGAGTCGGTAATGTCGGCGTACACATCAAACAATCGCTCGTTTTAGTAAATTATGGCGGAGCCACCGGCGCGGAAGTCTTGGACTTAGCCAATAAAATAATCGATTCCGTTGATCAAAAATTCGGCATAAAACTCACCCTCGAAGTGAATTTGATTTGATATTCATAGGTAATAAGTTATCCACACCACGAAATTGACTTAATTCGTGGTTTCTGATACCATGAAATTATGCAATTTAATAGAATACAAACAATAGAAAAAGAACTTTCTCCCAAAAGGGTTTTAATTGTATATGGCCCAAGAAGAATTGGTAAAACCACATTAGTAAAAGCTTTTGCTGAAAAAAATAAGAACAGAAAAGTTTTGTTTTCTGTAGGAGATGATATGAGGTTACAAAAGCTTTTTAACTCCGGTCTTCGGAAGGAAATATTAGAATGGGCAATACCCTACGAAATTCTTATTATTGATGAAGCTCAATATATAAAAAATATTGGTCAAGCTATTAAAATGATAATTGATGAATATGGAGACAAGAAAATTATTTTAACTGGATCTTCTTCTTTTGAAATTGCTCAAAATGTGGGCGAGCCATTGACTGGTCGTCATTTTACTATGACATTACTGCCAATTATGCAGAACGAAATTTTAAAAAGTAATTTTGAAAAAAAAGAGATACTCGAAGATATTCTTGTTTTTGGATCTTACCCAGAAATTTTAATACAAAATGATAAAGAACAAAAAATACGTATTTTAGATGAGTTAGTAAGTTCGTATCTTTTAAAAGATATTTTGATTTTGGATAAAATAAAATCACCCAATACATTAATTGATATTTTGAAAGCTTTAGCCTTTCAAGTTGGTAATGAAGTTTCTTTTGCAGAAATAGGCAATCTTGTTGGTAGAGATACAAAAACGGTTCAAAGATATATTGATATTTTAGAAAAAACCTTTGTTTTAAAACGAGTCAAAGGTTATAGTAAAAATTTAAGAAAAGAAATATCTAGAAAATCTAAATTTTACTTTTATGATTTAGGGGTGAGAAATGCAATTATCAATCAATATAATGGGGTTTCATTAAGGAATGATGTCGGTGCGCTATGGGAGAATTTTGTTTTTATGGAGCTTTATAAAAAATCTCTTGCTTTTAAAGAATACAAAGAATTTTATTTTTGGAGAACTCATGAAGGTGCAGAAGTAGATATAATTACAGAAAAAGATGGGAAGATATCAGCTTATGAATGTAAATGGACAAAAGATGGTTCTAAAAATTTAAAATTATTTAAAACAATTTATCCAGATGCAGAAATTAGTGTCGTCAATAAAGATAATTATTTGGATTTTTTAACTGTAAAACAATCGATTTAGTCGATCAAAAATTCGGCATCAAACTTGTCCCCGAAGTGAATTTGATTTAGGCCCCTTAGGGTGTATAACCCGGTAGTAGAATTTTTTGCAAAAAATCTCACTACCGGGTATAATTAACTTATTATAAATTAATTTTTTAAAATAAATATATGTTAAAAAATAATAAAGGTAAAATAATCGTTTGGGTTTTAGTCGTCGTTATCGTCGTCGCTGTTTTAGTTTTTCTTACAATTAAGGTTTATCATAATAACAATAATAATATGCCAAATAATAATGGAGAGGGGGTGGTGGGGACAGTTTCTGATGGTGCAAAAGCTGGAGACACAGTCACAGTAAATTACACCGGTAAATTAGCCGATGGAACTGTTTTTGATTCAAATGTGGATCCAAAATTTAAACACGTAGAACCTTTTTCTTTCATTTTAGGTGCAGGACAAGTTATTCCAGGTTGGGATAAAGGAGTCCTAGGAATGAAAGTCGGAGACAAGAAAACTTTAGTTATTCCACCAGAAGATGCTTATGGAGCAACTGGGGCTGGCGGAGTTATTCCACCAAATGCAACCTTAACTTTTGATGTTGAAGTTACTAATATTGCACCTGCTACGACAGGGGCAACAGCTAATTAATAAAAAATTATGAAAATTTCAGATGAAAAAAAGAAAAAGATTTTTTGGATTACGAAAGCCATTGTCTTTGTTTTAATAGTTTCATGCGCTGTAAAATATTTAGCTAGTTGTGGAAATTTTAGCGAAAATGGAAATAACATAGTAAACACTATTTCATTTTCTGGTCATGGAGAAATTAATGCTGTGCCTGATATAGCAAATATTAATTTTACTATTTCCAAAGATGCGGGGACAGTGAAAGATGCACAAAATCAAGTTGCCCAAGTTGAGAAAAATTCCTTAGATTTTTTAAAGACAAATGGAATAGCTAATGCGGATATCAAAACTACCGATGCTTCTTTTTATCCAAAATATCAATATAAATATACGGCTGTACCACAAATAGCCTGCATATCTCTAAATTGTCCGCCACCAGTTGGCAACAATGTCATTGTTGGATACACTGCTAGCGAAAATATTAGTGTTAAAATTCGCAACACCGATTCAGCTGGGAAAATAATTCAAGGCCTAGGTTCGCTTGGAGTTTCAAATTTGAATGGTCCAGATTTTACAGTGGACAATCCAAATGGCTTAAAAGTTTCTGCTAGAAAATTGGCAATTGATGAAGCAAAAAATAAAGCCGGAGTTTTAGCTAAAGACCTTGGAATTCGTTTAGGCAAAATTACTTCTTTTTCTGAAGATGGAGTGAATTCAATGCCACTCTACAATGCGAAAGCCATGAGTACCGATAGTGTAGCAGTCAGCGCTCCAGCCGTGCTTCCAACTGGTGTGAACTTGATAACTTCTGATGTCACTATAACTTATGAAATAAAATAAAATTTGACTATTTTATCGAAAAAGAGTAGTATTAAAAAAGCCCTCGAAGGGGCTTTTTTATAAGAAATAAATGTTGTAGAATAAGATTATTATTTAATTTTTTAAAAGGATGTCAAAAATAACTGATTATTTAAAAGAAACAAAGACAGAGTTGAAACATGTGAATTGGCCAACTAGACGTCAGACCCTTTATTATACTTTGATAGTAGTTGTGATTTCTATTCTAGTCGCTTACTTTTTGGGTATTTTTGATTTTATTTTCTCCCAAGGGCTAGTTAAATTAATTGGTTTTTAAAATTATTTATGGCAAAACAAGAAACACAAGCAGTTAGAAATTGGTATGCAATTCATACTTATGCCGGATATGAAAATGCGGTTCTTCGTAATTTGAAACAACGCATAGATTCTCTCGGTGCCCACGACAAAATTTTCAATGTCATCGTGCCAGTTGAAAAGAAAATAAAAATAAAAGCTGGTAAAAGAGTAGAAGTTGAAGAAAAAATTTACCCAGGCTATGTGCTTGTAGATATGATTGTGACCGATGATTCTTGGTATATTGTACGAAACACTCCACGAGTCACTGGCTTCGTTGGGGCTGGAGTTAATCCTGTTCCACTTAAAAAAGAAGAAGTAGATTATTTATTCAAGAAAATGGATACAGGTACAGCTAAACACAATATCGATTTGGCTATCGGGGAGACAGTTCGGATTGTCGATGGACCATTTAAGGATTTAGAAGGTAAAGTAAATTCAGTGGATCAAGAAAGAGGTAAAGTAAAAGTACTGGTTTCAATGTTCGGTCGGGAAACTCCAGTTGAATTAGATTTCTTACAGGTCAAAAAGATTTAAATAATACTTGTCCCGTACTAAATTTTTGATTGCTTCTAAATCAAGAAAATAGACAAAAAGGACAAAATAGTATAGATTAACATTATTAACAATAAATAAAATTTAGTATCGGGATGGCAAAAAAAATAACCAAAAAAATAAAATTACAAATCCAAGCAGCTAAAGCAACTCCGGCACCACCACTTGGGCCTGCTCTTGGACAAGCTGGAATCAACATCGGAGATTTCGTGACCAAGTTTAACGCTGCTACCCAAAAAATGGCAGGGGATAAAGTTTCGGTAGTAGTTTCTGTTTACGAAGATCGGACTTACGATTTTATCGTCAAAACTCCACCAATCACTGGCCTCATTTTAAAAGCTGCTGGGATAGAGAAAGGTTCTGGTAAGAATGCAGTTACGAAAGTTGGAAAAATCACCAAAGCGCAAGCATTGGAAATTGCCAAGAAAAAAGGAACAGATTTGAATGCCAAAGACGACGCGGGCGCAATCAATATAGTTGCCGGTTCAGCAAGGTCAATGGGCATAGAAGTTAAAGATTAAAATCTTTTAAATATTAAACACAAAAAAGCCAACACAAAATGTTGGCTTTTTTAATTTGCAAAAAGCGATAGACGAATTGATGATTTTAATTTTAGAAACTTTATGATATATTTATACAATGGAAAATATAGATAAAAAAATTCACTTAAATCATAAAGATTTAATAGAAAAAATAAAAGCCCATAAGGTTTTAGGGCATAAAATTGTTTGTACTATTGGTTCATGGGATATGCTCCATATCGGTCATTTAAGGTATTTGAATGCAGCTAAAAAACACGGAGATATCCTGATTGTGGGGGTAGACAGTGATAGAGGTATTAAGTCTTACAAAGGTCCTTTAAGACCTATTATTCCAGAAAAAGAACGAATAGAAATGTTATCTTATCAATCTTGTGTTGACTATGTCACCTTAGTTGATGATATAGACGAGAAAGGTAATTGGTTATATGCAATTATTAAAGATTTACCGGTTGATGTTTTTGTGGCAGTAGGTGGAAATAGTTACACTGAAAAACAAAAAAAAATGATCAAAAAATTATGTAAAAAGATTTCTGTTATTCCTAGACAAGCTGAAAGTACTTCATCAACAGATATTGTGCAGAATGTTATTAAAACTCATTTACTTGGACAAGTTAAGAATAAAAAAAAGTAATATGGTAGAAAAAAGAATTTTAGTGATAAATATCCCAGTAGTACACAAAGGGTTTTTGGACTTTATAAAAAAGAATCAAAAAAATATTTCAATAATTTATTTGGCAGAAAACAAATTAGTAGAAAAAATTTTAGGGGTAAAAGAAGATATCGCTTCTTTTGATCACAAAACAGCACAAAAATTCTTAACAGTTCTTGGGTTTAAGAAGGTTCAAGTACTTAGTGAAAAGAACATAACAGAATTAAAAAATAAAAAATTATTATTGGTTAATGACAAATTCTCTAGAGAATTAGTGAAACTTTACTTTATTGAGAAAAATATAAAATGGGATAAAGTTTTTTTACGTTGGGATAATGATAGTGTTATCTCTAATCATTCTTTACATGAGAAGAAAAGTAAAAGTTTGAAAGATAAAAGCTGGATGAAAGAAGCTTATAAGGAAGCTCACAAAAGTGGTTGTTGGTGGAGAAATGTAGGCGCAGTAGTTGTAAAAGATGGTTCCATTATACTTCGTGACTATAATGAAGGGGTACCAAGTGATTATACTCCGTACCAAGTTGGTCACATAAGAGATTATGTGAAGGCAGGAGAAAAACAAGAATTAAGTTCTACGATTCATGGAGAACAAAAAATAATAGCTGAGGCAGCTCGGAAGGGGATTTCCTTAGAAGGAGCTAGCTTGTATATTACACATTTTCCTTGTCCAGTTTGTGTCAAAATAATTATTTTTTCTGGGATTAAGCATTGTTTTTTTTCAGAAGGAACAGCTAACCTAAGTGGTGAAAAAATGTTAAAATTGTTTGGGATAAAATTATTAGCAGTTAATATAAAAAAATAATATGAGACAATATTTAGATTTATTACAAGATGTTTTAGAAAATGGACAGGGAAAGAGTGACCCTCATGGAGTTGGTAGTATCGCTGTGTGTGGCAGAACTATGAGATTTGATTTATCTAAAGGTGAATTTCCAATGCTAACAACTAAAAAATTACATTTTAAATCGATTGCGATTGAGCTTCTATGGTTTTTACGAGGAGAAACAAATATTCAATTTATGAAAGATAATAAAGTTTCAATTTGGGATGAGTGGGCAACACCAGAAATTTGTCAAAAAATGGCGCTTCCAGAAGGTGATGTTGGAAGAATTTATGGAGCACAATGGAGGCACTGGAAAAAAACTGATGGAGGAGAAATTGATCAAATAAAAAATTTAATCAATGGATTGAAAGAACATCCAGATTGGCGTCGGCACATGGTCACAGCTTGGAATCCAGAAGATGTTGATAAAGTTTTTGTTGCTCCATGCCATGGTATTTTTAAATGTTTTGCTGTTAATGGAGAGTTATCCTTACATTTATTCCAAAGAAGTGCGGATGTTTTTTTGGGTGTCCCGTATAATATTGCTTCATATTCGTTATTACTTCTTATGCTTGCACAGGTGACAGGAATGAAACCGAAAGAATTCATTCATACCATGTCTGACGTGCATCTTTATAATAACCATTTTGAACAGGCTCGAGAACAATTGAAAAGGAAGCCTAAAAAACTTCCTCAACTTGTAATTAATCCAGAGACTAAAGATATTTTTGATTTTAAGTATGAGGATTTTACATTAGTAAATTATGAGGCTGACCCAAACATTAAAGCCGAAGTCGCTATTTAAGAAATTTTAACCAATTGGGAAAAAGACAGTTTTAGCCATGTTATCTTTTGTTGATTTAGGGTAAATAAGATGAAAATGTAAATGGCAAACAGTAGCACCAGTGTAGTCAGTGTTACCAAATCTTATTACTAATCCTCCGCCTTTTATTTTATATTTTTTTATTGCCCAATTCGCTAGCGTTTTTACTGATCTAAAATCTGACTCAGTTAATTCATTGAAATTTTCTTTATGTTTTTCACCAATTATCAAAAAATGTAACTGAGTATTTTTGTAAGGCCAGCTATTTTTTGTTATAAACCAACCTGTTTCAATTTTTAAAATTGGTTCTTTATGATATTTGAAATTTTTTGGGCAGAAAGGACACTTTCCCTTTTTTTCAATTGAGGAAATGACCGCAGCATACTCTTTTTTATTTTTTGAAAATTTTGGATTAACTACTCTTTTCATATTATATTTTTTTTATATACTCAGCAAATTCTAAATCGTATTTATTTAAATCATCTTTGGGATATTTTCCGTTTTTTATTTTTTGCCATTTATCCGGATCAATTTTCGGGAAAAATATTTCAGCATCTTTAAACTCTCCATCTACGTGGGTAATGTATAGCTTATCCGCTAGGTCTATAAATAATTTATAGATCATGCCTCCGCCGATGATGAAATTTTCTTCATTCGGATTTTTTAATAATTCTAATACTTCATTTACTGAATAAACAATTTCTGCTCCAGGGGCGGTGAAAGATTTATCTTGGGTGAGAATAATATTTCGACGATTGGGTAGTAGTCGCCCGATTTGTTTTCCATTTTCATCCCGGGCAAGTGATTCAAAAGTTTTTTGCCCCATCACTACTGTATGTCCTCTGGTAGTCTCCCTGAAATGCTTCATATCGGCAGGTAGTGACCAAAGAAGGTCATTCTTTTTTCCAAGTTCATTATTTTTACCGATAGCTGCGATGATTGAAATACTCATAAATCTATTATAGCCTAAAAAAATAAAAACCTGAACTTTTGGTTCAGGTTTTTATTTTATAAGTCCGGCTTTTTTGAGGGTTTTGTAAACACCGTTTTTCTTCATTGTTCGCATGCCTCTGGTAGAGACTTCAATATTCACAGATTTGTTTAGTTCAGGCACAAAAACTTTCTTCTTTTGAAGATTTGGGTATTTACGTTTTTTGCCAGTTGGATTGAATTTGGTGGCACGAGTCCTATTGGAATAGCCCCCTCCGACAATCGAACCTTTTTTTGATATTGCACATGATTTCATAACTTTTTTATGCTATCATAAAACGCATGAGTACGCAAGCAATCGATGTTATCTTTTATATCGCTATCTTAATTATGTCTGTGGTCATCCATGAAATTTCTCATGGCTTTATGGCAGAAAAATTAGGAGACAATACTGCTCGAGTAGCCGGAAGACTGACTTTAAACCCGATAAAACATTTAGATTTATTTGGTTCAATAATTTTACCAGTGTTACTTTATCTTTCCGCTGGCTTTGCTTTTGGTTGGGCGAAACCAGTGCCTTACAATCCAAACAATCTTCGTAATAAAAGATACGGCACCGTCGCCGTAGCTTCGGCTGGTGTTTTGGCTAATCTTTTTATTGCACTTTTATTTGGTTTAATAATTCGTTTGGCCCCATATTTTGGCTTAGCTCCTTTTGACTCATTTGCTGTTTTACCTTTTTATAAAATTATGATTGATATAGTTTTTATAAATATTGCTTTGGCTACTTTTAATTTAATTCCAATTCCGCCACTTGATGGGTCCAAAATTCTTTTTAATCTACTACCAGGGTCAATTTATCGTGTTAGTGATTTTTTGGAAAGGTACGCTTTAATTTTTTTAGTAATTTTTATTGTTTTTTTCTCTAACTATTTGTATCCAATTTTAGCTTTCATTTTTCATTTAGTGACTGGACTTAGATTATAAGATTTGCAATTTTTCTTGAATTATAGTAGATTATTCAAGTGCCAACAATTAATCAATTAATCAAGAAAAATAGAAGTATTACCCGAAAGAAATCAAAAGCGGTGGCACTTGCTCGTGGTTTTAATGTTTTGAAAAATAGACCTGTCTTTTACCCAGCTCCTTTTAAAAGGGGAGTTTGCACGAAAGTTACCACTACTACTCCAAAGAAACCAAACTCCGCTCTCCGAAAGATTGCTCGGGTTCGTTTGACTAATGGTATGGAAGTGACAGCTTATATTCCAGGAGAAGGACACAATCTACAAGAACACTCTGTCGTTATGTTACGAGGTGGACGTGTCAAAGACTTGATCGGTGTTAGATATCACATTGTTCGTGGAGTGCTTGATACTCAAGGAGTTGAAAAACGCCGACAAAGTAGATCACTTTATGGAAATAAGAGACCAAAAGAAGCTAAGAAGTAAATTATAAATTACGAATTATCAATTACGAATTAAAGATGCGAAGAAAAATAAAAAATAAAAATATCGTTGAACCAGATTTCATTTATAACTCTCAAAAATTAGAGAAATTTATCAATTACACTATGTGGTCTGGAAAGAAGGAGACTGCTCGAAAAGTAATGTATAAAGCTTTTGATGTTATTAAAGAAAAAACTGGCAATCCAAATCCACTTGAGATTTTTGATTTGGCTATGAAAAATGCAGGACCTCTTACAGAAGTTCGTTCAAAAAGAATTGGAGGTGCTAACTACCAAGTGCCTCGAGAAGTTCGTCCAGAACGCCGACTTGCTCTTGCAATGCGTTGGATTCGTGATGCCGCTCGTTCTAAAAAGGGACAACCAATGCATATTAAACTTGCTGATGAATTAATTTCAGCTTCAAAAAATGAAGGTGCAGCTATTAAGAAAAAAGAAGATACTCACAAAATGGCAGAATCCAACAAAGCCTTTGCTCACTTCGCTTGGTAAACCCGCACACTTAATTTGCCATAGCTTTTTTATTCTGCCGATCGAAATACTTACTTAATTTTATATTTATTACTTATATACAAGTATTATTTTTTTTATATTGAAAAAGCAGAATAATGGCAAGTTAAGTGTGCGGGTAAATCCCAATCTCATTTCAAACTTTCCTTAATCCTTTTTTTAAGAAATCTTCTAGCATTTCCTCTTAATTTTAGAGCTTGTTCTCTTTCACGAGCATCTTTTTCGATTTTGTATGCTTCATAATAAATAAGTTCAAATGGCCTTCTAAATTTGGTAGAAAACGACTGTCCTGTTTGATGTTCTCTTATTCTTCTTTTTAAATCTTTTGTGCTTCCAATATATAATTCTTCATCTTTTTGACTCTTTAATACATATACGTAAAACATATATAAATAATAACATAATTTATTGCTTGCCCGCATACTTAAATTAAGTGTGTGGGGTTATTGACTTTATGTATCGGGGGGGGGTATTATTAGAGTATTAAGAATTAAACTTTAAAATTATGGAAAAAAACCAATGGAATAATAATGGTATGAAGCTTATTCATCCAGAAAAACAAACTAATTTTAATGAAAAACTCCGTCCTTTGTTTGAGGCTATGAAAAAAGGCGAAAGAATAAAATTAGTAATTTGTATGAGAGGGATAGATAATAAAGATAATCTAGAAAAAGATTTTAAAATAGAAGATTTTGTTGCTAAAGAATATTGGACTGACTTTTCACAAAATCGTGATGAAAGCATAAAAGATGATCGTGTAACAACAGATAAAGGACAAGATTTTTATATGAGCTGGGTTCGTTATTTTGAATTTTAACTATAAAAAATTTGCAAAAAGAGAGCATATGTTATATATTATAAAAAGCGCACTAGGCGCTTTTTATTTACAAAATTATTTGCTAGAACCTAGAAACTAGCTACCAAAAACTAATATATATGGAACGAGATTATCCGTTAGAAAAAGTTAGAAATATTGGAATTATCGCCCACATCGATGCGGGTAAAACAACTACCACCGAGCGTGTGCTTTTTTACACTGGGGTGTCTCATAAAATTGGGGAAGTGCATGATGGAGAAACTACTACCGATTGGATGGAACAAGAACGTGAAAGAGGTATCACCATCACGTCCGCTGCTGTGACTTGTTTTTGGACTCCGACTTATTGCGATCCAAAAGATAAAACAAAGAAAACTCGTTTTAATATTATTGATACACCTGGGCACATTGATTTCACTGTTGAAGTGAAACGTTCACTTCGAGTTCTCGATGGCGCGGTAGTTGTTTTTGATGGTGTCGCCGGAGTAGAACCACAATCTGAAACCAACTGGCGTTATGCCGATGAAGCCAAAGTGCCTCGAATTTGTTTCATAAATAAATTGGACCGTATCGGTGCTTCTTTTGAACATTCCTTTGCTACGATTTTAGATCGTTTGACCAAAAAAGCTGTGCGTTTGCAAATCCCTATCGGCCTCGAAGAAAAACATGAAGGTGTAGTTGATTTACTCACAATGAAAGCTTTTTATTTTGAAGGTGAAATGGGAAATCTTGTTCTTGAAAAAGAAATTCCTGAAGACATGCGAGCTGATGCAGAAAAATACCACAATGAATTGATTGAAAAAATTGTTGAATTAGATGATGTCACGATGAATGATTATTTAGAAGGCAAGATTCCTGATATGGCAACCTTGAAAAAACTTTTGAGGAAAGGAGTTATTGCTAATGAAATTTTCCCAGTGTATGCTGGCTCGGCTCTCAAAAACAAAGGAGTACAACTTGTGCTTGATGGCGTAGTAGATTATTTGCCTTCACCACTTGATATCCCACCAATTACTGGAACTGATCCAGATAAAAATGATGAACCAATTGTTCGTCATGCAAGTGATTCTGAACCATTTTCAGCTCTGGCTTTTAAAGTTGCGACCGATCCATTCGTCGGACAACTTATTTTCTTCCGAGTATATTCCGGAACCTTGTCTTCTGGTTCTTATGTTTACAATCCACGAACTCGTAATAAAGAACGTATCGGCCGAATTCTTCGAATGCATGCCAATGACAGAGAAGAAGTGAAAGAAGTTTTCGCTGGAGAAATTGCAGCCGCCGTCGGACTTAAAGACACCATTACTTCTGATACTATTTGTGAAGAAGAACATCCAATTGAACTCGATAGAATTATTTTCCCAGAACCAGTTATTCAACTTCGTATTGAACCAAAGACAAAAGCTGACCAAGAAAAAATGGGTATGGCTCTTAACCGACTTGCTCAAGAAGATCCAACTTTTAAAGTTTCAACTGATCAAGAAACTGGTGAGACAATTATCGCTGGGATGGGAGAACTTCATTTGGAAATTATTGTAGACCGAATGAAAAGAGAGTTTACTGTTGAGGCCAACGTGGGTAAACCACAAGTAGCTTACCGAGAAACTATCACTAGTACTTCTGATGCAGAAGGAAAGTATATCAAGCAATCAGGAGGTCGTGGAAACTATGGTCATGTGAAGATTAAGATTAAACCAATGACAATTCTTACCAAAGAAGAAGTCGAAGACTTACCAAAAAATACTAAACGTTCAGATGGTTTTGAATTTATCAACGATATCAAAGGAGGTGTCATTCCTCAAGAATATATTTCTCCTTGTGAAAAAGGATTTAAAGAAGGGTTGGACAGGGGAGTCTTGGCAGGTTTCAAAATTGTAAATGTTTCGGTTGATCTTTATGACGGTAGTTATCACGAAGTGGATTCCAATGAAATGGCTTTCAAAATTGCCGCTTCGATGGCAGTGCAAGATGCTTGTAAGAGAGCAAAACCAGTAATCCTAGAGCCAATGATGAAAGTTGAAGTTGTTACACCAGAAAAGTTTATGGGAGACGTGACTGGAAACCTTTCTTCAAAACGTGGAATTATTGAAGGTATGGAAGATCGTGGAATGAATAAAGTTTTGAAAGCAATTGTTCCTCTCTCTGAAATGTTCGGCTATATGACCTCACTCCGTTCAATGACCGAAGGCCGTGCATCATTCACTATGGAATTCATGCGTTACGATATTGTGCCAAACAACGTCGCTGAAACAATTATCTCTGCTAGAAAATAAATCTATGATAGATGGAAAATTTGGGGTAAATGAAAATAAACAAGAGGTTCCACAAATACATGATGTAACTGGTATTTCTCAGGATTACATAAATCAAATTTCAGGGTTGATTGCTTTTTATAAACTAAAAAATGATATATCTGCTGTAAAAAATAGATTTAGTAAATATCCATTACCAATAAAAAAATATGAAGATGTTTATCTAGATGATAAATATAATAATGTTGTAAATGATAAAAATCGGTCTGGTATTCTAAAGCTAGACGAACTTGTGGAACAATTAAATGAGATTTTAAAAAATCCAGACACTGATGATTATAAAGATTCTTTTATAAGAATATGTAATGAAATATTATTTACTATTTTAGGGGATAGAAGTAGAGAAATTTAAATTTGACATTATTTTGTAATTTGCTATTATCTAAACAACTGCACTTTTGGCAGTTTTTATATTGCTAATTTTACCCAGGAGGTAAATAAGCAGTAATTATTATTAGTTTAATAAAAATTAGTAGTTAGGCCTTAGTGACTGGTTCTCGTACACTGAGTTTTAATTATTAAACACATTATTATGGCAGAAGAATTTAAAAGAGATAAGCCCCATGTAAACGTTGGTACTATCGGTCACGTCGACCACGGTAAAACAACCTTAACTGCGGCTATTTTGCATGTATTAAACTTGGCTGGTAAAACAGTTCGACTTCGAGGTGTTGATCAAATCGACAATGCTCCAGAAGAAAAAGCTCGTGGAATCACCATTAACATTTCCCACAAC
Organism: uncultured bacterium; assembly: GCA_903888625.1. Taxonomy (GTDB): domain Bacteria; phylum Patescibacteriota; class Minisyncoccia; order Phycocordibacterales; family UBA9973; genus UBA9973. Next base: position 32,741 of record CAISUD010000060.1, read on the forward strand.
GAATATGCAACCGATGCTCGTCACTATGCACACATCGATGCCCCAGGACACGCTGACTATATTAAAAATATGATCACTGGTGCCGCTCAAATGGACGGTGCTATTTTGGTGGTGGCTGCGACAGATGGAGCTATGCCACAAACTCGTGAACACGTCCTTTTGGCTAAACAAGTTGGTGTGCCTCGAATCATTGTTTTCTTAAACAAGTGCGATATGGTAGATGATAAAGATATGATTGATATGGTTGAAGAAGAAATTCGTGAACTTCTAACCAAGCAAGGTTTTGATGGAGCTGGTGCTCCTGTTATTCGTGGTTCAGCTCTAAAAGCTCTTGAAGCTAAAGATTTGGATGATGAATGGGCAAAGAAAATTCTTGAATTAACTAATGCTCTTGATACTTATATCCCAGTTCCAGAACGAGATACTTCCAAACCTTTCCTTATGCCAGTAGAAGATATTTTCTCTATTGAAGGACGAGGTACAGTTGTAACTGGAAAAATCGAGAGAGGAGTAATCAAAGTTGGAGAAGAAGTTGAAATTGTTGGAATCAAACCAACTCAAAAATCAACTGTTACTGGAATTGAAATGTTCAATAAAAATTTACAAGAGGGTATGGCTGGAGACAATGCTGGAGTCTTACTACGAGGACTTAAGAAAGAAGATATTACTCGTGGACAAGTTCTATGTAAACCAGGTACTACTACTCCACACGACAACTTCACTTGTGAAGTTTACATTTTGAAGAAAGAAGAAGGTGGACGTCATACTCCATTCTTTAAGGGTTACAAACCACAATTCTACATTCGTACCACAGACGTAACTGGAGAAGTTACTTTGGCTGAAGGAGTAGAAATGGTAATGCCAGGGGATACAGCCAAATTTACTGTAAAGTTAGTTACGCCAGTTGCCTTGGAAGATCAACAAAGATTTGCTATTCGTGAAGGAGGCAAGACAGTTGGTGCTGGAGTTGTTACAAAAATCATTGCATAGTAAATTAGGCGCTAGGCACTAGGTATTAGCTGAATTAAAAAAGCTAGAGCCTAGAGCCTAAAGCCTAGAATCCTAAATTCATGCCTGAAACAAAAACAAAAATTAAAAAGACAAAGGTGGTAAAAAAAATTGATACAGATGAAGAGTCAATTTCTTCTAATAAGATTAAAATTCCTAAAAAAGAAAAAAAAGAAGATAACAAAGTAGTGCTTCGAATTCGGGTTCGAGCCTATGAAAGTAAAATTCTTGATGCTTCTGTTAAACAAATTATCGACACTGCGATGCGTTACGATGCCAAGATAATTGGTCCGGTACCATTGCCTACTGAAATCAAAAAATACACAGTTAATCGTGCTTCTTTTATTTACAAAAATACTCGAGAACAATTTGAAATTAGAGTGCATAAAAGATTAATTGATATTATTAACCCTGAAGCCAAGACAATGGAAGCGCTTACCAATTTATCATTACCTTCGGGAGTTGATATAGATGTAAAAATGTTATAACTACGAGCTTAACGCCACAAAAATTATATGAAATTTATTTTAGGAACAAAACAGAATATGACGCAATATTTTGCGGAAGACGGTACAGTTTTTCCTGTTACGATCATAGAGGCAGGACCTGTGACAGTCACCAGAATTTTTGAAAAAGAAAAAGATGGCTATAATTCAGTGCAAGTCGGTTATGGTACACAAAAAAAAGAAAGAATCAATAAATCTGAAATCGGTCAAATGAAAGGTGGCTTGTATAAAACTATTAAAGAATTCCGCTTAAAGCCTACTGATAAAACTGAAGCCAAAGAAGGTGATATTTTGGATGTTTCTGTCTTTACTGCTGGAGACAAACTTCAAATTTCTGGAGTTTCCAAAGGTAAAGGTTTTCAAGGAGTTGTCAAAAGACATGGCTTCCACGGAGGACCACGTTCTCACGGACAAAAACATTCTGAACGTGAGCCAGGAAGTATCGGAGGAGGTCTCCGAACTCACGTGCCAAAAGGTATGCGAATGGCCGGACGAATGGGTTCCGATAGAATTACATATAAAAATTTAAAAGTAATTATGGTAGATAAAGAAAATAATTTGATGTTGATTAAAGGGGCAGTACCAGGAAGAAGGGGAACATTAATTGAAATAGTCAGTAGATAATACGAAAATTATGCGAAAGCTACAAAAAATAACGAAAATATAAAAATATGGAAGCAAAAATACAAAAAAAAATATATGATCAAAAAGGAGCTGAAGCCGGGAGTATCGACTTGCCAGCAAAAGTTTTCGGAGCTAAATGGCGCGCTGATTTAGTGCATCAAGTAGTAGAAGGAATGCGTTCCAATAAGCGAGCTGGTACAGCTGATACCAAGGGTCGCGGAGAAGTTCGCGGAGGAGGTAAGAAACCTTGGAAACAAAAGGGAACTGGACGAGCTCGTCATGGATCCTCACGTTCACCTATTTGGGTTGGAGGAGGTGTCACTCATGGACCACTTGCAGAAAAGAATTATAAAAGGAAAATTTCTAAAAAAATGCGAGCACAAGCGCTATTTTCTGTTTTGTCTAAAAAATTAAAAGATGAAGAGATTATTTTTGTTGATACTTTAGTAATTGCTAAAATAAATACCAAAGCAGGCGCTGAAGTAATGCAGAATTTAGCTAAAGCGACAGGTGCCAAGCCACTAGCTAATTCAAAAAAGCCAAGAGTACTAGTTGCCTTGTTTGACCGAAATGAAAAGATAGAAAAAAGTTTCCGTAATTTACCCCAGCTTGAAATAGTTTTCTTAAAAAATTTAAATCCGCTTGATGTCTTAAATTATCAGTATCTTTTAATTGAAAATCCAACTGAAAGTATTAAATTTTTAGAGTCACGAGGATAAAAATAAAATGATAATAAATAAAATAATTAAAAAACCAAGAATTACCGAAAAAGCATCTTTTGCTGCTGAGCAAAATGTCTATACTTTTTTAGTTGAAGATTCCGCTAACAAAAGCGAAATCAAAAAAGCCGTTTTCGAACTTTATAAAGTTAAACCAGTTAAAGTAAATATTATTTTGATTGCGGACAAAAGAGTTTCTTATCGAGGGAAAAGAGGGTTGAAGGGCCGAGGGAAAAAGGCATTAGTTTATTTAAAAGAGGGAGATAAAATAGAATTTATTTAATATGAAAACGCATAAACCTACAACTAAATCAAGACGCCAAATGACTCACGTGACCTATCGCGGAGTTATTACGAAGACTGAGCCAGAAAAATCTTTAACCCACGGTTTTCGCCGTTCTGTTGGACGCAATAGTCAAGGACGAATAACCACTCGCCATAAAGGTGCTGGACATAAGCGTTTATATCGAGAAGTTGATTTTTTATATAATAAAAAAGAAATTCCAGCAAAAATTAAAAGTGTTGAATACGATCCAAATCGTTCAGCTTTTATTGGTCTTGCCGTTTATAAAGATGGAGAAAAAAGATATGTAGTTTTACCGAAAGCAGTTAAAGTCGGTGAAACTTTCATTGTATCTGAAAAGGCAGAACTTTCAGTTGGCAATAGATTGCCTTTGAAAAATATTCCAGTTGGTACTTTTGTTTACAATATTGAATTGAAACCTCGAGGCGGTTCCAAAATTGGCCGTTCGGCAGGAATCTTTGCTCAAGTTGTGGCTAATGCCGATGGTTATACCAACATAAAAATGCCATCTTCTGAAGTTCGAAAAATAAATGAAAATTGTTGGGCTTGTATCGGAGTTGTTTCTAATGAAGAACATCATTTAGAAAATTATGGTAAGGCCGGACGCTCTCGTTGGAAAGGAATTCGTCCGACTGTCCGAGGTACTGCCATGAACCCAGTAGACCATCCATACGGAGGAGGTGAAGGCAGACAAGGCCGTGGAACCAAGCGTCCAAAGACGATGTGGGGTAAAGTCACCGGTGGACGAAAAACAAGACACCCAAAGAAATACTCCAATGTCTTTATGGTTTCTCGCCGAAAAACCGGCAAATCCCGAAAGTCTCAATAGATACATAGTTTTAACAAAAAATGCATAGTTTGTTGCAGATTTGCATAGTTTTGTGGTAAATGCTATTATTACCATATGGATGAAAAAGATTTAATTTCCATAAGAGAAACAGCTGAAATATTAAATGTTTCAATTGATACATTAAGACGTTGGGACGAGAGCGGACGTTTTTTGTCTGTTCGCAATAGCCCAACAGGTCATCGTTATTATTCAAAAAAAGCTGTTTTGATTTATTTAAACGATTTATTAAAAATAGCTACTGATTGGATTTCAAGTGGGGTAGAAATGCCAGCTAATTTTTATTGTGCTAATAGTGGAGTGTTGCAGTCTCGTTTAGCTAAAATGCAAGATGAGTTTGGAAAAATAAATAATGAAGAAATAAAAAAAATATATCCGTTGGTCGTGGCTGTAGCAGGAGAAATTGGCAACAATTCTTTTGATCATAATCTAGGGAATTGGCCTGATGTGCCTGGAATTTTCTTTGGTTATGATTTAAATAAAAGACAAGTTGTATTAGCTGATCGTGGTCAAGGAATTTTACAAACATTAAAAAGAGTTCGTCCAGAATTAATAGATGATAAGGAAGCTTTAAGAATTGCTTTTACAGAAATTTTGTCTGGTCGAGCACCAGAAGAAAGAGGGAATGGACTAAAGTTTGTAAGACAAGTTGTCACTCAAAGCTTATTAGGTTTGTCTTTTCAGACTGGTAATGCAGAACTGGAATTAAAGAAAGACAGTTCTGATTTAAATATAAAAAATGCTGGAAATTATTATAGAGGTTGTATCGCTTTTATTACTTTTTAGTATAATATAAATATATGAATATATTTTTAGAAAAATTTGGAACGACATTAATTTCTCGACAATCTGGCAGAGAGGCTTTTTCTGCCTTCAAACCACTTTTAAATAATCTTGGTGCGACAGAAGATATAACAATTGATTTTAAAGGAGTTATTACTTTTTCGCCATCTTGGGGGGATGAATTTTTAAGGCCATTAATAGAAGGATATAAAAATAAAGTTGTCCTAAAAAATACAGAAAATCTTTCAGTTAAGGCTACATTGGAAATTTTAGAAAAAATTGGAGATATGAAGTTTAATACTTTATAATACATCTATGCAAAAAATTAATGAGAAAAAAAGGTTTTCGTTGGTGGCTCGGGTGAAAAGTACTAACAATGCTTTTCGGGGTTTTGTTATTTTTTTAAAAAGTACGCATAATTTTTGGGTGCATATTTTCTTTGCCGTCTTGGCAATTTATTTAGGTTTTCTTTTTCAGATTTCTAGTACTGAATGGATGTTTTTAGTTTTAGTTATTGGTTTAGTTTTTATCACCGAATCATTTAATACCGCTATGGAGATTGATATTGATTTAACTTCTCCAGATTTTCATCCGTATGCCAGGGATACAAAGGATGTCGCTGCCGGTACAGTTTTAATAGCTGTCCTCCTCGCGGGGATTGTCGGAATTATTATCTTTTTGCCCAAGATTTTAGCTTTGTATTTTTAAAAATTCTCCTCTTCTAGAGTACCCGATTTTAATAAATCGGGGGAGGTGGATGCATTTAATATCCACCCCGTCTTTTGAGTACAAAAGCCACCCCTCAAGAGGGGAATATAAAATTTGACATTTTATGCCTATTTGCTAATATAAGAACAAGCTCGTTTGGAGCTTTTTGTTTACTAGCGTCGCGCCTATAGGACGGTCGCGCGACATGATTTCGCTAAATCAATTATGACACGATCAATCAAAAAAGGAATAAATGTAGACGAAAAACTGCTAAAAAAGATAGCAGGTAAAAATCCGCTTCAAACTCCAATGATCAAGACTTGGAAGCGTGCTTGTCAGATAGCACCGGAGATGGTTGGTTTCGTTTTTGGTGTTCACAATGGCAAAACTCACGTAGAAGTTTTGGTCACTGAAGATATGGTAGGTCACCGCTTGGGAGAATTTTCACAAACCAAGAAATTTATTAAACATGGAGGTAAAATGCAGAAAGAGTTAGAACAAAAGAAAAAAGAAGCTGAAATAACTCAAGCCAAGTCTGCGACGGCTGCCGCTGCTGATGCCAAGAAAAAATAAATCATACGAAAAATAACGAAAATTAAAAAAATAACATGAAAGCATTTTTAAAAAATTACAGACAGTCACCAAGAAAAGTTCGCTTAGTAGCGAGCCTAGTTTCTGGTAAAGACGTTACTTCGGCTATTACTGAATTAGATTTTTTAGCTAAAAGAGCCGGTGAACCAATCAAGAAACTTTTACTTTCAGCCGTCGCTAATGCCAAACAATTAGGACTTGAACAAGAAAGTTTATTTATCAAAGAAATGCGAGTTGATAAAGGCATAATCATGAAAAGAATGATGCCAGCTGCCATGGGTACAGGTCACCGCATCAACAAACGTACTAGTCATGTCACCTTAGTTTTAGCTGAAAAAGCTGTTAAAAAATCCGCCTCCGCTAAAAGCTCCGGCGAGACGAAGGAAAAAGTTGTTAAAGAAATTAAAAAAGTTGTCGAGAAATTAGATAAAAAGTCGAAACCTAAAAAGCTAAAGCCTAGTGCCTAAAGCCTAGTAGCCTATTCATTATGTCAAAAATAGTTCACCCATATGCACATAGATTGATAATCCTCCGAGACTGGAAGTCCCGCTGGTTTGCTGACCACAAAAAATATTGTGAGTACTTAAAAGGTGATGTTTTAATTCGTGAATATTTAGAAAAGAAATTGCGTGGAAACTATATTTCTTCAATTGAAATTGAACGTAGTCAAAAAGCTACTCGTTTTATCATTCGTACTTCTCGACCAGGACTTATCATTGGCCGAAATGGGGAAGGGGCAGTGAAGCTCAAAGAAGAAATTTTGAAAAAGATGGAAAAGTTAAAATTGACTAAATCAGAAGATTTTAAATTGGAAATTGTAGAAATTCCAAACCCAGAAGCTGATGCAGCAATTGTCGCTTATATGATTGCCGAAGGTTTAGAGAAAAGAATGCCATATCGTCGAGTCATCAAACAAACTATTGAAAAGGTTATGGGAACTCGTGGTGTAGAAGGAGCTCGCGTAGTCCTTTCTGGAAGATTAGGTGGTGCTGAAATTGCTCGTACCGAGGAACTCAAAAAAGGTTCTATCCCACTTCAAACTTTCCGAGCAGACATCGATTTTAAAAGAGAGCGTGCCCATTTACCATATGGTGATGTCGGTATAAAAGTTTGGATTTATCGCGGAAAGATTTTTTCCAAGAAGTCGGAAGATAATAAAAATTAGAAATATATGTTATTACCCAAAAAAGTAAAATTTAGAAAATGGCAATCCAACCGAATCAATCTGAAAGCTCGGACGCCAGAAACTCGTGGTACCAAACTAGCCTTTGGATCTTATGGATTGAAAGCTGAGACTCAAGCCCGAGTGAAATCAAATCAAATTGAATCTGCTCGAAAAGCAATGTCTCGATCTTTAACTAAAGCTGGTAAATATTGGATTCGAATTTTTCCAGATAGACCTTACACTGCGAAAGCAGCCGAGGTAGGTATGGGAAAGGGTAAAGGAGATCCACAAGGATACTGTTTTGAAGTTTTTCCAGGCAGAATAATTTTTGAAGTTGATGGAGTTGAAGAAAGTATTGCTCGTGAAGCTCTCCGCAAAGCTGGGACAAAACTTCCAGTAAAATGTCGAGTCGTTTCTAGAGCTCATAAACAGTAGTTCGATAAACTTACTATAAATAATAATAAAAATATGGCAAAAACAAAAAAAGAAATGAGTGAAAACTTAAAAGGAATGAAAAAAGAAGAGCTAAAAGCCAAGCTTTTAGTCTTGCAAGAAGAAATTCGAGTAATTCGTTTTAAGGCTGGAGGTTCTAAATCAAAAAACGTCAAAGAAACTGCTAGTTTAAAGAAACAAGTTGCCAGAATTTTAACAGAAATTAATAATAAATAATATGACTAAAGAAGAAACAAAAAAAGAAATAGCTAAAAAGAGTAATGTCCTAAAGGGGGTAGTAGTTTCTGATAAAATGGACAAGACCATTGTTGTTGCTGTTTCTCGTTTTATTAAACATCCAAAGTATGGAAAGTTTTATAGCCAAACCAAAAAATACAAAGCCCATGACGCAGAAAATAAATACAAAACAGGGGATAAAGTAGAAATAATTGAAACCAGGCCGATTTCAAAAGATAAAAAATTTAAAGTTTTAAAATAATTATATGATTCAACCAGAAACATTAGTAAAAATAACAGACAATGCTGGAGGCACCGTCGGGAAGGTGTTCAAGGTTTTAGGTAGTGCTCACAAGAGATACGCCCAACTTGGAGAACTGGTAATTATTTCGGTAAAAGTTGCTCAACCACGAAAAGGTGTTAAAAAGAAAGATGTACACCAAGCCGTAGTTGTCCGCCAAAGAAATGCTTACCGTCGTAAAGATGGTTCATATATTCGTTTCGATGATAATGCCGTGGTTATACTAGAGAAAGGGAAAAAAGATCCAAAGGCTGGACGTGTCTTCGGACCAATTCCAAGAGAGTTGGCAGAAAAAGGTTTTCAGAAAATAATATCATTAGCCCCAGAAGTAATTTAATAAATAGGCACTAGGCTTTAGGTTCTAGGCATTAGTAAAAAATAAAAAATTATGAAACTTAAAAAAGGAGACAATATAATAGTAATCGCAGGCAAGGACAAAGGCAAAAAAGGTAAAATTGTCCGAGTTTTAGTGGCCCAAAACAAAGTAGTAGTAGAGGCCATCAATATGGTCAAGAAAAGTCAGCGTCCCCGAAAGTCTGGAGAAAAAGGACAAGTCATAAGTATGGCTATGCCGATTCATGCTTCAAATATAATGTTGGTAGATCCAAAGACAAATAAAGGTACCCGTTTGGGTAAGAAAAAAGTTGGCGATAAAATGGTTCGAGTTGCCAGAAAAAGTAATCAAGAAGTATAAATAATATGAAACATTTAACTGTAAAAGAAAAAGAAGCAGAGGCTTACACAAAAATGAAAACAATTTCTGGGGCGTTAAGCTCGGAGTTTCATTATAAAAATGTTATGGCTTCACCAAAATTACAAAAGATAGTCATCAATGTCGGCACTGGTACTGGTATTAAAAAAGATAAAAACCGAAATGATTTTGTAGCTGATCGCTTGGCTAAAATCACTGGACAAAAAACAGCCTTACGAGGTGCCAAGAAATCTATTGCTTCCTTCAAGATTCGTCAGGGCGACCCTATCGGGGTAGTAGTGACACTACGAGGCAAAAGAATGTTTGCCTTTTTGGAAAAATTAATCAATGTGGCCTTGCCTCGTACTAAAGACTTTCGAGGGATCAACCGCAGTGTAGTAGATAGTATTGGTAATTTAACTTTAGGCATCAAAGAGCACACAATTTTCCCAGAAACAGCCGACGAAGATATCAAAGATGTTTTCGGACTTTCCATCACTGTAGTTTCCTCAGCAAAAACAAAAAAAGAAGGCATGGCCTTTTTCGAACTCCTAGGTGTTCCGTTTAAGAAAGAATAAAATAAAATTTTATTTGACTATTTTTGGGCTTTCTGCTAGACTAGAGAAGTCTAGGAGTTAGGCAAGATCTGTGTTTCTCCTTAAGGCTTTTAGCGAAAAGCTAGGTTTTAAGAAAGGACACAAGATATCACCTAAAAATAGACGCGTTTTATTATTAAATAAATTAAAAATGGCAAAAACATCAGTAGTTGCAAGAAGTAAAAAGACACCCAAATTTCAAACTCGAGCTAAAAATCGATGTTTTCGCTGTGGCCGAGGCAATGGCTATATGCGAGACTTTGGTATTTGCCGAATTTGTTTTCGAGAATTAGCCAATGAAGGTATGTTACCAGGAGTTAGAAAATCAAGTTGGTAGAAAAAATATATGGATCCCGTTAGAAGTCGCGATCGCAATAATATAAAAAACAAAATTATGAAATTAAATAAAAAAGAAATTATAAATATAACCAAAGAGATAAGCGAAAAGATCGCGATCTACTTCTAAACGGGATGGATACAATATCAAACATGATAATAATGATGAAGAACGCAAGTATAGCCGGCAAAGAAGTCGTTTCTTTCCCATATTCAAAAATGAAAAATGCTATTGCCCTTTGTTTGAAGAAAGAAGGTTATATTTCCGAAGTTTCTAAAAAAACAAAAAAAGGTCAGCCAATTTTAGAGGTCAATTTGATTTATGTAGACAAGAAGCCAAGAATTACCGATGTTGAGAGAATTTCGAAACAATCCCGCCGAGTATATTTTGGCATGAAAGACATTCACACGGTTCGCAGTGGTTCTGGATTATTGGTGCTTTCAACTCCAAAAGGAATTTTATCAGGCAAAGAAGCACGACGTGAACAGGTCGGAGGGGAAGCTTTATTTAAGATTTGGTAGTTCGACAAGCTCACTATAAATAATTAATTAAATTTTATGAGTAGAATTGGAAAACAAGAAATAACAATACCGAGTGGAGTAGAAGTCACAAAGAATGGCGCAATTTTGACAGTCAAAGGTCCAAAAGGCTCTTTGCAAAAAGTTTTTCGAGATGATATCGAAATAAAAATCGCTGACGGTAAGATCAATTTAAATATTAAAAGAAATGATAAATTTTCTAAATCATTGTGGGGGACTTATGCTTCACATTTAAAAAATATGATTGCCGGAGTTCAAACTCCATATCAGAAAAAATTAATCCTAGAAGGAGTTGGATTCAAATCTGAAGTCAAAGGCAAGGAACTTGTTTTTGCTCTTGGTTTTTCACATCCTGTCATTGTAAAGATTCCTGAAGGCATTACGGCTACTGCAGAAAAGAACAATATCACTATCGTTGGTATCGATAAAGAATTGGTTGGAAGTTTCACTGCCGGGATTCGTGCCCTTAAGAAACCAGAACCATATAAAGGTAAAGGTATGCGTTATGAGGATGAAGTTATTAGACGTAAACAAGGTAAAAAGACCACTTAATTATGATAAATAAAACTGACAAAAGAATAAGATTAAAAACAAAAATTAGAGCTAAAATTTCTGGGACTAAAGAATGTCCAAGACTTTCTGTTTTTCGTTCTAACAAATTTATTTATGCACAAATTATTGATGATAGTACCAGTAAAACTTTAGCCCAGGCTAGTGATATCAAAATGGTTAAAGGGACAAAGATAGAAAGAGCTAAAGAAGTTGGTAAGAACGTAGCACTTGCTTGTGCTAAAATAAAAATTACCAAAGTTGTTTTCGATCGAAATGGTTTTAAATATACTGGGAGAGTAAAATTAGTAGCTGATACAGCCCGAGAGGGAGGTCTGAAGTTTTAAAATTACGAATTATCAATTACGAATTAAAAAATGGATAAAGATAATAAAAAAAATAATAATCGTAGGTCAAGTTCTTTTGACAGACCGAAGCCAGAGTTTGATCAAAAAATTATTGATATTCGTCGAGTCACTCGGGTAGTTGCTGGAGGACGCCGATTTTCTTTTAGTGTGGCTCTCATTGCTGGAGACAAAAAAGGAGCTATTGGTCTTGGTCTCGGAAAAGCTGGGGACACTGCACTCGCTATTAATAAAGCTCTTCGTAATGCAAAGAAAAATATGGTTAAGGTTAATTTGACTAAAACCATGTCTATTCCACATGAAATTTCTGCTAAATTTTCTAGTTCCCAAATTAAATTAATGCCAAACAAGGGCCGTGGCCTCGTAGCAGGTTCTGCAGTGCGAGATATTATTAAGTTGGCTGGAATGAAAGACATTACCGGCAAGATTTTGTCTGGTAGTAAAAATAAATTAAACAATGCCAAGGCTGTTATGTTGGCCTTATCTTCAATTTCTAGTAAATATGTAAAAATAGTGCCAGAGACAATCGTAGTTGCTAATAAAGAAATCGTGAAAGAATAAAATTACCAGCTAAATTAAAAACTATGCAAATAAATAATTTAAAAAGAGTTCATAAGAATAAAAAAGACCGCTTGGTCGGACGAGGAGGTAAGCATGCCAAAACTTCCGGACGGGGAGGTAAAGGGCAGACAGCTCGAGCTGGAAACAAGCGTCGTCCAGAGCTTCGTGATATCATAAAGAAGTTACCAAAGAATCGTGGTTATAGATTTAAATCTATTCACAAAAAAGTTTTAGTAGCCAAGGATAAAGTTGTTACCAAAGATGGCAAGCCGGAAACCTATTCAGAAATTCGAAAGAGATTAAATTTAAAAGGAGGCAAAATAGTTATAAAGTAAAAAGTTGAAAGTTTGTAAAGTACAATGAATAATTTTTGGAATAAAATGAAATTAATTTGGACAGACATCTCTCTACGTAAGAAGATTCTGTTTGTTTTAGGTGCCTTAGTAGTTTTTAGACTTCTAGCATCTATTCCAATTCCAGGAATCGACACTGTAGAGCTCAATCGTTTTCTATCCAACAATCAATTTTTCGGAATCTTAAATATCTTTTCCGGGGGTGGACTTTCTAATCTTTCGATCATCATGCTTGGAGTCGGACCATATATTACTGGTTCGATTATTATGCAACTTCTTACAATTATGGTGCCAGCCTTAAAAAGGCTTTACCACGAAGAAGGCGAGCTTGGCAGAAAGAAATTTTCTCAATATTCCAGGTTAATCACTGTTCCACTTGCAGCTGTTCAAGGTTTTTCACTGCTTGCAATTTTACAATCACAACATATTTTAACTAACTTAACTTTTTTCAGTAAAATGACCAATTTGATTGTCGTCATCGCTGGTTCTATCTTGTTGATGTGGATCGGAGAATTGATGTCAGAATTTGGTATTGGAAACGGTGTTTCACTTTTGATTTTTGCTGGTATCGTGGCTCGGATTCCTTCCGAAGTCGGACAATTCTTTTTCTCTTTTGATGTTTCGCAAATCCCGCTTTTGTTATTGTTCATCGCTATGGGCGCCCTGGTTATTGCGGGGGTAGTGGTGGTGACCGAAGCTGAACGACCAATTCCGGTGACCTATGCCAAGCAAGTTCGAGGTTCGAAAATGTATGGTGGTGGTTCTACTTATTTACCACTTCGCGTAAACCAAGCTGGAGTTATTCCAATTATTTTTGCTCTTTCAATTTTACTCTTTCCTCAAATGATCGGTAACTTTATGGCTGGTTCCGCTAATGCCATTGTACTTAAAATTTCTCATGCTTTAGTTGCTTTTTCACAAACATCCTGGCTATATGCAGTCTTATATTTTATTTTAGTTTTCCTTTTCACTTATTTTTATACAGCCGTCACTTTCGACCCAGAAGCACTTTCGACTAATTTGCAAAAAAATGGAGCCTTCATCCCAGGTATCAGGCCTGGTGCATCGACTTCAACTTATATTTCAAAAGTTTTAAATCGTATCACCTTACTTGGAGCCATCTTCCTTGGTTTGATTGCTATTTTACCGCTCATCATGCGAGCCGTAACCGGCATCACCGCTATCGCTATGGGTGGCACAGCCCTCCTCATCGTTGTCTCAGTTTTACTTGATCTCATTAAAAAAGTAGACGCCCAGATCTCTATGCGAGAATACTAGGATTCAGGTTGCATTTTAGGTATGTATTTTGTATACTATACTCATGAATTATATACGACAAATAACCAATAATTTAAAGAATAATTTAGGTAAAAAACCAATTATTGTTCTTTATGGGGCTAGACAAGTCGGAAAAACTACTTTAGTAAAGAATATTTTAACTGATTTTAAAAATCCTCTTTACCTTCAAGGAGATGACCCAAAAGACATTCTTTTGTTAGAAAAAAAATCTGGAAAAGAACTTCAAACACTTGTTAGTAATCATGATATTATTATCATCGATGAAGCACAACAAGTTGAAAATATTGGTAATATTTTAAAACTTATTGCTGATAATGTACCAGGAGCAAATGTAATTGCTACCGGATCTAGTTCTTTTGATTTAGCAAATAAAATTAGTGAACCCCTGACTGGCAGAAATCGCAAATTTTATTTATATCCGCTCTCAATAAAAGAAATTATTTTGGCTTATGGAGAAATTGATGTAAATAAAAAACTCGAAGAGTATTTAATTTTTGGAATGTATCCGCAAATAGTAAATTCATCTTCACGTGAAGAAAAAAAAATATTAGTTAAAGAATTAGTGAGTGATTATTTATTTAAAGATTTGTTTTTATTTGGTGATATTCGCAATTCTTTTGCTTTTGAAAAATTAGTAAAATTGCTCGCACTTCGTGTTGGAAGTGAAATCTCATATTCGGAACTCGCCAAAGAAATTGGGATTAGTCGCGATACTGTTTTAAATTATGTTACTTTATTAGAACAATCATTTATTATCTTTCGTTTAAAACCATTGTATACAAATAAAACGAAAGAAATTAATAAAACTCATAAAATATATTTTTATGATATTGGTATTAGAAATGGAGTTTTAGGTAATTTTGATCCACTTGAATTAAGATCAGATAAAGGTGCAGTTTTTGAGAATTTTTTTATCTCTGAAAAACTAAAACAACGGTCATATCTGGGTGATGATAGTGATATAAATTTTTGGCGTAATAGGCAAGCTGGGGAAGTTGATTTTATTGAATCTTTTCATCAAGGAAGAGAATTATTTGCATATGAATGTAAATGGAAAGAAATTGTTAGTACACCTATTTCATTTAAAAATATTTATCCGAATGCAAAATTTACCTGCATAACAAGTTTTAATATAGTAGATCATTTTAATCAAATCAAAAAAGTAGACGCCCAGATCTCTATGCGGGAATACTAGGACTAGTTTATAGGTTCTAGTTGTTAGGTTTATTTATTTAATCTTTTAGCCTCAGCCAAAGCAAGTTTGAAAACACTTCGCAAGGTTGTGGCTATTTCTTTTGATTCGATAATGATTCCTAATTTTTCCTTCCAGGAAGCGATCATAACTTTGTCATTATAGATTTCTATGTCAGTTGGTACAGGAAATTCATTCTGAGGAACGAGAGTCGTATCTCGATATTCAATTTGATCATTGGCTTTTCTTTTATGGGCAAGGGGAGTGTCGGCTACGAAAGTATGGATGAATATTTTTTTCTTGGCACGTCGTTCGTAATAAGTAGAAAAATATTTTGGCAATGTTTCGTGCATTTCTTCATAAGTAGAAGTTGAATAAATGTCTCCTTTTGAAGACAAAGAATCTTCATAAACATGCTCGAGCCCCTCAAGTCCTTCATAGAAACTTATTTTTGGTCTGTCCCCGACATTATGCATTAAAGTGAGTTCTGGTAATATTTCAAGCGCACTTTCGGCTAAGTTTTTTTGAATTTCTGCTTGTTTATTTAAGTATTCAATTAATTTAATAGGGGAGAGGGCAACATATTCTTGTTTTGGTTCTTTGCCAGAAATGTTTACTAGGTTTTTACTAGCGAGACTGTCGAGAATCACATAGCCAGTTGATCGGTTAATTCCTGCTTTTCGAGAAATCTCGGCAACTGTTCCTCGACCGAGTTCTAGTATAGTCAAATATATAGCTATTTCTTTGTCTAAAAAGCCACTTTCTTTTAATATTTCCTTTGTTTTTAATAATTGTTCTTTCATATATAAGCATTATATTCCAAAGCCTATTTTGTGTCAATAGAAAATAACAAAATTTTGTGGATATCTTTTTAACCTTAAAATATATAGCTCAAAATAAATTAAATTGGTAAATTTGCTTGACAATATATTTAATTCTGCTATACTTATATCAAATAAGGTTATTTGAAAAAAGTTTTTAGTAGTCATTAATTGGTTTTCCAAGGCTCTTTCTGGGGTTTTAGATAACTAATTAATTATTAACTAAAAAAATAAAAGCAATGAAAACAAATTCTAAACAATTTAAGTATATTTCTTCTGATTGGGAAGATTTTTATGAAGAGTTCCTAAATATATGTAGAAAAGAACACGAAACCGAAAATTTTTTTTATCTTCGTAGAGATTGGGAAAATTTCTATCGGCAGTATTTCGGACTAGAAGTCGATTTGTCTGAAATTCTAGTACCTCAATGTTCTAAAGAAAATTATTACCTTTTGTTTATGATAAAAGTGACACCGCAATTTGTATATGATGTATGGAATAACAAACGTCGTACAGAAAAAAGCTCATTTTGGGGAGATTCGAACTATGATCTCCATGATGGAAAGTTTGATCTTGATAAAGAAATAACATTAGGGAGAAATACAACTGAATCATATGCAGTATGGGTGCAAGGGGGTAAACGTCCTGTTCGTTACGACTATAATTCTTATTCTGAATCTATGACCATAAATTCTGGTATCACTCTTCTTGAACAAATGGTTTTCCAATCAAATTATTACTTTAAAACAGGAAATTTGTTGGATAAAAAAATTACAACTCTTTGTGATGGGTCAAGAGACCGCGAGGGATGTATCCCAAGTATTGGATATAATGGTAGTGGTATATTGATTATAAATCAATCAAATCCGACATATGATTTTTGGGTTGAAAAAGGCCGTCGTGAAATAGTAGTTCATTGAAAATTCTAAAAACAAATAAAATAAAGTGTTAAACAATTAAAAATTGAAATTATGAAAAGAATCCTTATTGTACAGATTGGCGGCACGATTGCTGGCGGTTATGAAAATGATCAATTAGTTTATGGAGGAGGCCCGAGAGAGTTAATTGGCAAGTATTTATCCAAAGCCGGAATAGGTACCAATACTCTTGATATTGTGCCTTCTGACCCAAACATTCAAATTGATTTCACAATTGATTATGATGTTCTCTTTTTCAAGAATAGCACGGAAGTAACAGATGATGACAGGCTAAAGATTGCTGCATATTTGCAGGCAGTAAACTATGATCAAATCATTGTACTTTACGGCAATAACCCGGAGTCTTACTTTCGTACTGAAAAGTACGTTAAAGAGGTAGTTAAAAGAAAAACTATTGTTTTCGTTGGATCAAAAAAGCCATTCGATGTTTATTTTTCAGATGCGCCTATTTTTCTTGGTATGGCTATCACAATGGTTCAATTGAAAGAACCCGGAGTTTATCATGTTATAAACTTCTAAAAGAAATGTTTTAAAATCAAAACCCGCGGAGCAATCTTGCGGGTTTTTTATTTTATACTATAATAGAAAATATGGTAACAGAATATATGGGTCCAATAGGCCTTGAACCAAAAAGTAATAATTATGAACATGCTCATGAATTAGCCGAAGCTATATCTGAAGAATTTCTGAAAAGATATGATTTAGATGGACATGGAATCGAAGAAACAACAGGGGTAAAATATGATAGTGACATGGATTTTTGGAGTTATGAAATGCTCCAGAATAATAAAGGAGAGAAACCAAAATCGAAGGAAGAAGTTGTTACAGTTTTTGAAGAAATAATAAATGGAATATATGAATGGGATTTATCAAACAAATCTGATTCTGATTTAAATAAGGTTTATAATACCCAAAGGGGATTTCCCCGTCGGCTTGCCGCGGGGCTCCTTGTAGGAAAGATTGAAAACCCTCGGTTTTCAAGTTAAACTAGAGGCATGAGCCTCAAACGAACTTACCACAATATATATGACACACACTATCA
>CAISUD010000061.1 GCA_903888625.1 uncultured bacterium
GGAAGTAACACTTCCTGCTTGTGCGAAGAGCTCTTTAAGAGCATCCTCTTGTGTACTGTAAGGTAATCCCCCTACATATAGCTTTGTAGCCATACTATTTATTTCTCCTGTTTTCTAAAAAAATCAGGCAAAAACTAATTATAATGCCTATCCGACCTGGATAAGCGTAGATACTCCTATCGCTCTAAAACAAAAGCTCTTTGAGAAACTACTAAAACGAGTATAGCATAAAATTAAGTAAATAGCAAGTTATCCGAGATATATTTAATCCTGTCAATAGTAAAAATTTTACTCCTCTTCGTTTCCTGTCTCGCCAGATTCTAGGGCTGAGATTATTTCATCCATTTCCCCTTCTAAAATTTTTGGTAAATTATGCCAAGATTTTTTTATGCGGTGATCGGTGATTCTATCTTGCGAAAAATTATAAGTACGAATTTTTTCACTCCGGTCCCCTGTCCCAATTTGATTTTTACGAACACCCGCATATTTTTTGGCTTCTTCTTCTTCTTTTAATTGCTGAATCTTAGCAGTCAAAATCATCAAAGCTTTTTCACGGTTTGCCAATTGACTACGTTCATTAGTAGAACGCACATCAAGCCCTGTCGGCTTGTGAATCAAACGCACAGCGGTTTCAACTTTGTTCACATTCTGACCGCCTTTACCACCAGAGCGAGAATATTCCATATCTAAATCAGCCGGATTGATTACAAAATTAACTTTTTTTCGAATTGGCAAAATTGCAACTGAGGCAGTCGATGTATGCACTCGGCCATTTTTTTCTGTAGCTGGAATTCTTTGCACTCTATGCACTCCAGTTTCATAACGTAATTTTTTATACACATCTTTGCCTTTAATTTCAAAACTAGCTTCTTTATAACCACTCAAATCACTTTTTGATTCATAGTTGGTTTTCCATTGCCAACCTTGTGCTTCAGCATATCGTTCATACATATGTGCCAGTTCCCAAGCAAAAAGCGAAGCTTCGTCCCCACCGGCACCAGCTCTCACTTCAAGGACAACTTCATTGGTCATCTCTTCCTCTTCCTTATCTTTGTCTAAAATATCTTGAATTTGCTTTTCAGTATTTTTCTTTTGTTCAAGAATTGCTTGCAACTCAATTTGTGCCATTTCTTTGAGTTCCGGATCTTTTTGCATCTCTACTAACTCTTTTTCTTGTTGTTCCAAATGCTCAAAAACACCAGCCAAATAACTTGTCTCGTAATTTTTTTTAAGTTCTTCAAGATTCATAATTATTTCTTAATTTTAGCAGTTGCGGCTCGGCGTTTGTTGAAGCGTTCTACGCGTCCGGCGGTATCCATTATCTTTTCATTTCCAGTATAGAAAGGATGACACTGACTACAGATTTCAATTTTGATTTCAGGCATAGTTGAACCTACCAAAAAGACCGCTCCACAAGCGCAGGTAGCTTTTGTCTCTAAATTGTATTTTGGATGAATATCTTTTTTCATATATTGCAAGTGTATCACAAAAAAGACCCCAAAGCAAGCATTTTAGCCTGGTAACCGTATTTCAGAAAAAGGGTTTGGATTATTGACTACTTCTTGTGATTTTAATTGATAAATATATAAAGCTGAATTCTTGAATTTTGCCCAACCGGCTCTCGCCCCCTCGTAGCCAGCTTGTTTGACAGCACTTCGCACAATGTCATTTTGCATATAATTTGGATAAGCCAAGGTCGTGACTTTTATGCCTAATTTATCTTCAAGAGTTTTCTTGCTACCTATCAATTCATCATTTAGTTTTGTTTGATCTACTTTCGTTAAAATCACATGACTTTTAGTATGTGAACCAATTTCAAAATTATGCGCCACTAAATCTTTCAAATTATCAAAATTCATATAGGCTCCATAATTTACATAACCGCTGATAATAAAAAATGTCGCTGTAAAATTGTATTTTTCTAAAATCGGTACAGCATATTTGTATTGGGTTTTCCAACCATCATCAAAAGTGATGACGATAGTTTTGTCTGGCAATTTGGTGTAATTTATCAAACTATTCACATAAGTTGAAAAAGAAACTGGATGATAGCCATTGTCAGATAAATATTTCATTTGTTTTTCAAATATTTCTGTCGTCACCCGATAATGTTTTTGCATCATCGTTTCTTTTTTACTTTGTGCCGGTCCAAAAGAATGATAAACCAAAACTGGCACTTCGTAATTTGGTCTTTTTGGTGCCAAGACTAATATTTGTGGAGACGCAGCAAAAGTACTTATCCCAAAAAATAATCCTCCCACTATAATAAATAATTTTAAAATTTTCTTCATTAGATTCATAATTAATTTCCAGAAATAAGGTCAATATTAGCTTGAATTTTTGTCACTCTACTCATAACATTGCGACCATAAGAACAAGTAGAAGTAGGTTTTCCAGAATAATAACCACAAGCAGCTCTGATTTGTGAAGAATAACTATCACTAGCACCTAGTTCAGAAAGAAAAACAGCAGAAGCCATCAAAGCATCTTGTGGATCCCATGGATCGGGGTTAGAAATACCTAAATATGACGCTACTTTATCTTTAACGCCATCCCATGTTGTAGGAATAAATTGTGTTGGTCCCATAGCCCCACCATAACCAGATCCCCCAATCGGACAAGAAACGAGGGTTTTGGCTGGATCACGACCAACAGATTTTGTAATGCTTATAAAAGTCGGAATATCGTATTTATGCATAACATTTTTGAAAATTGTTCCTTTTTTTGAAACCCCAGATCCTGTTACAAAATCAGTAACGTAACAAGAGCCAGAATCTGTTCCTAGATTTGATTCTTGCATAATGATAGCCAATAGAAATGCTGGTGAAACTCCAGTAGATTTTTGAGCAACTTTAGCATATTGATAAGCTGTTCCAAAAGGAATAGCCGCACTATCTCGAAATTGGAATAAGGCTGCCCTGATTTTATCTGCTCGAGCTTTTTTTTGTGCAGCTAATGTTTGATAAGCAGATTCTTTACTTTTGGAAATTGCTAATAGTTGTTTTTTGTCTGCTTGCGATTGTGCCACTTTTTGCTGAGCACTTTCAAGCTCAGCCTTTGCATCCATTTCAGCATTTTGTTCTGTTTGCAAACTTTGTTTTTCTTGTTCAGTATCATTTTTTATTCCTGTGATTTTTTCAACTGAAGTTTTTACCCCTTTTTGAATTGAAGCATAAGATTCTAAATCGGAATAAAAATCTGAAATTTTTGCATCTGATAAAACAAGATAAGTCATATTTTCATTATCAAATTCATTAGTATTGCGAAGTAGTTGGGCCAGGGATTGGTGTTCACTATTTATTTTTTCAGTTAAAGTGCCAATAACTTTAACTTTTTGTTTTATTGAAATATTCAATTGGGCAATAACATCTCCCCGAGCTTTAATTTTTGTTTTTAAAGCATTAATTTGAGTAGTCAAGAGGGTTATATCCCCTTTTAAAGTACCAGTTTGTTTTTGTTGATCAGCTAATTGTTGATTTAACTGATTTAATTGAGCAGTTAATTGGCTTAATTCATTTTGACATTGACTTTGATTAGCCTTAGCATAAGTGACATCTGAACAATCCGAAATTGCGAAAGTCTTGCTTTCGCATAAAAAAAAGACAGCAAATATAAAAATAAAAACTATGGCTAATTTCTTTACCATAGTTTCTATTATAACATAATTATTTAAATTATTTTTTCTCCTCTGTGACTTCAGCAGGAGCTTCCCCACCTTCTTCATCTTTCTTACCTTTCTTTTCTACTTCAATAGCAGATAGATCAACTGGAGCAACCTCTTCTTTTTCTTCTTTTTGGAGAGCTACAGAAGCAACAACTTCTGTATCCTTAGTAATCAAAGCGACACCAGCGGGCAATACAATATCGGAAACCAAAATCTGACTATCAACAGTAGCTAATTTAGAAATATCAACGACTAAATTGTGTGGCAAGTCTTTTGGCAAAGCTTCAATTTCAATCTCGTGTAAAACTTTAACCAAAGTACCAAGGCCTCCTTTGACGGCTTCTGAAACACCAGTAAATTCGAGTGGCACTCCAACTTGGATTTTCTTGTTCATATCAATCACTAAAAAGTCTACGTGGATAGGTTGGTCGGAAACTGGATCAACTTGGACTTCATGAATAAGGGCATCTACGGCACCATCGGCAGTTGTGATTTTAACAGTGGAAGATTCTCCGGCTTTATTCCAAACTTTTTTGAATTCAACCATAGGAATGGAAATAGAAGTGGAAGGCTTACCCATACCGTAATAAACAGCTGGCAAATTGCCTCCTTTTCGTAATACTTCTAAATCTTCCTTAATATCTCTTATTTTTGCATTTAAATTTAACATAAAAAGATTATATACTAAAAA
This sequence comes from uncultured bacterium, assembly GCA_903888625.1. Lineage (GTDB taxonomy): Bacteria > Patescibacteriota > Minisyncoccia > Phycocordibacterales > UBA9973 > UBA9973. The sequence goes on from CAISUD010000061.1 coordinate 4,356, forward strand.
TCAAAAATTGCAAGAAAAATATTGTTAAAAGCCATAAGTCCTACCTGATAACAATAAATTTATTTAAAAATAATCTCTTCGACTTTTTTTAATACTTCGTCCTTGTTTAAATTAGAAACATCTATAATGTATTTTGCGTGTTGCTTTGTTGGTTCAACAAATTGATTATGCATTGGGATTATTACTTTTTCTTCATACTCTTTGTTTTTATTAGCTAAATGTATTCGTCTGTCCCATCGTTTTTTATGTTCGGCATCAAGAAAAATTGAAATATTAAGTAATTTTCTTATCTTTTCCTCGTGAAGTACTAAAAATCCTTCAACTAAGATGATTGGTTTAGAATGAATTTCTCTCGGTATCTTTATTTTTGTTTTTTCATAATCAGGATTCAATATTTCATTTTTTGTATTTAGAATTATTGATTCTCCGTTAGATAACTTAACTAAATCATTTTCTAATTTATTAAAATATAGTGCATCTGGATGATCTGAATTACGCATACCTTCAATCATTGGTTTATCGTTAGATGGTTTGAAATAATCGTCGAGTTGAATATATTCAATCATATCTGGATATTTATTTTTTAGTGCATTACAAAGAGTAGATTTTCCTACTCCACTTCCACCTGTAATGCCTATAAATTTTAAAGATTTATTATCTTTCATAAATTTATTTTAAAACCTCTGTTAATAATTCTGGAAATTCTTCAGTCCCCATATCTCTTAATATATAATGCCCTTTTCCATTTAACTCAATAACTTTGCTGTTTAAACTTTTTTTGTAAATTTCCAAACTCCTTTTACCATTTTCCTTTTCATTATCAGCTGTAAATATAACAGTTTCTCCTACCCGATTATTGATAGTTTCATCAATTGGATATATGTAAAATTTATCTCTAAAAGAATCATCCTTGTCTGAGATTTTCCAAGGAGCGACTAATATTAATTTTTTAACTTTTTGTTTTGTTTCTCCCAACCAACGAACTAGAAAAGCACAACCGCAACTATGCCCAATTAAAATAGTATTTTCAGAAACAGGATATTTTTCAAATTCTTTTTTAAAATCTTCATAAACTGGTTCCCAAGGACTTGGCATTAAAGGTGTTTCTGTATTTATTCCATTTGATATCAATTCTTTTTTAAGCCAAGGAATCCAGTGTTTATAGTAAGATCCTGGATCATTAATATTAATTAATTCTTGTTCACTTGATGGGCAACCGTGAATGATTATGCAATTTATATTCATAATTACTAATTATAACTAAATATTACTTTTTTGCCATTACAAAATTTCTTTAATTTTTTAAAAGATATTCAAAAAGTAATGGATATTCTTCAGGATGTGGCACTAAATTAGGTCTTTTTTCTTCAACCCATTTTTTAAATTCCTGTATAGGTATCCAACGCAAATTTTTCACCTCACTCTCTTGCATTTGCAATTGGTCAATGTTAATGTCTCCCTTAACAAGATATACATTACTATATTCATTATCAAAATAAGTTTCATTATTTAAGACAACTTGATGAATAGTTTCGCCTATTATTTTTAATTTTTCCACATCAAGGTCGAGTCCTATTTCTTCTTTTATTTCTCTCAAAGCTCCCGTAGTTGCATCTTCACCACTTGAAATATGCCCTGCACAAGAAATATCCCAACAATCTGGATAATTCTCCATTTTAGGGGAACGGTGCTGGAGCATAATTTCCTTTTTTGAATTAACGAGCCAAATATGAACAGTTCTGTGCCATAAACCCTTTTGATGAACTTCAGGTTTTGGATAATTTATTCCTATATTTTCCCCAGTTTCTTTATCAATTATATCTATATATTCCATATTATTTATTCAATTAATTTATAGTATAACTTCTTCACTATTACCGACAAATTTATAATTTCCATCTTCAACTAAAATTGCTTTTTGATATTATTTATTGAATACTTTAAACTCCCCTTCTGCAAGAACATAAATTGGTAAATCTTCTTTATAATTTTTTAAACCTTCAAAAATACCATTCCAGTTAGCGTTAAGATATTCTTTAATATCAGATTTCCAATGCGGAATAAATTTTACAGGCAAAAGTCCTAATCCAACACCATTAACCCTGCCTGTCTTTCCAACCCCATAATATTTAGCTATAACATCCCCACCAGCAGATGTTCCTGCAACAACTTTATTATTTAATTCTTTTACTAAATTTGGATTTTTATTAAAAATATCAAGTAATGGACGAGTCTGACCACCACGCAAAAATATAACATCTGATTTTTTTATTTGCTCTAAAAATTTCTCAGTTAAAGCAAGTTCTAGTTCAAAATCTTTTATATATTTAGAAAATAGAATATTATCTTCTTTCATTTTTTCTTTCCAAGAATTTTTTGGTCGAGCAAACATACAATCAAGTATTTTGACAGGTTTTTTATCAATTCCTTTTACTAGCTCTTTACAAAAAGCTTTTCCTCCGTCTTTTGCTTTATGTAAATAACCACCTACTAAAATATATTTGGTCATAAATTTATTTAAAATCAAGAGCGACAGCAGATATATCATCACTCTTTTTTAATCTTGGATAATCCCAACAATTTGGGTCATTATTTTCAATATTTCTAATATAGTTTTTAATATTTTCTAAACCACCTTTTTGATATAAATCTACCAGCAACTCCCAATTTTCTTTACTTGTTGGATCTTTTTTGGGAATTAACAAACCATCACTTAGTATTAAAATACTAGCAATATCTTTTAAAGAATCAGAACCAGTATGAATTAAATTCAAAGCATCCTGTTCGCCATTTAAAACCCCATAATCAATGTTGGCTTTTCTCCTATTGTCGATAATTGTAGGCAACAAAACATCACGAATATTCTGAATTTTTTCTTCAGCTAATTTTTGCCATTTAATGATAGTTTCTTCATCGTGATCTTCAAACCCATTAATTACTTTATAAGTACCATTTTTATTAATGACTAAAATTGCACTATCACATATTTGCAAATATTCAAATGTTTCTTTATTAATTTTAACTACAGAAGCAGTCGTATTCCAACGATTTACTTTATCATTAACATCAATATTATGCTTTAACATTTCTTTTTCTAATTTATCGTTCGCTTCTTTTGCTAGTTCTATGAGAGGTTTATCATTCTTTTCAAAAATTTCTTTAACAATAGACGAAGCCAAATATCCGCCTGTTTTTCCTTCATCATTTATGTATTTATTCAAACTTGAAGCTCCATCAAAAACGCCGAAAATATTATCTTTAATCAGGATACTATCTTCATTCATAATACCAACTCCCTTTTCTTGAATTTGAGAAATTTGTTTAATATTTTCTAAATTGTTATTTTTTAATGTTTCCATAAGCTATATAATACTTTTTATTAATTCAGCAATTTTCATTCCTAATTTTTTGTGATCTTCACTTGATAAGTGATACCCATCAGTATTTTCTAAAGAAATAAAATCTCCAGCATTTAAATATCCACAATGCATTTTTTGAGCAACTTGTTTAAATAAATCTGGTAACTCTTTAAATATAGCAACACCTGGCCTCATTGTCTCGTCAAACTTACCTATGCTTGGTATAACTATAGCAGGTGGACAAATAACAAGTATTATTGGCAGTGGACCAAAATCTTTTAATTTTGTCTGTATAAATTCTATTGTTTGTTCTAAATGATTTGCTATATCTTTTGAATTCAAATTAAAAATACTTTTTGCATCGTTTGTTCCCAACATAATTGCCATAAAATCAAATGGTCTGTGAGTTCGAATAATGGCTTCTAAATGAGTAATACCAGTATGACGTGGTCTTTCTGGATTATTTACTACTAGTGTCCTTCCACTTAATCCTTCCTCGATAACCTCATATTCATTTCCAAGTAAGTCTTGCAAGACACCTGTCCATCTTAGGTTGGCTGGTAACCTATCTTTTCTATTCCAAGGAATTGCTCCCCAAGTATTAGAATCACCATAACAGAGAATATTTTTTGCATTTGGATTTGTGTTCATAAAAAATAAATTATTTATTTAAAAAATATTTTATAGTATCACCAAAAGTCGACAAGAAAAAATCAGGGTTTTCTTTGTAAATTTTTAAAATTTCATCTTTTGTAAACCATTTAATTTGTTCAACTTCAATATCTTGTTTAGTAAATGGATATTTACTATCAGCCACAACACTAAACCATTGAGTAAAATATTCATGACTTGTTGACACTCGATTTTTTATCTCAATTTTTGGTTTTATGCCAACAAGCCCGATTTCTTCTTGTGCTTCTTTTATTATATTTTCCTCGTAAGTTTCCCCTTCTTCCACTGTTCCAGCGACAGCAGGACCCCATTTACCGGGACTATTTATTTTATTTAAACTCCTTTGAGCAAGCAAAACTTCGCCTTTTTCATTTGTAACCCAAAGTGCAGAAACACGACTAATGTCTCCTTTTTGTTCATCATTTTTATCAATATTTTTAATTATTTCATCTTTTTCATTTACGATTGAAATTCTCATAAAATTATTTTAAATTATCTAATACAACCTCTTCACTATTTCCGACAAACTTATAATTTCCATCTTCAACTAAAATTGCCTGGTCATCTTTTAATAATCTAAGCGGATATTTTAAATTTTTTGATTTTTCTAAAATTTCTTCTTTTTTATTATCTGTATAATGACACTTCAATAAAAAAGGTACATAATTAAGAGCAGTTAAATCTTCTACTCCAAATCTTTCTCTGCCAACTTTCCACGCTCCAACTTCTATAGTGGGTGTCATAAGAAAAGAACCAGAACTACATCCAATATAAACATAACCTTTTTCTAAAAGTTCTTTTAAAATTAAATCGAATTTTGATTCTCTCACTTTTTTTAACAGAAAAAATGGATTGCCTCCATTAACTTGAATAACATTTCTATCAGCAAAAAAATTACAAATCTCTTCTTCAGTTTTTCCATCTAAATCAAGTTCTTTGAAATTAATACCTGAAGAATTCATTAATTCCATATATTCCCGCATGTATTTAAGATATTCTTGATCTTTAACATTCTTCAGAGCAGTATTGATCATTCCAATTTTTAAATCTTCATTAGGAATTCCCAAAAGTGAGTACCCCTTTTCTAGTAAATATTTTTCTTTAGATGCAAGTAATAATTTCATAATTTTTTTATTTTAAATTATTAAAAAGCTTCAAACGAGATTCGACTATTTTTTCTATCGCTTCGACGGCTGGTTCTAAAATTTTATATGGTGTGGTTTCATTTGGATTATCAGCCAAAGATTTTTTCAACGCTTCATCATAAGCTAAACGAATTTCAGTATTAATATGAATAATAGAAATCCCTGCAGAGATCGCATTGGTGAAATCTTCATCCCTTAATCCTGACCCACCGTGCAGTACAAGTGGAATTCCAACTGTATTTTTTATTTCGGCAACGAGTGCGCTATCTATATGTGGCTTTCCACTTTTTATAAGTCCATGAATCGAACCGACAGATGGTGCAAGCATATCCACCCCAGTTTGCTCTACAAAATTTTTTGCATCAGCAACTTTTGTTAAAATACCAGCCCCTTCTGGAATCGTATCTTTAATATTTGAACCAGACCCAATATATCCAAGTTCTGCTTCGACTAAAATATCTCGTTCGCCAGCTGGCGAATTATTTTTCATAACTTCATGCGCATAATCTACGCATTGTTTTGTAACTTTTACATTTTCTTCAAAACTTAAATTGGCTCCATCAAAAATGACAGTATCAAAACCTGAGTCGATGGAAGCTTTAACTCGCTCAAAACTATAGTGATGGTCTGCGTTCAAAAAAATCGGAAAATTTTCTTTTTCTCGAATTTCTCTTATCATTCCTACTGCTTCTTCTCGCCCGACAAAATCTTCCTCACCTTCGGAAAGACCGATGATGACTGGCACATTTAATTTTTTGGCAGCTTGATATATTCCATGCAAAGCTTCTAAATTCGAAATATTAAAATGCCCGATCGCGACTCCCTTTTCCCCTGCTTCTTTTATATATTCTCGTAATGATTTCATTGTAATAATTCTTTTAAAATTTTAATAACCATTTGTGGGTTGGCACTACCATTACTTTCTTTTATAACCTTACCAACTAAGGACATAATGACGTTTTCTTTTCCTCCTTTATAAATGGCAACGATTTGGGGATTTTCCGCAATTATTTTTTCAATAATTGTTTTGACTGCACCTTCGTCATTTTTCTGAAGCAAATTTTTTTCTTCAGTAATTTTCATAGGTGATTCATCACTTATAACAATCATGCCTAAAATGTCTTTGGCTACTCGTGAAGAAATTTTATTATCTCTAACTAAATTTACTAATTCAGCAAAATTTTCTACACTCGGAAGCCTTGCTTCCAAATTGTTCTTTTTTATTCCTAAATAATCTGAAGTGATATAGTTTGAAGCAATTCTAATATTCTCCAGACTCTTAAGAATATCTGCAACTTTCTCAAACCATTTCCCCAACTCAAAATCATTTATATAAACTTCAACATCTTCATCTTTTATACCAAAATCATTTTTATATCTTGCTCGTTTAGCAACTGGAAGTTCTGGTAATTCTTTTTTTAATTCAGCTATATCAAAAGCTTCATGCAATTTCATTTTTGGTAAATCTGGATCTGGAAAATATCGATAGTCGTGACTGGATTCTTTTTTTCGTTGTGAATAAGTTATTTGTTTAGCTTCATTCCAACCACGAGTCTCTTGCACAATTTCACTTTCTTTGCCAATTTTGTGAAGGTCCACCATTCTATCTAATTCATATTTAATAGCTTTTTCTACACTCTTAAATGAATTTAAATTTTTGACTTCAACTTTTGTGCCTAAAACATTTTTATCTGGAGAAACTGAAATATTTGCTTCAACTCGCATTTCGCCTTTTTCCATATGCGCATCCGACACACCTAAATATTTTAAAATCAACTGCAATTCTTTGGCAAAAGTTGAAGCACTTTTTGCTGACTCTTCATCACTCCCTTCGAAAGTTTTCGGCTCGGTCACAAGCTCCATGAGTGGCACCCCAGCACGATTGAAATCGATCAAAGAAAAGCCTGCATTGATCGAAGCCGAAGTGTCACCATCCCGATGTTTGTTATTTGCCGTGTCTTCTTCTAAATGAACTCGAGTGACATCAAAATCTGCTAAGTGTCCACCAGAGACAATCGGATATTTATATTGAGAAATCTGATAGCCTTTTGGAATATCTGGATAAAAATAATTTTTACGATCAAATTCAGTAAAATCAGCAATCTCACCGTTGATAGCGAGTCCAACTTTAATGACATTTTTAATTGCTTTTTTGTTGGCTACAGGTAATGTACCGGGGTGTGCCATACACACCGGGCAAATATTTATATTTGGTTTCTCTTCGTCAGGGTCGTTTTTACAACTGCAAAACATTTTTGTAGCAGTCTTTAACTCTGCATGTATTTCAAGCCCAATTGTCGGGTAGTATTTTTTATCCATAACAAAATTATAGCAAAATATCAGTTTTTATTCTACTCCTTCACCTCTGCATCCACGTGGATAGTTTCACTATTTTGTGATTTTTTTGTATCTCGAAAAAGCCTTTTAGTTTTCATAAAAATAAGTAAAATAAAAAATACTGCAATGAAAAATGGCAAAAGGGCTACCCAAAAAATAATTCTAAACAACAAAAACGGTCCACCAAAAAAATGGGTAAAACCAAGCAACCAAATTATTAACATAGTCAAAAATGATCCCGAAATTCGCATAATTTTTACCCCTGAGGTCTTGCCTCAGTGGTTTTCTTTAAAATTTTAATCAATTCATCACTAAATTTTTTCACAGATTTATCGTCATATAGCGAGATAGTAAAAACTTTTTTTCCGAGTTTTTCAAATTCTTTTTTCTTGCGATTGATTAAATCAATCGCCCTGAGCTTAGTCGAAGGGTTTATCACATCAGTTTTGGTTAAAAGAATAATTTCTTCTTTTCTAGATAGTCCTTCATCACCCAATTTATTTTTCTTATCATATTTTTCTAATTCTTTCCGAATTTCTTTGTAAATTTTAATCGGCTTTTCATTTTCGAGCGAAACAAGATGCGCCAACATTTTGGTACGTTTAATGTGCTTTAAAAATTTTACTCCCAAGCCCTTACCTTCTGAGGCACCTTCAATGAGCCCTGGTAAATCTGCAATAATGTAACCATAAAAATCTCCCAAATTTGGATCAAGGGTAGTAAAAGCATAATCCCCAACCTTTACTTCAGCATTCGTCATGGCATTGAGTAGTGAAGATTTACCAGCGCTTGGAAGCCCGACTAACCCAATATCAGCAAAAAGTTCAAGTTCAATTTGAAAATTTCCTTTCTCACCTTCTTGACCACGGTTACTCTCCATTGGAGTCGTATTGGTAGATTTTTTAAAATGTTCATTCCCAAAACCACCATAACCACCTTTTAAAAGTAATTCTTTTTGCCCGGCAGTAAGTAATTGCCATTGTTCACTTGTTTCTAAATTAGTGATAGTTGTTCCAACTGGAAGTTCTAAAAAGAAATCTGTGCCATTTGCACCATGCAAACTTTTATTACCTCCATCTTCCCCGCGACCCGCTTCAAATTCTTTTTTTGCTTTATATTTTGAAAGAATATTCAAATCACGAACTGCAAGAACATAAAAATCGCCCCCTCGGCCACCATCACCTCCAGCCGGACCACCCTTCGGTACAAATTTTTCCTGACGCCAACGAACAACGCCGTCTCCGCCGTTGCCTGCTTCAGCATGTATTTTTATTTCATCAATAAAGGCCATTAATTTGATTCTACCGCAATTTGCGCCAATTTGATAGCCCCCTCCTTAGATTTTGAAATTGTTAAAAATCCATTACGATGACAAAAAGTGATATCGGAAATTCCAATAATTTCTTTTTGTTTTTGGTCGCTACCAAAATATCCCCTCCATGATTCTGGAAATAATTTTCTGCCATCCATAGTATAAGAATTTTTATGAATAGATTCTACTTTCCAAAGTTTTTCGCTATGACCACTTGGACAAATAAAATAAATTGGTTCTGTTAATTCAGAAAGAACTTTTTGAAATAAATATCGAGGAAATGAAGTTTCTGATATGATTATTCTCTTATCAGAAGAATTTTTAAAATAATCTAAAATAATTTTCTTACCTCTTGCTTCAGATTTTGCTACATTTATTTCTCTTTCAAGTAACACTTTTATCATTTTTACTTGTTTCTTAAATATCTTATCAATATTAATATTATTTTCTTCCCAAGTTGGAGAATATACCAAAAAGGCTTGTTCTAAATCATAAGGAATGACTCCATCAAAAATCGGCTTAATAATATCTATGCCATTATCGATGGCATCGATTGGGGCAACTATTTTATCATCAATAATTTTCCAAACCTCTAAATCATTATCACAAAACTCTAGACCAAATTGCTTCCAGACTAAACCAAATGAAGAATATTCTATACCATTTTCTCTTTTACCAGCTCCACCCTGTTGGTGATGATCAAATTTATTTTTTTGAGCATCATAGATACCCCCGAGATCATAGACAATATCTCCCTTAGCAATTTTTTTAGAATCTCTAGTCCTTATAATTTTTATTTTTCCTTTAAAATATAAGGCTAAAAAAGCAGTTGCAAATAAATCATCTGCGTGAAAAGAACCATTATGGGTAACTAATTTTTTTTTATTCCAAATCATAAAATTCTTCAAAAAGCTCATATAGCCAACCAATAAATTTATCAAACACAATAAAACCGATTATTAATACTAAAATAATTAAAGAAAACCTAGATATTTCTCGACTGACATGAAGTGCTGTATAACCGAAAAAATATCCAATAGATAAAAGTAGTGGTGCCCAAATCAAGGTAGAAGAAATTTCTGCTTTTAAATATTTTTTGTAATCAATTTTTAAATAACCAGAAAAAATTATGACGATATGATTGGCTCCCATAATAAATTTTGAAATAAAAATAGACCAAAAAGGTTTTTGTTTGAAACGAGGCATAATGACAGAAACTCTTTTTTTAATATATTTGAGAAACTTTATCTCACCCCATTTATCTCCGATAATTTTACCAATTTGATAGCCAAGTAAAGTTTTACAAAATCCACCAAGGTAAATAAACCCAAGAGCAAAACCAAAATTTAAAGCTCCGAGATGGGCCAAAATTCCTGTTGTAATTAAAACGAATTCACCTTCAAAAACTAGCCCGAGAAAAATCAGACAATACGTTAGAATTATATGATGCTCTACTAAATTGATTAAAAGTTTAACTGTGTACATATTTTTTTTAAAATAAAGCATCTACGACTTCCTTCACCACACTGCCATCGGCTTTGCCTTTCAAATCTTTCATAATTACGGACATCAATTTACCTTTTTCTTTTGGATCAATTATTCCCATTTCTTCTTTTTTCATTTTGACAATTTTTTCAACTTCACTTTTATCCATTAATTTAGGCAAATAAGTTTCGAGAATTGCAAGCTGAGCTGATTCTTCTTTAACTAAATCATCTCGATTCCCCTTTTTAAATTGTTCAATCGAATCTTTGCGTTGTTTAGCTAAACGAGTAATGACAACTAAAACTTGTTCATCAGTCAGTAAATCTTGTGGAGTTTTTCCAGTTGCAACTAATTCATTTGTAAAAGCTGTGACCAATCCTCGCATGACTTCTAACCGCACAGTGTCTTTTGCCAACATCGCTTCTTTAATATTATTTTTTATTTGTTCGTGTAACATTTATTAATTATATCAAATATACCCTTTTAATGCACCTCACCCCGACTTCTTATAGAAGTCTGCCCCTCTCCTTAATTAAGGAGAGGGGCTAGGGGGTGTGGTAATTATTAATATGTTATAATAAAGTTTATGAAACAAATAATATTTTTTGATACGGAAACGACTGGGGTAAATGCTACGGATTTTTTGTGCCAGTTAGCTTATAAAACATCCGACGAAACTTTTTGCGAATTATATAAACCAGAAATAAAAATCCCAGCCGAGGCTTCAGCAGTGCATCACATTACCAACAAAATGGTGGCTAATAAACCAAAATTCCAAGATAGTCCTAGTTATAAAAAAATTAAAAATCTTTTTGAAGATGAAAATTCTATTGTCGTTGCTCACAATGCAAAGTTTGACCTAGCTATCATCGAGAAAGAAGGGATTATTCCAATAAATAATATTTGCACCTTGCGTGTTGCCCGAGCTATCGATAAAGAAAATAAACTTCCACAACATAAACTACAATTCTTGCGATACTATTTGAATATTGAAATACAAGCTACAGCTCATGATGCTATGGGGGATGTACTTGTCCTTGAAAAATTGTTTGAAAGACTTTTTGAAAAAATAAAAAAGGATGATAATTTAAGTGATGAAGAGGCTTTAGAAAAAATGGTTAAAATATCTTCCATGCCCTCGCTCCTCCACGCATTTTCTTTCGGCAAACATGTAGGCAAAACCGTTGAAGAAGTCGCAAGAATTGATCCGGGTTATTTAAAGTGGTTCCTAGATACGAAGGAAAAAGAAAATCCAGAAGATGAAGATTGGATCTACACCCTGAAACACCATTTGGGGAAATTGATATAACAGGTTAAAATATACATATGCAAAATATTTTATGGATTGTAATAGGAATTTTGGGAGGCGGGATAATTTTTTATTTTTTATCTGGTAAAAAAAGTAATGCGAACAATGAAGATAAAAACAAAAATGACACCGGACTACAATTAATCTTGCAACAATTAAACGAACTCTCTCGGACGGTAGACAATAAAATCGGAGAATCACACAAGCAAATGAATGAGAGTTTAAAATTTCATTCATCAGAATCAAACAAAATAATTCGCGATGTCACTGAAAAATTAACTCGCTTAGATGAGACCAATAAACAAGTCATTTCCTTTGCCGACCAACTTCAAAGTCTACAAGACATCTTAAAGAACCCAAAACAACGTGGAATCCTGGGTGAATATTATTTAGAGACAGTTTTGAAAAATGTTTTACCACCTGGATCTTACCAGATGCAATATCCATTCCCCGATGGCAACATTGTCGACGCAGTCGTTTTTGTCAAAGACAAAATCATTCCAATCGATTCAAAATTTTCACTAGAAAATTATAATCGAGTGATTGAAGAATCAAATCCGGCTGAAAAAAAGAAATTGGAAACAATTTTTGTGAATGATTTAAAAAATCGGATTACTGAAACTTCTAAATATATCCAACCAACCCAAGGCACCACTGATTTTGCTTTTATGTTTATCCCCCACGAAGCTATCTATTATGATTTATTGATTAATAAAATCGGCTCCGTTGAAGAAAATTCCGAGAGCTTGATCCAACGAGCAGCTGGAAAATATAAAGTTATCATCACGAGTCCCACTTCATTCCTCGCATACTTGCAAACGGTACTACAAGGTTTGAAAGCTATGCAAATTGAAGAATCGGCTAAAGAAATAATTAAAAAAGTTGAGGATTTAGGCAAGCATTTAAAATCTTACGATGAATATCACACTAAACTCGGTAATGCTCTTGGCACCGTAGTGAACCATTACAATACTTCAAATAAAGAATTAAAAAAGATTGATAAAGATGTACTTCGAATCGCTGGCACTTCTCCCGAACTTTCAACTCTACAAATAAATAAACCGCAAACAGAAGAAGAATAAAAATTAAAAAACACCTCGAGGTTTGATCTGTACTGGGGTGTTTTTTAATTTTTTTATTTTATTTTTTTGTTATAACTATACACACCCAAACCCGATACGACAATAAGTACAAAAATTATCGTTATCCACAACCAAGTACTATTACTTTTAGTTTTTGTATCACTAGCATCAATAACTGTGGCTGTTTGAGGTTGTATCTCTACTTGTACAGGAGCGGTAGCCGTCAAAGCTACACCGTCAGAAATTTGATTTTTTGTATTTGTTGTTTTGGTAGGAACATTATTTTTCACTATTGTTTTTGTTGATATTTGTGGCAAGTCAGGAACTACAATTATTAATTTTAAACTATTACCTACTAAAGCAGTTTGAGTATTTACTTCATAAGCAACAGAATTATTTCCGATTTTAATTACAGCATTACCAGCTTTTTTTGCTTGAAAAGAAATTGTTCCGAAAACAGTGTTAGCTGATACTCCAGCTGGATAACCAGCAGTTTTTATCAAGACTCCATTTGTATTGTCGACTTGATCATAACCAGATTGAGTCATTGCCATCCAAGTATTTCCTAAAGTAAAAGAATTTACTTGTAATAAATCAGCTGGAAAATCTACTTCGACTTTTTCAGCATAATTTTTTGCTCCATTTGGATTTACGGAGACAGTCACATTAAAGTTTTGACCTGGTTTTACATTTAGATTTGTGGTCGATAAAGATGCGTTGGTAGCAGCCATAGCCGGTAGAGTAAAAAGTAAAACTCCCAAAGCGATTACAACATTTGATAAAAATATTTTTTTAATTTTTTTCATATAATTTATTATTTATCCCAATTAGCCATTAATATTACGAAATCAAGAATATCGATCTTATTATCCTTGTTTATGTCTGCAGAATTACCTGCTTCATTTTTACCCCAATTTGCCATCAAAGCTACAAAGTCTACAACATCTACTTTCCCATCTCGATTGATGTCGCCATCTTTATAATTAATCGAAGGAGTTTGTGGGACATAATTTCCACCACCACCTGATCCATTATTATTTCCAGTACTAGTATTGTTGGCTATCACTGTTAAAGTTGTTGTCCCAATTACTGATCCAGAAGTTGCAGTAATAGTTGTAGTACCAGCTGTTAAAGCATTCGCAATGCCTGTTGCTTGATCAATTGTGGCAACTGCAGAATCACTTGATGACCATGTTACTGTTGCATTAAATGACGCACCACCTTGATCCAGAGTTGTGGCTGTAAATTGTTGGTTAGAACCAATTGTAATTGAAGGATTAGTTGGAGTAACATTGATTGTAGCTAAAGCAGGAGTAGGTAAAACATCCGTCACTGTTATACTTGCATTTCCCAAAATTCCCCCACTTGTAGCAGTTATAGTAATTGGTCCACCAACTGCAATACCCGTAGCTAGGCCATTGGCACTAAGAGAAACTATCGTTGAAGTCGCGTCACTTGATGACCAAGTAAAGGCTGGTTGAGAAACAAGAGGAGTATTATTTTGATCAAGTGCTGTTGCCATAAATTGTTGAGTTCCACCGACAATCACTGAAGGATTTGAAGGGACTACGTTGATAGAAGTTAGAACTGGATTTACCACAGCAGCCGCGACAATAACATTAACTTTAGAAGTTAAATTATTTGGATTAGTAACTCCACTAGCTAAAGTTAGAGTACCAGTAAAAACATAAGTGCCTGCGGTAGTAGCGTTGTAGGCAGGAGCACCACTATCCCAAGTAACTGGATAAGCTGAAGTCGTAGCATCACTTAAAACAACACCAACCGTAGCGGGTAATCCAACTGAAGCCAAGACAGTACCATTTGCAACATTTATATTACTAATAGTGCTAACAGAAGAGAGAGTTGCTGTATTCCCTCCTCCTCCACCTCCACCACTCGATGCAGTGACAGTGACACTAGTATCACCTAAAATTGAAGGCAGAACAGTTGGTGGAGGTACAACATTTATAGTTGATCCGAAACCATATTGACCAGAAAAAGTATTAATACCAGAGGCAGTTGTTGGAACCGTAATAGTATAAGAATCAGTTTGAGAAACGGCACCAGAAAGGACTGTCCATTTTACATGCCCAACTTGTGAAGTAAAATCTCCACCCGCAGTTGCAGAAGTTACCGTCCAACCCGATGGAACTACTTCATCGATAAGATAAAAATCATTTGGTGAAGTATTATCCGGTGGAAGAATATTCACATTTAAAGAAACAGTCAGAGTCGATCCAGGAGCCGGACTTGCTAAAGAGAAACTACGGGTAACAGTCGACCCAGTTGCAAAGACAGGATTTGCAACAGAGAGAACTAACATCGAGAAAACAGCAATTGATGTTAGAAAGGAAATTTTTTTAAGATTTTTTAAATTTAAATTTTTCATAATATTTTTTATTTGATTAAACTAATAATAATTAACCCTTCGACTAAATGTAGGGTAAGCTAATAATTTTTCAACAGCCAGTTCCAATTTTCCAGAAACCGATGGCTTTCAAAAGAAGTAAACTGGTAACGTTGCCAATTTTCCAACTGTTAATATAATTTAGAATTTCCAAATTACTTATTACCCCATCGCTATTTGTA
>CAISUD010000062.1 GCA_903888625.1 uncultured bacterium
CTTAACAAAATCACACTACAATCAGTATATTAGTTAATAATAAAACCGACTAGTCTATAATAACAGATTTCTTACTAGATTATCAAGGTGATATGATTTGATGCAGAAAATCATTCTTTTTTATTTACTTCATCCAACCAACAATAGAATAAAATCTCAGTCATTTTATCTTGAATTTCCCTAGCTTTTAGAATTTCTTTTTCAGATAATTTTTGTGCTAAAGGACCTAGTGCTTTTTTGTATTCTTCAAGGGAGATCATATCTGTTTAATCTCTAAATTTGGATAAATAAAATCAACGTCGCCTGTTAGTAATCCTAGATAATAATCATTACTTAATTTTGATTGATTATATGCCTCTTTGATAAGTTCCCTGTACTCTTTATCGTCTGTAAGAGCCTTTTCTGGATAACGATTCATAGTGAATATAATCATTTTATAACTATTCACACCAGCCTTTAATTGATCAATCTTCGTTGTTATTCTGCCAGTAAATTCACGCAAGAATTTATCATTATCAAGAATATACGATGGACCATCTTTCCCCCTGGAATATGTATTCGTTAGACAAGTAACCTCTATATCAAATTTTCTATTAAGGTTTTCAGCATAAATATCACTGCTTTTATTTTTAGAACTTTTAATTAACTTTATGTTTTTGAAATTATTGTTATCAAGAAACATAACCGATCTAAGCTCTGCAATAATAGATTCAAGCTTTTCTTTGCTTAGTTCTTGCTCTCTAAAATCTGAACACCTAATTACTTCATTAATACTCTGATTAGTGACAGATGATACCTTTTCAACAAGAGAAGTTATTTTAGCGATAGAGCTACCATACCCTAACTTTGAAATATATTCTAAAAAGATATCAAGAGTATTTTTTTGCATATGGTTTTATTTAGCCACGATATCTTTTTTCAAATTCTTTTTTTAGTTTTGTAAAATAAATAGGATTTTTAAAAAATACACGAATATTGTTTTCTTCTTTACTGCTAATAGTATTTCTTTCTTGTTTGTAATCTATGAGTTTAATATCAGGGAAAGAAAATCTGGCATTTATCCCTCGTTCTCTGTGAACAATATGAAAATGTTTGCCGTGATCATCACTATATACCACAAATCTAAAGCCATTCATTCTAGCTACCATTCCTTTACGTATATATAACTGTCCAGCTTCTAATTCAACGGGACTTTCAATGAAATCTATTAATCTTGCGTAATCTCTTTCGTCCATAATTATTTTGTAGCAATCTTATCTATATCAGTGTCTAATTTAGGGATATGCCAAAAACCACCTGTGAACATTTTATGAACTGCGGGGTATCTTTCTTTCATACGCCTTCTTAATTCACTTATATCTGGTACATTAAATACTTCAGTGATTTGCTGGGCGTATTGTGTTTTTTCTGCTTTTTTAATAAATTCTGGAACTTGTTGCATATATAAAATACTCCATGGTCGCCACTCAAAAAAACCTTCACCATATTTTGTCTTAGGTAGTTCACCTAGAAGAAAAAGAAAGAAATCTGTAGCACTAAATTCTTCTATGGGTACTAGTGTAGATAATCCGCCAGTTGTGTGTCGGGTGTTTAACATATCCGCGTGAATTGAGAGTCTACCCTTTTTAGGACTCTCATCAAGGAGTGAGGGTAAATGATCTGAAGCATAATGCCATTCAACATTAATTGGTCCATTGGCATATCTTCTATTTTTAACTAATATCGTTTCTGCTAAGATTTTTCTTAGCATAGTCCATCTTTGTTCACGAATATAAAAGGCCATCATCATTACAAACATTTCGTGTCCAATAAATTTAAAATAATCTCCATCAGCATTACTTGTTGGCCCATTTAAAACTTCGGGATGATAATATTCCAAAATACCCCCAAACCATTTATAGATTTCATTTGCTGAATCTTGATCTTTCATTATTGAAACAGTTTCAACTATCTTTGCAAATTCTGCAATTAATTCTTGAGTTAAATCAATAGCTTTAATAAGTTCTTCTACTGTTCCACCCTCACTATGTTTCTTTGGTTTATTGTCCACTATCTTTTTTAATAAGTCGGCAAGATTACGACGAAGAATAATAACCTTATTTGGCTTGTTGTTCTCTATGGCATCAACTGCAGGTATATTTTCAGTTTTTTTTTCTGATTCTGACGTATGATCTAAGGCGCTACGGACAGCTGTTTCTAATTGCTTTTCTAGTTTTAATCTTTCAGGTGCTCGGTTTTGTTCCTTAAGTGGCATCTCATATACAACCAACCGTCTCATTTTCAAATCAAAAGGTAAATCTTCAATCTTTCCAAATGAACGGTTAAAAGTTAAAACAACTCTTTCGTGTCCTAGACCTCTTAATGCGTAACCTAGTTCAATAAGAACATTTGGATTCGGTGTTGGTCTCCCTTTTCTAGGGTGTGCAATTATAGAAACATCTGCAACAAACACATCTGAGGCCGTAATTTTGGCAAATATTGTAGATGCTATATCGGGAGATCCAGCCATGCCTTGTGTATCACGATCAACGACTGGTTCAACTTCAACAGTATTATCCTTAGCAATTGTATTAACTGCATTTTCTAAAGCTTGTTGAATAAACCCTCTATTGGTTGGATTTGGTAAGTCTGATTGCCATGAATAAAATACAATTTTTTTCATAATTATTTCTTTAATTTTTTTGCAATCTCATATTCCTTTCTGGTTAATTCCAAATTACAAAATTTACATTTATATAAATCAGAAAAAGCTCTAGTTGAATATACATTGATTCTTAGAGTTGTCGGTAGGAAAATATCTGAATTTGCATCGTCTAAAGAAAACCCATACGATCCACAACGTGGACATTTTTCAGTAGTAAAAGCCATCGTGGGACTATAATGTTGATTAAAGTCAGACACAGGTATTATGTAATCGGAAGCAGCAACGTTAAAAGAATTAAGACCATACGCTCTTTGATTTGATTTTATTTTTGTTTTAACCTCTTCAATTAAAACTTTTTCAAGTTCTTCTTCTGAATATTTCTTTTTTGGCTTATTAGATTTTATTAAGTCATTACCAAATATAGACACAGCTTCAATAGAAATTTTTTCCCATACTGTTCCCATTTTTTTGACGATATTTTCTTTCTCAGATAAGATTTCATCATCTGGTTTATACCCATGAACAAAATGATTTCTTGTATTGTAAATATCAATTAAAACTTGTATTTCATCATCGGAAAAAAAATTAAACATTAGGTTATATCTATTTAGAGTTTCTCTTATCCTAATAGTTTCAATGTTTAATTCCTTTTCTTTTATTACAGCTATAAGTGCATCATCTTCTTTAATTTTACAGTTTTCATAAACTAAAACTGGATTTTTCTTATGTAGTTTTATTTTAAAAATCTTTTCAGTTACAATGCAAAAAGAAACTACAACATCTGGTAGGTTCTCCTGCTTTGTTGGAACATCTGCAAGATATTCATCAACAAGCGAATAAAGTCCAAGGAGATATTTATAATTTTTTTCTTTTGTTTCTGCCATATTTTTATTCCCTTTAAAGTTTAGTAATATTTTATCGTATTTATATTTTGAGTATAGCGTTTTTTTAGTTCAAATACAATGATATAATTACTAGTAATGTATTACCTTTATATCCTAAAATGTGCTGATAAAACTCTATATACAGGCATTACCACAGACCTTAAAAGGAGGATCAATGAACATAACAGCAGTAAACTGGGCGCAAAATACACTTCTTCCAGACGGCCAGTTAAATTGGTTTATTCTAAAAAGTTTAAAAACAGGTCCACTGCCTCTAAAGAAGAAGCTCGAATCAAGAAGCTAAAAAGATATCAGAAATTAGAATTAATCAAATTTGGAAAGATTGGTAAAAAAGAGTAATATAAAAATATGATTTATTTTGTAAGACATGGTTTAAGTGAAGCAAACGTAAGAAGAGTTTTTGCGGGTCAAAAAGATGACTCTCTTTTAGTTGATAAAGGCAGGGATCAAGCAAGAGAAACAGCAAAGAAAATAAAAGAAGAAGGGATTGAAATACATAAAATAATTTCTTCTCCTTCAAAAAGAGCTCATGAGACGGCTCAAATTATTGCCAGCGAGTTAGGATTTGATAATTCTGATATCATAATTGATGAAAGAATTATTGAATATGATATGGGTAGTCTTTCTGGAACTCCTTGGCACACAATCTCTTCTGCTATTCTAGTGAAGGCTCAAAATGCAGAAAATCCAAAAGACTTTCGTAATCGTGTGTATTCCTGTATGAAAGAATTATATCAATTACCTGAAAATGTTCTATTAGTAAGCCACGCGGGTGTTGGTAGAATGTTAGACACAATAAAAGACGGAAAAATGTCAGAAGAATTATTTTACGACAAGGAAGCTTATCTTAATGGTTCCATTACTAAAATTGATTGGATAAAATAAATTTATGATAATACCAATAATTTTATTTGCTTTAGTAATAATCGCTGTAATTGTCATTAAAAAATACTTTCCCGAAGTATTTTCAAGTAAAGAAAGCAAATCCCTTTACCACTACAAGCGAAAAGAGTTTCTAATGAGTAGGGCAGAGCACGAATTCTTTGATATTTTAGTTGAAATAGCAGGAACCCAATATTATGTCTTTCCTCAAATACATTTACCAAATATCTTAGATAATAAAGTGGTAGGACAAAGCTGGAAAGGCGCATTTCGTCACATAGATGAAAAATCAATTGATTATGTCATTTGTGATAAGGCATATATCAAACCACTTCTCGCCATTGAATTGGATGATAGAACTCATGAACAGGAAAATAGGAAAATACGAGACGAAGAAGTTGAACGAATTTTAAGTGAAGCAGGATTACCACTATTACGATTTAGAAATAATGGGCATTTTAATAAAGAAGAAATAAGACGTGTTGTTTTAGAGAAATTAAAGTAGAATTAGTATAATTAAAAAATGACAAAGGAAAATACCAAAAAAAGAATAACAGGATTTTCTCAGAAGGCTTTTGTTTTTAATAAAGACGGAAAATTTCTGACAATGCGACGCACAAAGACTGCACCGTCTAATCCTTTAAAGTGGGACCTCCCAGGAGGAGATGTAGAATTCGGCGAAGACCCAATCAAATCTATAATAAGAGAAATAAAAGAAGAAACAGGCTTTCTTGTTAAAAATCCTGTACCATTTGATGTGAAAGGGTATGTTTATCCATATGAAAAATATTGGGTAACAGTAGCATTTAAAGCTTTTAACCCTAAAGGCAAATTGTCAGTCAGCTGGGAACATGATTTATATAAATGGGTAACGATAGATGAATTCTTGAAATTAAAACTTCCAATCAAATTAAGAAAATTCGCCATGACTTTAAAAAAGTCAGTTAAATAATAAAATTATGAAAATATTAATTACTGGTATCTGTGGAACTGGAAAATCAACAATATCAAAAGCCCTAAAAGACAGAGGGATTCTCTCTGTTGATTTTAGTGATGTTCGGGGGATGTGTTATTGGAAAGATTTAAAAACGGAAGAAAGAGTATCATACTCCCCAGTTGAATCCTTGGACTGGTTCAAAAACAAAAGTTACTTTTGTGACTTAAATAAATTGAAGGAAGTTTTAAATCAACAAGAAAATATTGTTGTAGCCGGTGTTGCTAGTGGTAGTACTATGGAATATCTTCCGCTGTTTGATAAGGTAATACTTTTACAATGCAGTCCTGAGGTTTTTACTCATCGTATGAGAACAAGGGTTGCCCCGTACGGAAAAACTAAAGCTGAGCAAGAAGATGCAATCAAGTGGCAAAGAGAGTTTGATCCTTTGCTTCTTTCGCATGGTGCAATTCCTGTCAATACAGAAGGAGAAGTTAGTGATGTTGTGGATAAGATTGTTGCACAAATACACAATTTTATATTTTAATTATTCTTGGTTTTCCCCAAAAAGATTCCAATAACGTACCAGATACCTAGCCACACCTATTTTTGTTATAATACAAATATGTTAAAAGTAATTAGAAAATCTGAAGCAAGGGAAAGAAGAATTGCAGAAAACAAATCTGCATTTAATTACATTACCAAAGATATTTCTCCGGAAGTTTCTTTAGCTGTAATCGAAGGATCTGATTTTAAAGGAGAAATAAATATCACTGAAGATAGAATCTATTTCGTATTATCAGGAAGCCTTATTTTAAATTTAAACGGAGAAGAAATAATTTTATATCCTGAGGATTCATGTTTAATCTCAAGGGGTACAAAATATATAATGTCTGGAACTTTTAAAGTTATAACAGTCGATCAGCCCGCACATGGGATTAATAAAAAATAATTATGGAATTGAGATACATTATACTTAAGGTTAAAGATATCCAAAGAGCTAGAATTTTTTATTCTCGTCTTTTAAACATGGAACCAACCAAAGAAGAACCAAACAGAATTGTCGTTTTCAAATTGGAAAATATAAAAATTGGTTTATATAACCCCATAGCTGATGGCGATAGCCTCAATGATTCTGATTTTGGAACAAATTGCCGACCTGCGTTTGGTACTGATGACGTGCAATCCGAACTTAAACGCATTTCAAAATTTGCTGAAATTACCAGTCAACATAAAGTTGATTTCCACGAATGGTTTGAGTTTAAAGATTCTGAAGGGAATCCCTTGGAAGTACATAAGAAATAAAAATATATGGAAGATAAACCAAGAACAAGAATAGCAGGAATTATTATAAAAGACGACAAATTACTTCTTTTGAAAGGAAAAGGATATGATTATTTTTGGACACCAGGCGGAAAAATTTCTGGAGAAGAAAGTGATGAAGAGTGTTTAAAAAGAGAATTGAAAGAAGAAATGGGTGTGAATCTTGTCTCAATGAAATTTTTTAAGGAATATGATGGAGTATCTTTTTTTAATCCAAATATAAAACAAAAACAAGTTGTGTATTTAATTGAGATAGGTGGAGAGATAAAACCAGATGCAGAGATTGAAAGTTTTGTTTGGGTGAGCAAAGAAGATTATGAGAATAAAAAATATAATACTCAAACTGACGATAACCTTATTGTAGATTTAATAAAAGAAAATATTTGGTAAAAACATGGAACCTAAAATAAACACTTTTATATTTGACTGTTTTGGAGTAGTCTGTTCTACCCCTTTATTTAGTTGGTATGAAGAAAATATGACCAATCGTGGCTTCACAGACAATAAATTTCTTGATGTATGTAAAGAGTTAGATTTAGGTAATTTATCAGAGGAAGATATCGCTGAGTACCTTTCAAGATATAAAGAAATAACTTTAAATAAAGAAAAAATTCAAGATCAAATTGATGGCTATTTGAAAATAAATGCCGACATCATTGATATTATTAATAAATTAAAAAATAAGAAGTACAAAATAGTTCTTTTGTCGAATGCCAATAATTCTTATTTTGAAAGAAAAATATATACAACTTATCCTGAATTCAAAAATCTTTTTGATGATATTATAATTTCTTCTAATATTAAAATGTTAAAACCTGATCCTAAAATATACATTTATACTCTTCAAAAAATAAATTCCAAACCTGAAGAGTCATTATTTATTGATGACAGCCAAACAAATGTTGATGGAGCTCTAAAAATAGGTATGCAAGGATTTTTATATACGGATAGCGTGTCCTTTGCCGAATATATTAAAAATTTAGGAATTAAATTAAACGAATAATATGATTGCTTTCTTAAGTTACATTTTTTACTTTGTAGCGGCAAGTGCCTCTCCACTTCAACGTAGATGGTTAGCGACGAAAAAGAATCTAACCAATGAGGGACAAATACATTTTGCATTTCAAGTAACATTTATTACAGTTGTTTTAAGTTTGCTACTTCCTCTTTTTGAACCTTTTCGTATTCAAGGAAATATTTATTATCTTATTGGGCTTTCTTTGGTTTGTGGGCTATTTGGTGC
>CAISUD010000063.1 GCA_903888625.1 uncultured bacterium
AAAATTCTTGCGATTTCTCGCAAGCTTTTTCTTTTTCTTAAATATCTTTCGATTTTTCTTCTTTCGCTAAAATCAAAATGATTAAATTTATTCATATTTCTATTTTAACAAGTGTTCGGATTCAAAGGTAAATCTGCAATTAGCTCTTTAACAATTTATTAGGAAACAAATAGCCCCAAAAAGGAGGTAAATGCTATTCCCCTGTATAAATACTGAGTTAATTAATTAAAATTACTAAAAAAATAATGCAATAATTAATTAAAAACTGCTGAAATATGAAAACTATTCTTACCGACGATCCTCATAGGATCATTATTGAAGACGCTGAAGTGATTCGGGACGGTCTTTTTACTGCTGAAGTTGTATCTGTACACGATGGGTACGTATTCTTAAAAAATGTTCGCAAAGCATACGAAGCCATCGAAACCAATGGAGATGTTTCTGCTACTCTCACTGAAGGCTCAGTTTTTGAAATTGGACAATTAGTTCAGTTTGATGAGTTAAACACTGACCCAAATGGAAATGAAAAATTCAGGGCCGAAGGTATTAAACCAATTAGTTCAATTGCTTTAGCCAGTAAAATAACAAGCATTGTCCGGCTTTCAAAAGAGACCAGTCCCTATCATTTAAATAAAAAAATAATACCGGACGTGGAATTAACAAAAGCTGAAGCAAATCATCCATTGGACGAATTCATTGCACAGATTGCATTACTCTTTAAAAAAGGGGAACCAACAATGGATGAAATTGTTGCCATGGCTGAAAAATTTATTGCCAAAAATTTTCCTCTTTTAACACCACTGGGAATGAATTTCTCTATCAATGGAGATGTTGATATATCCCTCGAAAAAGGGATTATAGAAAATGCAATGAATATCTACAATAATAATGACTTAAAAGGGCAAGCAGATACTCTGCAAAAAGAATACGAAGGCTTTTTGCCATTAAGAGAAGCTTTTACTTTCATGTCCACCAACAAATTGTTGACATATTCATCAATAATTGATATGAAATATCTTCCAGAATTGGCATTCGCTTTTCCAGTATGGTATGTTCATGGCAAAGAATTGATTGAAGATGAAACAACAAAACCTGATCCACGCCCAGATCATTCTACAATTTATTTCTCAGATCAAGTTGGATCTACGGAATTTGCTTGGTTCTTCCAACTTTACAATAGAAGAACTAGACCTCTTTCACATTTCAGTGGTAGAGATCTAATGCCCTTACATTTAGTTGAAACCATGAAATTAGCGAAGGAGCAATTCGATTATGTAACGATCATGACACCATATCATGACGTCGCTAGCACTGAATGGTCTGATCCAGAATGGCTCCGTAACTTGGATCCATTATTAGTAGGGTTCAAAAAAGGGTTAAACTTTATGTTTATCTTAGGAAGATGGAGCGGAACAGGATTATTTCCACTATTTGTGGACTGCATAGCAGATACCGCAAATCATTTAAAGATAAATAAACTTTTAGTAAATAATTTTAAAGCGAACTCTTATTGGTACAAAGGAGAAAAAAATGGGACTTGCCTTGAAAGCAGTAGCTCAAGTGATAAAAATAGCAACACCGTGTTGTTACCATTTGTCGAAAAGTTACTTGCTACGTATGATAAGGGGAAACTCTTTGAATTTCTTCGTGGCGAATTAAAACCAGAAGAATTGGCTCAATCTGATTCAGGTGATAACCAAATTACTACAACCTAATAAATAAAATATTAACTTAGAACAGCTCATCTTCAAAAAGGTGGGCTGATTTTTTTTATAAATTTATTTTAATGGATTCTTCCCGCGGATAATTCGAATTAGGAATAATATAATAGCAATAACAAGAAGGATATGAATAAATCCTCCAAGAATATGAAAACCGATAAAACCAATAAGCCACAAAACTATTAAAATAAAAGCGATTAATGTAAGCATAAAATTTTTTGATTAATATTAATAATACTTTGAGTATAAACCTATTTGAGAAAATAGCTAATCGTTTTAAAAAGTGTGCAAAAAAAATCATTTTATGTTATTTTATATACATGCGATTTGTGTCGTAAAATTGCGTCGGTGGTGGAGTGGTCTATCACAACAGACTGTAAATCTGTCGCCTTCGGGCTACGTAGGTTCGAATCCTACCCGACGCACAAAATTAAAAAACTTCAAGCTTTTGCTTGGGTTTTTTATTTATGTCTCGTCGTGAGAAATAAACTGCTTTATTTCGGGTAGGATTCGAAAAGCTTTTCATTATTCGCCTAGCGAATTGAAAAGGTATACTGCTCCTGTAAGGAGAGAAATTCCTACCCGACGCACAAA
>CAISUD010000064.1 GCA_903888625.1 uncultured bacterium
CAAGAAGATTCAGTTATTTCCATTTTGGAAACAACTGCTAGTGATGGGAAAATTTATAAAACGCATTACTATAACCTAGATGCTATTATTTCTGTCGGGTATAGAGTAAATTCCGCCAGGGCTACACAATTTCGTATTTGGGCGACAGAAAGATTAAAGGAATATATTATAAAAGGTTTTACGATGGATGATGAACGATTGAAAAATCCTGATAATATTTTTGGAAAAGATTATTTTGAAGAACAACTGGCAAGAATCAGAAATATCCGTAGCAGTGAGAGAAGATTTTATAAAAAAATCACTGATATTTATATGCAGTGCAGCGCGGATTATAATCCAAATGAAGAAATAACGAAGCAATTTTTTGCTACGGTGCAGAACAAGCTTCATTTTGCGATTACAGGTCAAACTGCCGCGGAAATAATTTATGACAGAGTGGATAGCAAGAAAAAAAATATGGGTTTGACGAGCTGGAGGAATTCGCCGAAAGGAGCTATTCGAGAAACTGATGTGATAATTGCAAAGAATTATTTACAAGAAAAAGAACTGGATCACCTAAATAGAATTGTGACTATGTATCTTGATTATGCGGAAATGCAGGCAGAAAAAGGTATTATTATGTATATGAAAGATTGGGTAGCAAAACTTGATGCCTTTTTAAAATTTAATGAACGACAAATATTAAATAATCTTGGCAAAATAAGTCATGAAGTGGCTGAAGCTTTGGCACTCAAAGAGTATGAGAAATATCGTGTCGAACAAGATAAAAATTATGTTTCTGATTTTGATAAAGAAGTCAAAAAGCTTTTACAGATTAAAAAGAAAAATAATAAAAAATAAAATGACCCTTCGATAGAAACTCAGGGTCATGGTGAGTAAAACCGAACCATGAAAACAACATTCAAAAAAATTATATCTTATATTTTACAAATTGAGTCACGACTTGTACTCTGGAAGTATAAACCAAAAATCGTCGCCATAACTGGTTCTGTCGGCAAGACGTCTACCAAAGACGCACTTTTTGCTGTGATTTCTGGTATGTCGTATGTTCGTAAAAGCGAAAAAAGTTATAATAGTGAAATTGGTTTGCCACTGACAATTTTGGGAGTTCCAAATGGCTGGAATAGTCCAAGTATTTGGCTTTTAAATGTCTTGAAGGGTCTATGGTTAATTGTTTGGCCGCATAAATATCCAAAATGGTTGGTTTTGGAAGTTGGTATTGGTAAACCAGGTGATATGAAGAAAACTGCTTCTTGGCTTCGAACAGATGCGGTGATAATGACGGCAATTGGAGAGACTCCAGTGCATATAGAATTTTTTAATTCACGAGAACATTTAGTTGAAGAAAAAAGTAAATTAATTAAAACTTTAAAAAAAGATGGTTTGCTCGTTTTAAATGCTGACGATGAATCAATTTTAAAAATGAAAGAGAAAAGTAAAAATCGGACTATTACTTATGGTTTCAAAGAAGGTGCCGACTTGCTGGCTTCGGGAGACAGTATTTTTTACGAAGAAAATATTCCCAAAGGAATTATTTTTCGTGTCGATCAAGGTGGTAGTAGTTTGCCAGTAATTATCGAAGGGGTTTTCGGTAGAAACCATGTTTATGCTTCGCTCGCATCGCTCGCTTTTTGTTCTGGTGAAAAATTAAATATGTTGGAAGCGGTCAATAAATTAAAAAATTATGAAGTACCACCAGGCAGAATGCGACTACTTTCGGGAATCAATGATTCCTTTATTATTGATGATACTTACAATTCCTCACCTTTTGCGTGCGAATTTGGTTTACGGACATTAGGTGAAATAAAAAATAATAATTCAAGAAAGATTGCAGTTTTAGGAGATATGCTCGAGCTTGGACGACATACTGAAGAAGCTCATAGAAATATTGGTAAGATTGCCAAAGAAAATACAGATATATTAATAGTAGTAGGTCAGCGAGCAAAATCCTTTAAACTCGGGGCGGTAGAAGCTGGGATGGATGAAGAAAATATTTTTGAATTTAATAATGCAACCGAAGCAGGGGAATTTCTTAAAACTTTTGTTAAAAAAAATGATTTGATATTTATAAAAGGCTCACAAGGAATGCGAATGGAGCGTGCTGTAGAAGCTATTCTACAAGATCAAGAGAATAAAAAGAAACTATTAGTCCGCCAAGATCCCGAGTGGCTTTTGAAAAAATAAAATTTTCTACATATTCCTATATGTAAGACATATAGTTTTTCTACTTGTCAACTTGACAAAGGTGTTGGGGGGGGCTAATCTAAAGATAGAATTTATCTTTGACAAAAAAGGTTTTGGTTTAATTAGTTTGGTTTTCTTAGTTTCTTTATGGAATTTAAGAAAATCAAATCAATATAAATCAAAAAAAATAGTAATATGAAAACAAAAAAAGAAGTAGATGTAAAAAAATTATCATTGGAGGTGCCACTTACTGAGAGTGACATAAGAAGGGCCTTAAATATAAAAATTACAAAAAAAGAAATTTTGGAAATTAAATCTTTGGGAGAAGCATTGTATATAAATTGCGAATACCTTGGATTCTGGCTTAGAAGATTTTTTAAAAAAAAATGTATAGAAATTTTTTGGTATGAATATAATCATGCTGATACCACTGAAAAAGTGTTAAGTTTAAGTGAATACTCAAGAAATTTTTTACCAAATAAACTTTATTTTCTTGTAAATAAAAAAGCAAATGAATTACTTAATAAGAAATTACAAAGTGCAGGAGATGATATTGAAGCATTAATAGAAATACTTGTGATGATTCAATACAATAAGAATTTTCCAGAAATTCGTAAAAATGTTTTACTTAAAATTGCATCACTAAAGTCACTAAAGTGATATTCTACAAATAAAGACTTCAGGTTGTCAAAACTTGAAGTCTTTTTTATTTTTTATAGTATAATATAACTATGGATCCAATAGAAAAAGATATAGACAATTTATTATTTGCTAGGAATTTGGAACATTTAACGGAACATAAGGACCGTTATATTGATCACTATTTAGAACAGTATCGTATTTATTTACATATTTTCAATTGCACGAATGATCGAAGTCAGAAGTCGAATAATTTTTTTCTGGGACTTAACACTGCAATCATTGGTATATTAGGTTATGTTGAAATAAAAAACATTTCAGAAGTTGCTTTCATTTTTACAGTAGTTCCTTTTATCGGACTTACAATTTGTTATTCTTGGTATAAAATAATTTGTGCTTATCAAAAATTAAACAGAGCTAAATTTAGTGTAATACATAAAGTGGAAAAGAAATTGCCGATCGCTCTTTTTGAAACAGAATGGCATTTTTTGGGTGAAGGTAGAGATAAGAAAAAATATCATCCACTTTCTGAAATTGAAAAAAATATTCCGATGATTTTTATTTTGTTTTATATAATTTTACTTGTTGTGAATTTGCGATAATTTTTTATTAAAATTCGCAAAATGTGGCGGAATATGCTAAGATATTTTTATATATGGCTTTAAAGAAAGATTTAGAAAATTTTAAAGAAGGCCTCACTTATGACGATGTTTTACTCGTGCCCCAATATTCAGAAATTTTACCACGTGAGGTAAATGTTTCTTCGAAATTAACTAAAAAAATTAAAATAAATATTCCTATTATTTCAGCTGCGATGGACACCGTCACAGAGTCTGCTATGGCTATCGCTATGGCTCAGGAAGGTGGAATTGGGATTATCCACAAGAATATGACTATTGCCGATCAATCAGCTCAGGTTCGAAAAGTAAAACGTAGCGAAAGTGGGATGATTCACGATCCGATAAGTTTGCCTGAGACGGCATTGCTTAAAGAGGCTGCGCAACTCATGAAAGAAAATAAAATCGGAGGTATTCCTATTGTTGATAAAGAAAATAAATTGAAAGGTATTCTGACCAATCGCGATTTACGCTTCCAGAAAAATTTAGAATTATGTGTGACAGAAGTGATGACCAAAGACAATTTAATTACTGGAGATGTGAATACCAATTTGAAAAAAGCAGAAGAGATTTTAATGAAACATAAAATTGAGAAATTACCTTTAATTGATAAAAATAATAAACTTATCGGACTTATCACTTACAAAGATATCATCAAGGTCAAATCTCGTCCAAATTCTTGCAAAGATGATTTTGGTAGATTGCGAGTTGGGGCAGCCATAGGAGTGACAGCGGATACTCTAGAAAGAGTTTCTGCTTTAGTAAAAAATGAAGTAGATGTTGTGGTACTCGACACTGCTCATGGACATTCAAAAGGGGTGATAGAAATGTTGAAAAAAATTAAAAAAGAATTTCCAAAATTACAAGTGATTGTCGGGAATATTGCCACTGCCGAAGCAGCCAAAGATTTAGTTAAAGCCGGGGCTGATGCTGTGAAAGTCGGAATTGGGCCAGGGTCTATTTGTACTACTCGAGTTATCGCAGGAGTTGGTTATCCTCAATTTTCAGCTGTTTATGAAGTTGCCAAAGCCTTAAAGAATACTGGTGTGCCAGTAATTGCCGATGGCGGAATTATTTTTACTGGTGATATCTCAAAAGCTCTCGCTGCTGGAGCAAGTGCCATTATGGCAGGTTCACTTTTTGCTGGAGTAGAAGAATCTCCCGGAGAAACAGTTATTTATGAAGGCAGAAAATTTAAAACTTATCGAGGAATGGGTTCAATTGAAGCGATGGAAAAAGGTTCAAAAGATAGATATTTTCAAGATGCCGAAGATGATATTAAAAAACTAGTGCCAGAAGGAATTGTAGGGCGAGTAGCTTTTAAAGGAGGCTTGTATGAGGTCATCTATCAATTGATCGGAGGGCTCCGAGCGGGAATGGGTTATTGCGGAGCCAAAGATATTTCAACTCTTCAAAAAAAGGCACGTTTTGTTCGGATTACTCAATCTGGAATTCGCGAAAGTCATCCGCACGATGTTTCTATTACTAAAGAAGCTCCCAATTATAGTGGGAATAAT
This sequence comes from uncultured bacterium, assembly GCA_903888625.1. Taxonomy (GTDB): domain Bacteria; phylum Patescibacteriota; class Minisyncoccia; order Phycocordibacterales; family UBA9973; genus UBA9973. The sequence continues at coordinate 4,958 of CAISUD010000064.1, forward strand.
AAATAAATAATATGGAAAAGAAAATTTCTAAAAAAACTGGATTCATAGATGTCTTAGTTGGTCTTCAGTGGGGCGATGAAGGTAAAGGTAAAAATATTGATCAGCTTTTAGGTTCTGGCATTTATTCAGGAGTAGCTCGTTTTCAAGGAGGAGCCAACGCTGGCCACACCTTGAAATTTGAAGATAAAACTTTTATTGGGCATATTGTACCTTCTGGTTGTTTACAAAAAGATGTTGAATTGTATGTTGGGAATGGCGTCGTAGTCGATGTCGTTTCTTTAGTAAAAGAAATTGCGGAATTAAAAAATTTAGGCTTTGAAGTTTTATCTCGTTTATATATTTCAGACAGAGCAAAATTAGTTTCATATTTACATCCATACCTTGACCAAGCTGAAGAATTTTATAGAAGTAAAGGTGGCAAGATGATAGGCACTACAGCCAGAGGTATTGGTCCGGCTTATGGTGATTCTCGAGCTCGTCGAGGGTTTTTGGTTGGCGATATAAATTTCCCTGATTTTGAACAAAAAGAAAAAGACCTTTCCGAATTGCATATGAATTTTTTGAAAATGTATGAAAAAGAATATGGCTTTGTTATTGATGAAAATAAAATAAATGAAGCCAAAGTGAAATGGTTCCAAGCATTAAGAGAATTAAAGAAAATGCAGATTTGTGATTTGTCTTATTTAATTCAGAAAAGATTAAGCGAAGGTAAAAATATTTTAGCTGAAGGTGCTCAAGGTATCATGCTTGATATTGATTTTGGTGATTATCCGAATGTTACAAGCTCGAATGTTTTACCCGCCAATGTTTGTCTCGGCTTGGGTGTATCCCATTCTGTCATTCGCAATGTTTATGGAGTTATGAAAGCTTATACTACCAAAGTCGGTGGGGGAGATTTTCCAGCCAGAATAAAAGATACTGAAGTTGAAAATCTTTTTCAAGTTTCTGGGGGTGAATTTGGTGCCACAACTGGTAGACCCAGAATGTGTGGCTGGCTCGATATTTTTTCCCTTCGTTATGCGATAGGACTTTCTGGAGTGAATAAAATTTTTATCAACAAAGCAGATGTTTGTCCGACTGACAAAATAGAAGTTGTAACTGGTTATGAAGTTGATGGCAAGATAACTAAAGAATTTCCACTTCGTTTAAACCAAGTCACAGGGGTAGAAACAGAAAAAATGCTAGGTTGGGGGAATGCCAATTATGGAGTTTCGGATGTGAAAAATGTATCACCAGCCTTAGTTACTTATTTAGAATATCTTAAAAATAAATTAAGTGATTTAAACGTAGAAATAGTTTCAGTCGGTACTGGCCCCGACCGCACTCACTTTTTTGAATTGAAAAAATAGAATTAAATTTTCAATTTTTCAACGAAAATTCCTGCTAGGATGATTAAAACTCCGCCGATGATTTGAATTGGTGTAATTGTCTCTCCCAAAAAAGGAATTGCTAAAAATAGGACAATTACCGGAGTGAAAGAATAGATCATAGTTACATAAGATGCTGATGCATTTTTGTAGGCTTTAAATCTAAATGTCGTACCAAAAATATTTGAGATGGTTAAAAGAATTAAAAATATTGGTGCTTTTGGCATAGCAATTGCTCCCATAAATAGTGCAATTAAGGTCATAGGCAATACGGCAATAATATAGCTGGCTGATGCACTTAGGTCTGAGCTCATCCTTTTGGTTGCCATTTTCCCTAAAATCGTATTGCCGAAAGAAAGAAGTAGAGCTTCAATTAATGTAAAAATGTCTCCTGAAGATAAGTGAATAATTTTTCCACTGGTTGTCAGTAAATAAGCTCCAGCAAGAATAAAAAAAGTTATTAATATTTTCTTCCAAGTAATTTTTTCACCAAGAAAAACAAATGCAAATATAATAGTAAATAGAACTACACTTCTGATTAAAAATGAATAATTAATTGCTTGACTATATTTTATAGCAAACATCTCTATTATATTTACTGCCATTGATCCGATTAATCCCATTCCTATTAATATCCAATAACTTTTTCTAGAAATTGTTTTAAACTCTTTTATGTTTTTAGAAAAAATATAAATCCAAAAAGGGCAGGCGAGTAATATTGTCCAAAATACAAGATTATAAGTATTTTCTCCATTTTTTAAAATAATTTTTGTAAAAAGGATTGCAATTGCCCAGAAAAAGGCTCCTGAAAAAGTGTACAAAAATTTTTTACTGAAAATTGGAAATTTCATTTATTTATACTCCAAAATTTTTCGGCCGTTTGTGGAAGCAATTTTTACTAATTGATCAAAATCATAATAACGACAAGATTCCATTAGAAAACGTAATTCTATCCACATATCACCATCGTTGAATGGTCCATAGAAATCACAAACATTATCAGTCCCAAGCCCGACGAGCACTCCAGCTTCAATCATTTCTGGCACGTTGGCAATAGAATTATGAACAGGTGCTAAATGTTCATCTAATTGTTTCATATTTATTGCTTCCACTGGGCAGACGACAACAGCTATACCAAGTTCAGCAAATTGTTTGTAAATTTTTTGGCGATATTCTTTCGGCTGTGCTGAAACAGAAAGTGCATGAATTGCTACAGTGCGATTCTGATAATTATGACGTTTCACTGCTTCAATTAATTTTTCACTATCACGTTCACCCGGGTTATTTTCTTGGTCGATATGAACAAAAACCGGCTTATTTTGTTTTTTTGCAATTTCAAAAAGTAAATCAAAACTTTTTTCATCATTGGGACGATCTTTTGAAGGTAGTCCGCCAGCTATATCTGCTTTTTCAGTAATTTCTTCAAATAGTTTTCGAGCCTCGTCATCAATCAAACCACCTAAGGGTTGAGTCATTGTGATTAGTTTAATTTTATCTTTATACTCTTCTTTTACAGCATTCACAGCATCGATAGCCTTATGCCCAACAGCGTCATAAGCGTCGATGAAAGTGCAGGTCAATTTACAACCTTGGGCAATTAACATATCTAGACCTCTACGAATTCGCTCTTCAATTTGTTCTGTTGTTGAAGATCTTTTAATATCATCACTCAAATTCCATTTTTCTTCCATTCGTAGATTACTTTTATCTAGTCCTTCACGAGTTATATAATATGCTTTATCTAAATGGGCATGACAATTTACAAAACCACCATTTTTATTTATGGCTTCTAACATTTGAGTTTTCAAATCCCAAGGATTAGACATATTTTTCTTTTACTTCTTGATAAGCCTCACGAAAATTTTTACCATCTTTAACTAATTTTAAAGCTTCGTCAGTAGCATAAAGTTCCGAAGTGCAAGCATTTTCTAGATTTTGTTTTTTAGCTTCTAAATTTTTTACTACGAGTGCCATTATTTGAATAGTTTCTATTGATAATTTAATTCCTCGGATATAAGGCTCTTTAGTAAGTTGAAAATCTCGAATCAATTACCCCGCGGCAAGCCGACGGGGTATGACCGGAGGCCTGAGCTAGAGTAGCTTAAGTTGATAAGTGGTGTCGTCCATCGTCTTTCCTTGATTGGCGACATATCGTTCGACCGATTTCCAATCTCCCCGCTCTGA